>CAYYVY010000018.1:32747-39756 GCA_964475265.1 uncultured Anaerolineaceae bacterium | reverse complement strand
CCCCCGAGTATGGTGCCACAATTGGGTTTTTCCCTGTCGATGATGAAACCTTGCGCTACCTGCGTCTAACGGGGCGAAGCGAAAAACGCATAGATCTCGTCGAACGCTATTGCAAGGAGCAGGCGCTATTCCGAACGGAAGATTCACCCCAGCCGTCTTTCAGTGCCGAACTCGAATTGGACCTCACTACCGTCGAGACAAGCCTTGCCGGACCCAAGAGGCCCCAAGACCGAATTCCGCTATCCGAGATGAAATCACGCTTCCACGAAATCCTGAGCACACCAACTCGGCAAGGTGGCTATGGATTACAGAAAGCCGATCTGCAACGCAATGCTACCCTACGATTGAATGCGAAAAGTGAAACCATAGGCCATGGCGCGCTGGTGATTGCCGCAATCACTTCCTGTACAAATACATCCAACCCCAGCGTGATGATCGCTGCTGGATTGTTGGCCAAGAACGCCGTGGAACGAGGTTTGCAGGTCAAGCCCTACGTAAAAACCAGTCTGGCGCCGGGCTCGAGGGTCGTTACAGAATACTTGCATAACGCCGATCTGCTGGATCCGCTGTCAGAACTGGGATTCAACGTCGTTGGCTACGGCTGCACGACGTGCATCGGAAACAGCGGACCGCTGCAAGCAGCGGTCGCCAACGCCGTCACAGAAAACAACTTGATCTCTGCGGCAATCCTTTCGGGCAATCGTAATTTCGAAGGCCGAATTAATCCATTTGTTCAGGCGAATTACCTGGCTTCTCCCCCATTGGTCGTCGCCTATGCGCTGGCTGGAAAGATAGATATCGACTTCAACTCGGACCCAATCGGCTACGATGATTCGGGAGAAGCGGTTTTCCTGCGCCAGATCTGGCCCTCGCAGTCCCAAATCGCAGAGACGATCGCACGAAGCGTGAATTCGAAAATTTTCCGAGAACGATACGCCGATGTATTTTCTGGCAACGAAACTTGGAATGCGATTCCCGAGACGGGGGGTAGTTTATACGAGTGGGATCCCGATTCAACCTACATTCAAGAGCCGCCATTTTTCGTCGACCTGGGCTCGCAGATCCCGACGGTAACAGAAATCCATGCTGCGCGCGTCCTCGCCTTGCTTGGCGACAGCATCACAACCGATCACATATCGCCGGCAGGCGCAATACCCGCATCCGAACCAGCGGGCCAGTATCTCCAAGAACACGGTGTTAGGCCGGGGGATTTCAATTCCTTCGGTTCGCGACGCGGAAATGACCGCGTGATGACACGCGGGACCTTTGGCAATATCCGCCTTAAAAATCTGCTCGTTCCCGGCGTGGAAGGTGGCTTCACGCTGCACTTCCCCGACGGGGAACAAATGAGTATCTACGAAGCCGCTATGAAATACAAAGCAGAAGGCGTTCCACTGATCGTCGTCGCCGGAAAAGAGTACGGAACAGGCTCGTCTCGGGATTGGGCTGCAAAAGGTACGCTGCTGCTGGGCGCAAAAGCAGTAATCGCCGAGTCATACGAGCGCATTCACCGCTCGAATCTTGTGGGTATGGGTGTGCTGCCGCTGCAGTTCATGCCGGGCGAAAACGCACAGCAATTGGGGCTTACAGGTCACGAGGTTTACCACATCACAGGCCTTGATGATAACATTCAGCCCGGCTCGGTTTTACAGGTTCACGCAACCGAAAAGGATGGCGCAACGACCAGCTTCGAAGTCCAGGCTCGGATCGATACATCCATCGAAATCGATTATTACCGCAATGGAGGCATCCTGCACACTGTTTTACGAGAAATGATCACCGGTTCCAGAGGATAGTCGGGCGACAATTGCACGCTCGATATGCGCATCCCTGATCTCACAATGAGACAAAGCCTCCGACTTCAAGTTCATATCGGAGGCTTTGATTTTGACTCGGGCATCGATTTTGATATCTGCCGCTATAACCGATCAGCGCAGCGCGCGATACTCTGCTTCGGCCTGCTCGATCTCGACCGTTAATTCCTCCGCCATCTCTCCCAGTAAATCTCGTCCCTCGCGTTGCGCGATGGTGACATCCAACATCAGGCGAACCGTTTCTGAATTGATGAGGCGATTGAGTTCATTCTCCAAGTCACGGACCACACGGTCGAGAAGCTGCAATTCTTCTCGCAATTCAACAATAGTCTCAGCTCGACTCTTCCTGCGGGGAGGTTCGGGTGAACTCGGAGGTTCCAGGAACGATTGCAGTGTCGCCACATCGCCTGCAGCGTAAGCCTGATTAATCTTCGCCATTACTCCCACACGTCGCTTCTTTTCATAAATCTCGGTCACCAAGTCCGGGTGATAGAGCTTGGCCAGCGACCGAAATAGGGATTTTAGTTCTTCCTTGGAGATTTCCTTCGCCGGTACATCCGGAGCAGGTGATGGCGGTGGGGCCTCGCGTCGGGACCACGTGCGCTTGAACTGTTCCATGACGTCCGGGATTTCATCCGGATCTGAGCGATCATCCCCCTGCGTTTGATTCGCCGTTCGTCGACGTGCAGCCTTCAATTGATCCCGCGCATCTTCCAAACGTCGCTCAAGATGTCCCACACGTGATTCGTATTCAATCTCGAAACGCGATAACTCATTATGCGTGTCCGAGAGTTCCAGCTCAAGATCCGCGAGCGTGTCTTTCCGGTCTGCGATTTTCGTTTTTAAATCATATATTTCGGGATCCGTTGCCCGGTCAACCTCACGCTTTAATGTACCTCGGCCACGCCGCTTAAACATCATCTTTCCCTAAAATAAAAACTGCGTCATGAAATCCACGTACGCAGGTTATTTTCCCCTATAAACTTAATATATCTAAATATCCAAATCTCGCAACACCTTACGCTGGTACTGCAAAGATCGTTTCAGCGCGTTTTATCAATTCCAGGGCACGATTTCTTTCGAACATTTTAGGCATCCGACGCTTCTTCGTGGTGAATTCCCGGCACCACGAACATCAGCATTTGCCGGCACTTGTAAACCCGCATTTGAAGAAATTGTGCTGGATACGTTTCACCAATGGTCGCCTGCCACTGTTCCAGACTCCCCAGTTGTTCAAGCGCACATTTCGGGGCCAAGTCCCCAACTTTCCCCAATCGAGAGATTTGCCCAGATTGATCATCTTTCAATTTCACTACACCGGGCATACGTCCATCAGCGGCGTATTTACAGGAACCTTTGAATTGGGTAGATATCTTTCCCGAACAAATCAGGTCGTCCGATATCAATCGCCCATTTGAAAAAAGGAAGAGCGCCTGAGGTTTGCCGTAATTTTCGTGCATTTTCACCCCCTGTCGCACGTTTCTTTTTGACCACCCCCAGGCACCCACCCGGGCCAGAACCCACTATCGATGTGATGACATTTTACACGGTTACGTTATCCTTGTCAATACTCGCCGCTGAATGTGGAACGATTTCTTGTTCACCTCCACCCAGGTAAAAACCTCGCTGCTCCGCAACCATCGTCAGGAATTTGGACCGGGACCGCGTCGGAGTGTATGCAGAAGTCTCCCACTCACTTACCGTCTGCTGGCGTACACCGAGCATGTCAGCCATCTGCGCTTGATTGACACCGAGGTAAGCACGGAATGCGCGGATCATATCCGCGTCCCAGCGAATCTCGTCTCCATCCCTGTGCACGGTGTAGCGCACGAGAGGACGGCGAAAAACAACAGTCTGCTTCGTCAAGTCCACGTTCGCGACGAGAAAACCCGCATCGAGCCAAGCTGCAGCCTGGACTCCGCCCTGCGCACGGTTACTCCAAAAAGAGCGACCCTTTCCCGCCGAATCAGGCAGCGGGGCATCCAGGATTTGCTCGATTTCAACGAAGGATAGTTGGATGCTCTTCTTTGCGACGTGGCTCAGGTATTGATACAGCGGAAAATACTTCGAACCGTTTTTGACCACCATAGTTGCTCGCCCAGCGCTCAGCCCGACTCCATACTATTGTAGTGAGTTCTCATTTTGAAACCAGTTGAAACCCGGACCCCCGAAAATGAGCAGTTCCATTAAATTATGAAAAGCGAGGCGGCGGCAGGATGCCTCGCTTTTCTACGGCCACTCTTTCGAGCAGCCTTGGAGGGGTTAGCGTTCCCGGTAGCCACCTCCAGTTTGACGAGAAACCCAGATCGGTCCTGAGTTCCGTCAGCGGGGTGTCCAGCCCCGCTTGCCTTACGCAACCATTATATGAAAAATATAACCAACCGTGGGCCCATTGTAAGGAAGCTGTAAGCGAATTCAAGTGTGTACTACAAATAGACCTTGAAGAGTGACAGATTGGGATTCGAGAAGAAGGCGCCGCGGTCCGCTTATGGAGGATTGGGGTTTTTGCCGCTATCTCAGAGAACGTTGTGTACCACGTCGCAGCCGGGCCGCATAGTACCCCAGGCCGCCTCCAGCTACGAGCAGGATCAACCCCAGGAAACCGAGCAGCGTCGAACGTCCCCCAGCTCCATCTCCCAGCAGATCCTGAATGGCGGAGCTTGGCTGTGCACCGAATTGAACGTACTTGATCTCCCCGGGATTCAACCGTACAGGAAGGCTCATCACGGTCGTCGGGTTGTGGTCAGGAGGAACCGCGGCGCTGACGTTGTAGTCGCCATTGTCTAAATCGGTAAAACAATACCCATCGACGTTTTCCAGATCGAGATCCGTCGTGTATTCGCCGGCGACGATGCCGTTGACATCCGCTACGCTCACGCGACCATCCGCCAACATTCCCTCAAGTTCATCCCGGCTACCGTTCCCGTTTTGGTCCAGGAACATGGCCACGCAAATTTCTCCCGAACCGACAACAGGAGTAGCCGTCGGAGGTTCCATCGTCGGGGTTACATCCGTGAGCGGCTCGCTGGTAGAGACGGACGGGCCGGCCAGACCCAGTTCCAATTCCATCCCCGGAGAAATATAATCATCCGGTTGAAGCCCATTGCGGGTCAAAAGTTCCTCGATCGTGATCCCAGCAATCGCGGCGATTCGCCACGGCGTGTCCCCTTCCTGGACGATGTAGATAATTCGCCCGTCCCCCCTCGGGGTCGGCGTCAGGAACGGTGTGAGTTGGGGCAAGCCCCGTTCCCCGTATCCAACTTCCACAGGAACGAAAGCAAACACAAGAACACTTGCGAGTAACGAGAGTGTGACATATGAAAAGGCACGCTTCAGACGGATGGACATCGCAATTCACCCACAGTTGGATTATAGCGCCTTCAAGCGCAATGGAGTAGGGGACAATAATTATCCGGGAACAACGACATCCATTAGCCCGAATGCACGTTGCGGCAAGCGCCATGGATCAGATCACAATCGTTCCCTCCCATCTCCACGTCCATCGTGCTATACTCCCGCAGGAGGTGCTACATGCCGCTTGATGTCGTCGTGGGTTCACAATGGGGCGATGAGGGGAAAGGTCGCATCACCGATCTGCTCGCCGCCGAGGCAGACATCGTTGCCCGCTTCAGCGGCGGAGACAATGCCGGCCACAGCGTTACCGTCGGAGATCAGTTATATAAATTACATCTCGTCCCCTCCGGCATCGTCCATCCCCACACGACGTGCATGCTCGGATCCGGCATGGTCGTAAATCCGGTTCGGCTGCTGGAGGAAATGGATTACCTGGAAGCACACGGCGTCCAAATTTCTCCCCAGCGCCTGAAAATCTCGAGCGCCGCACACATCATCACCCCTGCGCACATTGCCCTCGATGGAGCCAGAGAGGCGCAGCGTGGAGAAGCAGGCATCGGTACCACCCAGCGCGGTATTGGACCCGCATACACCGATAAAGCGACCCGAAACGGCATTCGTGCAGGCAGCATGGTAAACCCTGAAGAATTCGCCGATCTTGTCGAGAAACACACAGCAGCCGCAGCGGTCATGCTGGAGCAGGTATTTCACTACGAGGCACCCAATCCCACGGAAGTTGCGCGTGCTTTCTGCGAGTACGCCAAACGCTTACAGCCCTATTTATCCGACGTCGGCGCAATGATTGCAGACGCCCTCGATCAAGGAAAAATCGTGCTGGCCGAAGGCGCGCAGGGTGCGTTGTTGGATCTCGATCATGGTACCTACCCCTTTGTCACCAGCTCCTACCCCACGACGGCCGGTGCGCTGATGGGTCTCGGCGTTGGGCCGAAGCACCTGCGTCGTATCATCGGCGTAGCGAAAAGTTTTCAAACGCGAGTGGGCAGCGGGGCATTCCCCACGGAGTGTGAAGGGGACATCGCAAAACATTTGCGTGGCACGGGTGATCAACCCTGGGACGAGTTCGGCACCACGACGGGACGCCCACGGCGCTGTGGATGGTTCGATGCTGTCCTGCTGCGCTACGCCGTGCGCCTCAACAGCTGCACGGAAATGGCCCTCACGAAACTTGACATTCTCACGGGCCTCGATCCCATTCAAATTTGCACGGCGTATCAATACGCCGGCAAGAGCCACCCCGACTTACCGGCAGATCCGACTCATTTGGCCGAGTTTTCAGCACAATACGAGGCAACGCCGGGATGGGACGCCGATATCACCGATGCCCGTCATTGGGATGACTTGCCTGGGGCAGCCCAAACCTACGTCCAACAGATTCAAGAGTTGGCGAACACGCCGATCAGCCTGATCTCTGTCGGTCCGGAACGTGATCAGGTAATCCAGAGCGTCAATGCGGCCTGACTCGATTCGGGTATAATCCCGTCATGTTTCGGAATCGACGCACGGCGCTGGCCGTCGTACTTCTCACCACGGTTTGCTGCATCATTCTCGGGGTGTGGGTCTACAACCTTCCCTTCGTGCAGGACCGCATCGGCTGGCGGGTATCCGAGTTACGCGCGAAGATAAAATACGCTATTTCTCCGCCCGAGGAAGCCGTGTTCACGCCCAACCCCACGGTTGCGGCAATGGTGCAAGCCACGCTCGATGCCTATACGTCTACGGCTCTTCCGGCTACGCCCACGGCGACGATCGAGAATCCTCCGACAGCCACCATCACACCCACCGCCACCCCCTCGCCCACGCCGATCCCCGAAAGCGTGCAG
>CAYYVY010000018.1:0-32647 GCA_964475265.1 uncultured Anaerolineaceae bacterium | reverse complement strand
GCCTGGTTCAACCGCGGGGCAAGTTTAATTCAGTTACAAGATTACGCCGGTGCTGCCGCCGCCTACGACAATGCTTTTCAGATTTACGCAGAAATCGACCCCGAGGAAACCAATCTCCCCTGGCGCGTCATGTGGTATACAACGGGAGCTTACTGGGCTTACTACTACACAGGCCGCTATTACGATGTGTTAAACCTGGCTGATGTAACATTGAACGCCATCTCCGAGCAGGTACTGGAGGAAAGCTTCTACTGGCGTGCCCTCGCCAAGGAAGCGCTTGGAGACACTGCAGGAGCGATAAACGACTTACGCATGGCGCTCTCAGCTCACCCGGATTGGGAGCCGGCGCTCTACCAACTAGACCGTCTGGGCGCTGCGCCGTAACCCGTTCGAAGGGAAAACCAGATGACGCAGACCGAATCGCACACGCAGGACTTGGCCGCGCCGCGTGGAAACGTCGTGCGTTCGACGCTGATCGTCATGGCCGGGTTATCTTCATCGATCGTAATCGGCCTGATCCGTCAGCGAATTATCGCCGCCACTTTCGGAACCAGTGCGGCGCTGGATGCCTACACAGCGGCCAATAAATTGCCGGAGTTGCTTTTTACCTTGCTGTCGGGAGGCGCGCTGGCCTTCGCCTACATCCCGGTGTACCGCGAGATACTCAACCGGGGTGAACCTTCAGAGAGCAACTCGCTCTTCAGCCAGGTGATCAACAACATTCTTTTACTGACCGGCTGTCTGGCAATTCTCGTTGCAATCTTTGCCCACACACTCGTTACCGAATCGTGGGGCATTGCCCCCCATTTCACCCCCGAAGTGCAGATTTCTACGATCGAATTGATGCGCATCCTTCTCTTATCCACAGTGATTTTCGCCGTCAGCAGCATTCTCACGGGCACCCTTCACGCGCACCAACACTTCCTCTTCCCGGCAATCGCACCTTCGATGTACAGCGGGGGCATTATCGTCGGCGCGTTGGCGTTCGCGCCCTCACTCGGAATTTATGGTCTGGCCTGGGGAGCTGTTCTCGGATCGCTGCTACACTTAATGATCCAACTTCCCGCACTTTTCATTCGCCGAGTCCGGTGGAGTCTGGTTCTCGGTTGGCAGAATCCAGCCTTACAGCGGGTCGCCATCTTGATGGCCCCCCGTGTGGTAGATCTCTTTATGGCGCGAGCGAGCATCGATTGGATCAACGCCAACCTGGGATCCGGCTTGGGTGAAGGGCGCGTGTCTGCTTTACAGTACGCCTTCCAGTTGATGAACACTCCGTGGACATTAATCGGTACGGCGATCGGCATCGCAATCTTTCCCACGATGGCCGCGCTGGCGGCTGAGAAAGACATCGCCGCACAACGCCGCGCCTTGAGCGGTGCCTTGCGCGCCATCCTCACACTTGCGCTTCCGGCTGCTGTTACCCTCATCGTGCTGGGAAAGCCCGTGATCGGAATTCTATTCGAAGGCGGCGAGTTTACCGCGCAAAGCACGGAATTGGTGTATTACGCTTTACAATTCTACGCCCTGGCATTAATCAGTCAGTCGATTCTCGAAGTCGTCGTGCGCGCCTTCGCCGCTCAACAAGATACACTCACGCCGCTCCTGGTTTCGTTTTTCACCACCGCGCTCAATCTCGCTCTGGCCATCTGGCTCTCGCGCCCGCGCATTGAAGGCGGTCTGGAACACGGCGGTCTCGCGCTGGCCAACGGCATCGCAGTGGGCATCGAATCCCTGATTGGCCTGACGATCCTGCACCACCGTTGGCGGGGCATCGATGCTCGCCGCATTCTTCTGCACACGGGAAAAGCGGCATTGGCATCCATCTTCATGGGGGGTGCGATCCTGGTATTCAATGCGCTGCTCCAACCGGGACGAATGATGCTGCTTCTTGGCGGAGCGCTCATCGGAGGCGCCACCTTCGTGGGGATCTCATTAATCCTCGGTATCGAAGAAATCCGCTCGATCCCGGCCGGAATCATCCGCCGTGCCCGACGCCCCCAGCAGAAAGCCGCCGGGAATTGAGACGACTCGCGCAGTTGAGATCATACCGAAGCCGCGAACGAAAAAAAGCCACGTTTGGAGATTTTCTCCAAACGTGGCTGAATTATTATCGGGGACGGTTCAGTCCATGATCCACACTTCGATGTTTTCCATGGTGCAGCGCGTACCGTATCCCGCGTTCGTGCCGGACAACAGGGTCATTCCCAGGTCGCCTTCCGGAAGTGCGCTGTCGACCTGGGTCCTCACTCGTTCATCGTTGACGAAGAAGGTAAAGGAATCGCCTTCGACTACCAGCATGACGTTTGCGCTACCCTCTGGAATGTCTACATTCCCATACCACGAACTACCCAGCAGTTTCCAATCCCCCCGATAACTTCTGGCGAAATTAACGTTCCCATCCAAACCAAGAAACACCAGATAATGGTTGTCCACGCTTGTCTCCCGGAAGACAAACCCGCACCCGGAGTTAAACCAATTGGCAGTATCACTGGCAGAATCCCAGCTGAAATCGGCGCGTATGACGAAATCTGTGGGGAATAGATAGGTTCGTGTCCATTGGTACCAATTGATCTGCGCCCACGCTTCAGAAAAATCAGGGAGCGCAACATACTCACCAATTTCGCTGCTAACATAATCATAGGCCGCCAGTTCGCTGATCTTCTCATACAAGGATGAAGCGGCTTGAGTCTGGGCTGCAATTTCCGCCTGCGCTGTTCCGGCTTGGTAGGTTGCTGCCAAAGCGACGTTGGCGGTTTTCGTTGCGTTTTGATTAAATTCTGCGGTTGTCGTCTTTTCAGCGGCATCTTCCGTAGCTTGGATACTCTGCTGCGTACCGGCAACTTCCGTGGCGAGGGCGTCAATTGCGGCTTGGGTTTCCGCCTCGCTGGTCGCAATCTCAGATTTAGACGGCCCACAGCCAACAATGACAGTTCCTAAAAGTACGATTACAGCAATCCACTTCATTGATTTCATTATGATCTCCTTCTTGACAAATCCTCACGAATTAGATGCTTCACTTCTACCATACAACCTTACGGACAATAGCACACTTTAATCCCTTCGTTTGTTCCACAATACCCGTCACAAAACGAACAATCTTGCATAAGCAGGTTGGTATTCTCACACCAGAAAACAGAACCACCGTAACAAACGCCCTCTTGCGAGATACCCCGACACGAGTCATCAATGAAGTAACCTGAGCGCGGTTGGGGCCGTGGTGGAGAGTCTGCACTGAAACTAATCACCAGTTTTACTTGCATTTCCTCGAGATCCAACAATGCGCCAGCGCGAGGTGACTGCTCGACGACCTCCCATGTCGGAGTATCTTTTTTAACTACCGCAACGTAGTACCACGGCAAGCCCAAATCTTTCAATATTGTAGTCGCTTCTGCGTATGTCAATCCGACTAAATCCGGGACATAAGCACTGCCTTCCGGTGGAGTCGGCGTCGTTGAAGGCAGAGGTGTATCAGATGGAGTGGGTGTGCTTGTCAACGTCGGTGTAATTGTGGGGGTAAATGTATTCGTGGGTGTGTCCGACGGACCAGCCAGTTTCGTTGCCGTCATTGCAAGCGCGTCGAATTGCTCGGCTTGCTGTGTCTCAGCTATGGATGTGGCCAACGCCTCTTCGGATTTTCCGCATGCATTCAAGCAACACAGTATCAACCCCACCAGGATCAATTTTTTTTGCATAGGGATATTCTCCTCCCCAGACGCCAAAGGGATAATGTTACATATAAATGATCACCTTCCCGAAGTGTTTCTCTCAAGTCTAGAATGCTTCAACCTGAATGTACTGGAGGTTTTGCCAAATTCTTCCCCGAGCTGCGTATGAAAATAGTACACTACAAGAATTCGATAAGCAAGAAACCGTCGGCAGTCAAGTGGCTTTGTCGACTATCGACGAACATAACCTATTGAATTCCGGTTACATTTCTGAGGAAAGAAGCCGGATGTATGCGGGATTTGGGATGAACGTGAGTTCTATAACAATCGGGTGTTATTCCTTCTTATAAGGTTGCCCATCGGCGGCCGGCATTCGGGCTCGACCGATTAATCCCGCCAACACAACCATTGTGGCGATGTAAGGAGCCATACCAAGCAACTCAGTTGGCACTCCCACTTGCAGGATCTTCAGTTTCTCCTGCCAGGAGTCGAAGAAACCGAAAATCAAAGAACCCAGAAAAGCTCCCCCGGGATTCCAGTTTCCGAATATCATCGCCGCCAATCCCAGGAATCCCTTCCCGGCAGACATGCCTTCGTTGAAACGACCGGCCACGCCAATAGCCATATATGCACCGGACAAGCCGGCAACAGCGCCACTGATTAAGACACTGATATAACGCGTCTTAAAGACGTTGATTCCCAATGTGTCTGCTGCACGCGGGTGCTCTCCCACAGAACGAACGCGCAAACCCCAGCGCGTGTGATTCATGAGGATGTGCGTGATAACCAACAATGCCAGCATGAGGTAGATGATGGGACTCTGCCGGAAGAGCAGGGGGCCAATGACCGGTATTTTCCACAGCACGGGAATTTCGAAGGCAGGTATGGATGGACCTGGTGAATTAAGCTCTCTGTTGACATTGAGCACTGCGCGCTGTAAAAAGCTCGTGAGGCCTAACGCCAGGATGATAACCCCAGTTCCACTTACGATTTGATCCACTCGGTAGCGGATGGATAAAACACCGTGCAACAGCGCCATGAGCATCCCAGCCACAACTCCAGCAATCACACCAACGAGCATACTGTCGCTGATACTCGCCGCCACGACTGAAGCAAATGCACCCATAAGCATCATGCCCTCGATACCGATATTCACGACACCTGAGCGCTCGCTGTAAATACCGCTCAGTGCGGCCAGCGCGATCGGTGTGGCTCGCACGAGACTACTCACCAGCATTCCGGTGAAGTTTAAGTATGCATCCCGTGTAGCCCATACGAGAAATGCGATAATACTCAAAGCGGCCACGCCAATCACCAGTGTATTTACCTTCTGATTTCCGATAACCAACTGCAACACACCCGCCAACACAATCATCGACCCCAAAATATATAGCGCGATGTTGGTTGGAATGGCTAACTCGGGGCCCGGGATGGTTACACCGCTACGCAAACTCGTAAAATCGAAATTGGATTTCAGACCTGCCGTCCCGCGCGACATAATCGCCAGGAAGAGCACGCCCAGCAAAATGTAGCCGATACCAAGCAGGTTACTTGCCCTACTGCGATGACTCACTGAGACTTGGCTGATTTGTGTCATTGTTGATCCCTCACGAACTCCAGCCACGGAGGACGCTTAGTCCTTCACCGGGGATTTCTTTCAGTCGATAGATACCACGAATAATTGCCGGTGCAGCTACGAAAACGATCGCCATACCCTGGATGACGCGTATTAATTCCACTGGCACACCTGCGACCGATTGCATGCGTGCCGCACCTCCTCGCATAAACCCAAATAGCAGAGAGGCCAGCACCACTCCGACTGGATGGCTGTTTCCTAGCAAGGCTAAAGCGATAGAGTCAAAACCGTAACCCGTTGAGAATGCAGTGACCATCTTATGGTCTAACCCCAAGATTTGGTTTGCGCCAGCCAGGCCGGCCAATGCCCCGCTGAGTGCCATTGTCAATACCATTGTCGAAGTGATCTTGACGCCTGCGTAACGCGCAGCATCCGGATTCGCGCCCACCATACGGATCTCGAAACCGCGCGTTGTCTTCCATAAGAACCAATAGACCAACGCCGCCATTATCAAGGCCAGGAAAAAACCCGCGTGCAGTCGGACAGGACGAGGAAACAAAGCGGGTAAGTACGCGGTGGGCTGGATTTCCGGTGTTGCCGGTATCCCTGACCCAGCCATCATCGGTCCGCCGTGCAGTAAATAATCCGCCAGCCGGAAGGCGATGTAATTCATCATGATCGTATTGATCACCTCATGCGCGCCCGTGCGTGCCTTGAGATAGCCCGGAATTGCTCCCCATATCGCTCCGGCAAGCATTCCCGCGAGTAAGGCGAGTGGTAAGTGCAGAAACCAGGGCAAGGTTGTAATCGAATACCCCACAAAGACCGAGGCCAAGCCCCCCACGAAAAGCTGCCCTTCGGCACCGATATTGAACAAGCCCCCCCGAAAACCAAGTGCAACAGATAAACCGGCAAAAATGTATGGCGTTGAGATGACCAGACTCTCTGCAAATGGCCGAATCGCCTCCAGCAGTTCCCGGTTTTCCCCCGTTTCTCTCCAGATTCGAAATCCTTCCGTAAAACGTGCCGGGCTTCCAAATGCACCTTGAGCCAGGGCTGAATAAGCATCGCGCACGGTTACCCAGGTTATGGAGATGGTTGTCTTCAATGGCGCGTTGAAGAGATTTTTCCACGCCGCGATGACATCCGCGTTGGACACCGCCATAAGAACGCCCCCCAGGACCAGGGCGGTGAAGACGGCTAACAATGGCAGCAGCACCGACTGAAGCGAACCCTTTCTGGCCAATAGACCTTGCTTTTCTTCGTCTTCGAGTTCCGCATCGCTCATAACAGGTGGGGATACCTGCCCTTGTCCACTCATGGGTTTCTCCTATCTGCTGCGATCTCAGATGCATTGACTCCCGCCATCAATAGCCCCAGATGCTCCTTGGTGGCTTCCGACGATGGCAGGATGGCTACGATTCGCCCTTTATACATCACGGCGATGCGATCCGACAAGCTGATTACTTCATCAAGTTCCGGGGAGACTAATAATACTGCACAACCAGCATCCCTTTTCTCGATAATTCGATTGTGGATGTACTCGATCGATCCCACATCCAAACCACGCGTCGGTTGGGAGGCAATTAATAGTTGGATAGGCCGAGAAAACTCGCGTGCCACGATGACCTTTTGTTGGTTCCCACCCGACAAGTTCGAAACCGGAGTGGTCACACCCGGTGTGCGAACATCGAACAAATCCACCCTTTCCGTAGCTGCTTTCTCAATCTCCTCTTGATGCAAGATAATCCCATTCGCAAAAGGTTGTACGTAATAGGTACTCAGCACCAGGTTGTCCTCGACCGGGAAGGATAAGACCAACCCATCTTTCTGCCGATCCTCCGGAACATGCGCCACACCGAGCTCTGTGATCTCGCGGGGTGTGGCATTCGTGGTGTCGCTGCCGAGTATGATCACTTTGCCGCTCTCGGTCTTCCGCAACCCGGTCAATGCCTCGACGAGTTCCGTTTGACCATTACCTTGCACGCCGGCTATACCCAATATCTCCCCCGCACGTAGCTGCAGGGATACCTCATCAACGGCGACAATTTCACGATCGTCTTTGACACACAAGTTTTCTATATTTAAGACTACGGGACCCGGATCTGAGCGCTTTTTATCGACTTTTAAAATCACATCACGCCCTACCATCATGGTCGCCAAGGAAGCTTCCGTGGCTTCGTCCGGTTTCGCCGTTCCCACAACCCGTCCCGCTCGCAGTACTGCGATTCGATCCGCAATCGCTAACACTTCTTTCAATTTGTGGGTGATAAAGATCACCGACTTGCCTTGATCGACGAGCGAGCGCACGACTTTAAAGAACTCATCCACTTCTTGCGGCGTGAGCACAGCGGTAGGTTCGTCCAGGATGAGAATGTCAGCTTCTCGATACAGCACCTTGATGATTTCAACTCTCTGTTGGATACCTACCGGCAGGTCTTCGACCAACGCGTCCGGGTCTACATCTAGACCAAATCGCATCGAGATCTCGCGAATACGCTCAGCTGCCGCAGTTCGATCTAAAAAGGGGCCGTAGCGCATCGATTCGACACCCAGCATCACATTCTCGGTTACCGTGAAGACAGGGATGAGCATGAAATGCTGGTGAACCATGCCAATGCCCTGTTGGATTGCATCTTCCGGACCTTGGATTTCCACCTTCTTCCCACGAATGAATATCTCCCCTTCGTCTGGAGTATACAAGCCGTAGAGGATATTCATCAGGGTGGTTTTACCGGCACCGTTCTCACCCAGCAAGGCAAGGATTTCCCGCTCGTTAAGCACCAGGTCGATTTGATCGTTCGCAAGTACTCCGGGAAAAGTTTTTGTGATTCCTCGTAATTCCAATACGGGGGCCATACATCCGCTCCTCGTCAGTAACCCCTACGCAAGATTTCAATGCAGGAGTTGATTTACTACCAGGCGGTGCCAAGCACTTGCCTTGGCACCGCCTGTCCCTCTATTTTTCACTACAACAAAATGGTCTCTTAGTATAGACCCGTCGGGCACCAATCCGGATTGGAAATGCAGCCGGTATCGGTGATTACCCCATCAATGATATCCTGCTTGAGTTGCTCGATTTCAGCCTTGAGCTCATCAGGAACTGCGGCCTCGATGTCGTGATAGGGAGCCAAACCAACGCCGTTGTTAACCATATCGCCGACGTAGACCCCACAACCATCGAAATTGCCCTCCATCGCGTCCTTGATGACGGCGTAAACCGAGTTGTCCATGTTCTTCAGCACGCTAGTCAGCAGTACATCTCGAGCTTCGGGCAGTAGATTGTAGCCATCCACGTCCACCCAAATTCCGTAGCCGCCGCGTTCACGGGCAACGTCGAATCCGGGTGAACCGATCAATCCACCGACTCCCATGAAGATATCGGCGCCTTGATCGAAGAGCGACTCGGCAGATTCTTTCCCCTTGGTTAGGTCGACGAAGTCATCCGTGAACAGCCCATCACCGGTGGCATTATCCCAGCCGATGAGTTCGACGTTCGTTCCGTGAACCTCGTTGTAATACTCCATGCCGGCCTGGAAGCCGACACCAAATATCGTAACCGTAGGGATCTTGGATCCACCGAAGTAGCCGATCTTGCCGGTTTCGGTCATGCCGGCTGCGAGGTAGCCCGCTAAAAATGCCGCTTGATCTGTCTTAAAGACCTGACCTTGAACGTTGGGAATACATTCGCTGTTGCCGACTACACCCTCAGGAACGCCATACGGATCGGGGTAGCTGTAATCTACGATCGAGTAACTGATGTCAGGGTAAAGCGCCGCAACTTTAGCAAGATCGCCTCCCAGGAAGAATCCAGCAGCGATTATCAAATCGTAGCCCTGGCTGGCAAACTCGGTCAGGTTGGGCTCGTACTGCGTGGCTTCATCGGATTGGATGAATTGTGCTTCAACACCTAATTCTGCAACGGCCCGCTGAACGCCGTTCCACTGCGTGGTGTTGAAACTCTGGTCGTCGATGCCGCCCGTGTCGGTGACAAACCCAACCCGGAAGGGCTCCATTGGAACTTCGGCCTCCTCCACCTCCGCCGGTTCTTCCATCTCCGCCGGCTCTTCAGCTTCTTCCATTGGTTCTGGCTCAGCCATTTCTTCTGTAGGAGTGGCGGTTTTTGGAGCACATGCAGTGAGAACCATCGAGGCGAAAATCAGAAACGTTATTACCGTATAAAGCTTCTTTTGCATCTCTCTCCTCCAACTAATTCTTCGGATTGGATGTTCTTGGATTGAATTTATTAGGGGTCAATATGGGGTTCGTTTCGTGATCCAGGTCTTCTCCTTTCTCCGTGGATTGGAAAGTCAATTCCCTGATCGGGAGGTACTGAAAACACTCTCTGATCAATCATATCATGGGTTTAGTTGTATGACAATTATTCTGACTATTTTCGTATAATTTTTATAAGTTGGGCTTTATTAAGCTTTCTTTACAGCAGTGCCCCTGCGATATCCAACGCGGTGATGATTGCGATTTCTACTCATCTGCAGTTGCTATTCTCCCATAATCCAAAACCTCGCGTGCCTTGGAACCCCCTTTTGCCGGCCCAATTACTTCTCGCTCTTCGAGTTGATCCACCAACCGCGCCGCCCGAGTATAGCCGATACGCAGTCTTCTTTGCAGTAAGGAAATCGATGCTCGATGCATTTCGCGCACGATGGCAACGGCCTCATCATACAACGGATCGTGGTCTTCATCAGCGGGTTCTTGTCCGTCCCACATGGGTACTTGTTTGAGGGGCACGCCGGAAGGGATGGTGTCTACCGGACCGACGTTTGAAGGTTGGGTTACATCTCCGCCCAGCGCGGCGTTCTTCCAGTAACGAATCAGCCGCGACAGTTCGACCTCGGAGACAAAAGCCCCCTGCATGCGAATTGGAGCGGCGGCGTCCGGCGCCTGGAAAAGCATATCCCCTCGCCCGAGCAACCGCTCAGCACCCGGTTGATCGAGGATCACGCGGCTGTCTACCGAAGAAGCCACGGCGAATGCAATTCGTGAAGGGAAATTCGCCTTGATTAACCCTGTCACCACATCGACCGACGGGCGCTGCGTGGCGATCACCAGATGAATGCCCGTCGCACGTGCCAGCTGCGCCAGACGTGTGATAACACGCTCGGTTTCATCCGGCGCCATGATCATCAAATCCGCCAATTCATCGATCACGACGACCAGATACGGCAGTTGCTTCCCTTGGACATCGAGCATGCGCCGGTTATAGTCCTCGATGTTGCGCGTACCTTCTTTGGAAAACCGTTGGTAACGCGAGTCCATTTCCCGCGAAATCCACTGCAGCGAAGGGACCACGCGCTCCAGATCGACGATCACGGGAGCGAGAAGGTGGGGAATTCCATTGTAGTAAGTCAGCTCGACGCGTTTCGGATCGACCATTAAAAACCGCAGCTGGTCCGGTGTGCTCTGCAACAACAGCGATGTGATGATGGCATTGACACACACCGACTTGCCGGATCCCGTGGTACCGGCGATCAATAGATGCGGCATGCTGGTCAGATTTGCCACCACAGGATGGCCGGAGACGTTCTTACCCAGACCCAGCCGTAAGCGGGATTTAATCTTTCGATATTGATCCGATTCCATTAGATCTCGCAATGCGACGAGGGTAACCTCCGTGTTGGGCACCTCGATGCCGATATATCCCTTGCCTGGAACGGGCGCCTCAACCCGAATGGAAGGTGCTGCCAGCGCCAGAGCGAGATCATCCGCGAGCGCGGAGATCTTACTGACCTTTACCTTGGTCCGCCGACCGCTTCGCCCCTCGATAAAATCTGGCTCCACACCAAATTGCGTGATTGTGGGTCCCCGATTGATTTCCACCACGCGGGCCGGCGCCCCAAAGGCCAGCAGCGTTTCTGCGATCAGACGTCCGCGTTCGCGATCGAAAGCTTCATCGGCTTTCGCCTCGGTGCCGATGTCGAGGATCTCGGTCAATGCAGGCAGGGACCAGGCTTTGTCGGACGACGTCTCATCGTGTTGGAAATCCTGCTGTACTGATGGCTGCGGCCGAGGCACTGCGCGCGGCGGCGAGCTGATTTCTTCTGGCGTGGTTGAGGTCGCCTTGTTGACCACGGGCTGCGTGTAAACCGGCTGCGATGGCATGGTCATTTTTTCTCGTACGAATTCCATAATCCATCGCACGCTCTGCATGAGCAACGACAATAATTCCGGAATCGAAAGACCTGCGGTAAATATCATCCCGATCAAAAACCATGCCAATAGGGCTACGGCCGTGCCTGCGCCGCCCAGCGCACCGATCAAAATCGCCAGGAAAACGGCACCAATCGCCCCTCCGCCTCGGCCCAAACGGGCTTCAGCCATTCCTGCCTCAAAATCCATCACACCCAACACGGCATGCAGGAAAGTCAGGATCCCAAGAAAGAGCAGTACGACTCCGATCACGCGCTCCAATTCCAAGACGGGAAGTTGTCTTCCGAACGTGCGCGCCACGAGCCATAAGCCACATCCAAAACTGGCAAGCAGGGCCAGATACATCCCCCAACCGAACGTCCAACGCAGCACGTCGAGCCAGGCTGCAATGACCACCCCCTGGCTGCCTGAAAAGAGGGCAATCCCCGTGATCACGCTCAGAACGAGCAGCAGCAAGCCAAGCAAATCGAGCTTGCGATCCCGTGAAAGGCTCCACCCGCTGAGCAACGATCCGCGTGAAGAACTGCGCTGTGAAGCGCTTTTACTCCTGGATTTCGGTTTTCGCCGGGAGGAGGTTCTCTTCTTTTTGGCCACTCGGGACTCCGCAGGTCGGATTATAGCACGGCATCGGCGACCTTCGCTCGCCCATGCTACAATTGCAGCCATGAAGTTCTCATCCGCTTTCGATTTGCTGACCAGCACCCATTTTTTACGCCAGGAGCCGGAAGACGACTTGCACGCCCTTGCCGCCATGCTGAAACAGGAAACGTATGACCCGCGGACAGCAATCATCCACCAAGGATCCCGACCAAAGGCGATGTATTTCATTGCGCAGGGTGAGGTCGAAGTTGTCCACAAGCATCCCGATCGAGGCGAAGAAAAACTCGCCACGCTGAAAGCGGGTGACACGTTCGGCGAAATCGAAATGATCTACATCCAAGCTCGATTCGCGAGCGTACGCGCCAGCCAACCTACGATCGTCTACCGCTGGGAGCGGCTGGCGATGACGGATTTCATGAAGCAACATCCCGCAGCGCTAGCGAGTCTGCGATTCGCCGTCCAAAGCCGCCGCTTGGCCCGGAAGGTACGCTTCGATTGGTTGGGCGACGACGAGGTGATTTACGGCCTGGCACGCAAACACAACGCGCTGTTGTTCCAATCCCTGACGCTTCCCCTGATCCTGCTGCTTGCGGCCGTATCTCTCATCGTCTATGGGCTCATACAGGAACAAACAACGCTCGCCTGGGTGGGTGCCGGCATGTTGATGTTCGGACTCGCCCTGAGTGCCTGGCGCTGGATCGATTGGAGCAACGATTACTACATCGTCACCAATCGCAGAGCGGTCTGGTTGGAAAAGATCGTCGGCCTCTACGACAGCCGCGTCGAAGCACCCCTCCACATGCTGCTTTCCGTCAGCGTGAGCACGGAAATGGTCGGACGCATGATAGACTACGGCGACGTGGTGATCCGCACCTATACGGGCAAAGTCGTCTTTCGCAACGTGGAGAATCCCGTTGCCATGGCCGCGATCATCGAAGAGCACTGGCAGCGTTTGCGCACCCAGCAGGAACAAACCGATCGTGAAAGTTTGCGTGAAGCCGTTCGCCAACGTCTCGCTCCAGAGCCAGAGCCGGAAGAACAGCAGACGGCCGAAACTGAAACGCCGCCCACGCGACAACCAACCGAGGACAAACCCGGCCTCTTCCGTTTTTTCTTCAAGGTTCGTTATGAGGAGCAGGACGTGATTACGTATCGCAAACATTGGGCCGTTCTGCTGCGGGAGATCGCTGCTCCCTCCCTCTTCATCCTGCTCACGGTCGGTCTACTCGTATCCGGATTGGCCGGCTGGGTCACTTTATTGCCCACGTCGACACTCGTTCCGCTTGCCGTCCTTCTGTTGATCGCTGCGGCTTTATGGTGGCTGTATCGATACGTGGACTGGTCCAACGACATCTACCAGATTACACCGGACCAGATCGTCGACGTTTATAAGAAGCCGCTTTCCCGCGAAGTACGCAAAGTGGCGCCACTGGAAAACGTACTCAGCACCGAGGTCGATCGCAAGGGCGTTCTCGGCTATTTTATGAACTACGGCAATGTGATTACCAACATCGGCACCGCCATGTTCATCTTCGAAGGTGTATTCGATCCCGCGGGCGTCCAGCAAGACATTGTTCACGCCCAGGAGGCTTTGATCCAGAGAAAACACGAGATGGACCGCAAGCAACGCCAGGACGAGATGGTAGAATTACTGGACATCTATCACGACGAGTATTCCAGTGCGAACAATCGACCGGAAACCGAAGACGATCTAAACCATGGCTATCCGTGAAATCGTAACTCCTCCCAATCCAACACTGCGCCAGCGCGCCAAGAACATACGCAGTATTACGCCGGCCATCGAAACCCTGATCGAAGACATGATCGAAACCATGCGTGACGCCAAAGGCGTAGGGCTGGCCGCACCGCAGGTGGATGTTGGCCAACGCGTGATCGTTGTCGAGTACGGTGAGGGGGCTGAAGATCCCGAGAAGGAAAACAAGCCGGCCAAGCTTTACGTCGTTGTCAACCCCGAAGTTGTACGCCATTCGAAGGACTCGATTTTGGGTAATGAAGCCTGTTTATCCATCCCCGGATACTACGGGGAAGTCGTGCGCTACGAAAAGGTCACCGTTAAAGGGCTCGATCGGCACGGAAAACCTTTCCACCTGAAGCCCAAAGGCTGGCTGGCGCGCATTTTCCAACACGAAATCGACCACCTTAATGGCGCTCTCTTCATCGATCGCGCCAATGAGGTCTGGAAGATCGAAGAAACCCAGATTGAAGTTCCCCCGGGCGCGTAAGCCATCCTTGTCGCAAGCGGAAATCAGATTACGGCTCACGCAAGATGATGCAGCGCATCGTCCTATGCTACAATCCATGCGCCAATGCAATTAAACCACCTGTCGCTTACTCATTTTCGCAACTTCACTCGTCTCGATCTGGCTTTCACCGAAGGCGTGACCATTCTGGTAGGGGCTAACGCGCAGGGAAAGACGAGCTTGCTTGACGCCATCCATTACCTGACCTCCGCTCAATCTCCCCACACGAGCAACGATCGCCACCTGATCCATTTCGATGCGTTGCAAGACTCCCCGCCTTTCGCCCGCATCGTGGCCGAAATCCAGCGCAACTCACTCGGAACGCAGGATGTTGCAGCCACCGCTCAAAAACCCAATCCGCTTCGTATCGAAATTCGCCTGATTCTCAACGACGTCGGTCAGGCGAAGAGTCAACGCCTGCGCAGAGAGGTGCTGATTAACGGCGTAAAACGTAGAGTACGCCAACTGGCTGGTGTATTCAATGCAGTGATGTTTCTGCCCAAAGACATGCGCATCGTGGAAGGCTCTCCTACGGAACGCCGCAGCTTCCTCGACAACGCTCTTTACCAATCCGATCCCATTTACGCCCATGCATTATCGGAATATGCTGCTGTACTCTCCCAACGCAACGCGCTGCTCAAACAGATGCAGGAGCGAAAATCCGGCAAGGACGAGATCGCATACTGGGATGAAAGACTCTGCGAGTACGCTGCGACGCTGATCACCACGCGTCTGCGCGCACTTCAGGAGATCAATGATAGGGCGCGTCCGATCCATAACGACATTTCGCGGGGAAAGGAAACTTTGCGACTGGAATATCTTCCATCATTTCTGCCAGCGACTCGTTCCGAATTAGATAAAGAAGATACACAGTCCTCCGACGGGACAAAGGCACAAATCGACTCAGAAGCGATTCAATCCACAATGATGACCGCCCTCCAGCGTAAACGAGCCGAGGAGATCGCGCGCGGCACCACCACGATCGGACCCCATCGAGATGACTTCCGTTTCCTGGCCAATGACATCGATCTTCGTTTTTATGGTTCGCGCGGGCAGAATCGTACGGCCATGCTGGCGACTCAGTTGGCCGAGGTGGATTGGTTGCGGTATAAAACGGGGGAATACCCGGTCTTGCTTTTGGATGAAGTCATGGCCGAGCTTGATCCCATGCGGCGAGAAGATCTACTCGAACGGTTGCGTACGGCCCATCAAGCCATCCTTACCACAGCCGATCTCGATATGTTTACCGAGGAATTTCGCAGCCATGCCACCCTGCGGCAGATCGCCAACGGGGTTGTCTCCCCCTGGAAAGACGCGTGATTCGATCAGCGCCGAAAGCAAAATCTATCCAAGCGGACGTTTTGTTGGGATACCTACTCTGCGCGGGTATTTTGGTGGCGTTGCGGCGCTTTTTACTACCACAATCAGATAACGCGATTCGACGACCCGCGGCAATTCGAGGGGAATAATCTGTTCCAGTTTTCCGCCTAAAATACGCAACGCTTCTTCCGCAGCGTGCGCCTCCGCAGGACCGGTTTCACCCTTTTGGATCACAGCTCTTCCGCCTACGCGCAGTAGCGGCAGCATGAATTCCACCAGCACGGGCATCGAAGCCACCGCGCGTGCTACCGCCCAATCATACTTCTGGCGATGATCAGCCGCATGGCCGATGTTTTCCACACGATCGTGGATTAATTCGACAGCGTTCAATCCGAGCGTCTCGATCACGTGTCGGCAAAAGTCAACCTTTTTGCCGATTGATTCGATCAAGGTTAATTTCATCTGGGGATTCAAGATCTTCAGGGGTAAGCCGGGGAAGCCCGCGCCAGTGCCCACATCCACCACGCGTTCCAAATTCAGGACACCCATCACCTGAATGCAGGTCAATGAATCCAGGAAATGTTTGATCTCGATATTCATCGGATCGGTTATTGCGGTGAGATT
Source organism: uncultured Anaerolineaceae bacterium (assembly GCA_964475265.1). GTDB lineage: Bacteria > Chloroflexota > Anaerolineae > Anaerolineales > E44-bin32 > WVZH01. The sequence goes on along the minus strand of CAYYVY010000018.1, from coordinate 16,433 downwards.
AAATCGTTCGTTCCAGGCCAGCAACTCGGCGGAATATCGATCGAATGCCAATAGCTGGTCCGGCGATAAATCGATCCGCAGAAGCTTCCGAGCTGCGTTACGCAGCCCAACATATGCGCTCACGAATTCTGCAGTACTCCTCGCATGAGATGGATTGTTGGACGGAGTTGGCCGACGGTTTGCCCCCGATTGTTGCGGATCACTGTGGCATCCTGTACGAGTTCAGCATATTCCGAAGGGGATAACGCCTCCAGCAAGCGCAGAACCTCCAGGCTCACCAGCGAGCGGGCACGCTTTGCGTAGTCACCATCGGCGATCTTGATCGCCACGCCCAGGCCGGGCGAATCCGCTCCCAGGCTTCCCGGGCGAATCCCCATCACCTGAAAACCTTCCGCACCCGCTTTGCTCACGATGCGCCCCTGCGTCGCCTGCATCAAGCGCGTGTCGAAGCGACTGGATCCCGCTACCAGAAAGGGATGTGCGCTCATCGCAGCTACTACAGCGTCACACGCATGCGCTCGACTCGTGGACAAGCCGTCCGTATCCACCAAGCGGGCGAATGCCGTGGACGCCGCATACAGTGAAACGCCAAACGTGGGCACAGTGCAGCCATCGACCCCGATGCTCATTTCTGTTTCCTCGAGGGCGCACATCTCGGCGATGATCTTCCGTATACGCTGCTGCACCGGGTGGTCGGGCTGCTCGTAGTCGCCGATGGATTCATTGAGGAAGAGCGCCGTGGCCAACATACCCGCATGCTTCCCGGAACAATTATTCCGCAGCGGGGACAACGCCCGGCCTTCTTTCTGTAAGCGCTGTGCTGTTTCTCTGTCGAAAGGACGGTGAACCCCACAGTGGAGGTCGGTTTCCTCCAAACCAAAGCGATTCATTAGGGATGCAACGGTTTCCACGTGTTCATCCGTCCCATCGTGAGAGGCGCAGACAATGGCGATTTGTTCCGCAGTGAGACCGAAGTGTTTTGCCGCACCCGATTCGATAAGACTCAACGCCTGAAGTGGCTTCGCAGAAGAGCGCATGTAGGTTACTACGCCAGGATCTCCATACCAGGCCTCCAACACGCCACTGGAATCGGAAACCGCGACGGCGCCATGATGCACGGATTCCACGATCCCGCCTCGGGTGACCTCCAGAACCGCTGCATATGCCATCGAAAAATGACCTCGTTCTCGCTGCGAATGAATGTGAATGGACGAAACCACTTCGAATTTCTTAGGTTTCGGAAGGATACAATTTGGAATGAAGGTGAATCATACTCGCCTTTAACCTGAGCATACAAGTATCAGTCCTAGTAGAGTGGACCTTAGTAAAACTCGTGATCAATTCTTTTGCATAGTCATCGGCGAGTTCAGGAGATCCACCACGTTTCGAAAAATCCTGGATTCGGACCGGGATACGTCGCAAGAAGCGCGCCATGGCATTAATATCATCACGCTTGACCAGCCCATCCCTCCCAGAAACAAATTTGAACGAACGAAAACGCGAATCTCTCAAATCGTCGAGGTTTTCTAGCCATTCATCAATGTCCGCGTTTCCAAAGTATGGGGGCTCTCTGACTGTGACCGCATCCCCAATAAATATAACTTTTGCTTCCGGCAGCACCATCCAAATCGCACCGGGTGTCGGCCCCGGGCAATGGATGAAATGCACCTTACGTTCTCCATCATAAACTCGCATTTCGTCTGAGAATGTCAATTGGGGAATTGCTCTGCGCACGCCGGTGATGCGCTTCAATCGATCCGCTTCGGCTCCGATCGGATTGGCTCTTCCCTTGAAACTGTCCGACCAGGCGCTCATGATGATTCGTGTGCGATCATGGCCAACGGTTGGAAAATTGACCACGCGAGCACCCAGCACGCGATCGACGTGGGAGTCAAGCATCACCAAGTAACGTACGCTGCCAAGATCGGATAATGTGCTCATCCACGTGCGTGTATCCTCCACCCGCAGCGGGCAATCCACCGCGATCACACCCTCCTGGGTGACAACCGCGCCAAGCACGACAGCAGGGTATTCGTCTTCGATGAAAACACCGGAAGCAATCCTACGCATACCGTTCTCCAAGATGTAGATTTAACGATCTAATTATAATGGAAGGGTGAAATGAAAAGTGGAACCTTCGCCTTCTGTACTCTCAACCCAGATTTCTCCCCCATGCGCTTCTACGGCTAGACGGCAGAACGCAAGCCCGAGACCTCTGCCTTTGGGTTTCCCTTTACGATGGATGCGTGCATATTTATCGAAGATTCGCTTCTGGTCGGCGGGAGGAATTCCGCTGCCGCTGTCTTTGACGTTGACGTCGAGAACGTCCTTCGCCTTCTGTGCAGATACGCGGATTTTTCCCCCCGTACGCGTGTATTTGATCGCATTCTCCAGCAGATTCGTCATAACGCGCAAGATTAAATCGAAATCGATATCCACCTCAGGCAGCTTTGGCTTGAGTTCGGTCTCCAACACGTGCTCTTTGGCCTCGGCCATGGGGCGAACCTCCTCGACTGCTTCGTTGATAAGCGTGACGATCGAGGTCTTCTGTTTATCGATGACCGCATTTCCCGCCTCGAGGCGATCGAGGTCGAGCAGCGACTCGATCAATCGTGATGCGCGCCGACTGGATCGCTGCGCGATGGAAAGTATGGATTGAAAAGCTTCGTCTTCTATCATCTTCGAGGTCTCCAATACCTCGAGACTCGAAATGATGTTGCTGATGGGTGCACGTAAATCGTGAAATATCATCGACGTCAGATCAGAACGCAGTTGTTCCAGTTCGATGCGTTCGGAAACGTCCCGTAAAATCCATTGAAATACAGGTTGTTGATCGATGTCGATTCGTTTGACATGAATCTCTATCGGCAACATGCGATCATCCCCCTGAGCTGATGGAGGTTCCGACGAGAATGTCGCGCCCGGATCGAGCTTCGCCAGCTCCTTATGCACTTTGTCCGCATACGGAATGCCCAACTCGAAGACCGATTGTTCCCGCAAGCTCTCTCGCGAGTGACCCAGGAAGCGCTCTGCATGACGGTTTGCATCTTTGATTGATCCATTCAAATCCGTAATGAGCAAGGGATCGATGCTGTCCTCGAACAAACTTGCATAGCGCTGCTGTGCGGATCGGGTCTCCGAGAAAAGTCTGGCGCGAATAATCGCCGATCCGGCAAGGTAAGCTATGCCCATCAAAAGGTTAATCTGTTCCTCGCGGAAGATGTCTCCCCGAGGATTGATGGCTTCCAGCACTCCGATCGTCTTGGATTCGGCCAGAATAGGAGCGGCCGCGATGGTACGAGTCACAAAGCCTGTCTGTTCGTCGATTTTGGGATAGAAACGTGAGTCCTCTTTCACGTCGGGAATCACAACCGGCTCGCTATGGTCAACGACCCAACCGGCGATTCCCTGGCCCCGCTTCAATTGCAGCCCCACCAGATGATCGGCCGACTCTCCGCTTACAAATTCAAAATCGAGCGTGTCCGTTGCTTCGTTGAGCAAAGCCACAGAAGCGGCTTCTGCATCCAAGCTGGACAGGGTGCGTTTTAAAATGCGCTCGATCACTTCATCTATATTGAGGCTTTCAGTGACCACTTGCGCGGTGTGTGCCAATGCGGAGAGCGCCTGTACTCTGCGTTGGCTTTCTGCGAACAATTGCGTGTTTGCCACCGCCGTTGCCGCCTGTTCTGCAAAAGCCGTGACCAGCTCCACCTCTGTGGGACCGAATACTCCCACGGTGTTGCTATCGACGTTTAAAACCCCCACAGCGCGATCACGTACGATCAGTGGAGCTCCGATCCATCCCCGGATAATTTCCGATTCCGGATGTTTTTCCCACTTGATCCAACGTTTATCCAATTGCACGTCTTCCACGTGCAGCGGCTTGACTGTTTTTATCACTGCCCCGGTCAGGGTATTTAATCCAATGGGCACTTTCAGGCCGAGAATGGCGTCCGCGTCCTTAAATCCCCGTGCTGCGACGAGCATGAGGCTTTCGCCTTCAACGACGAAGATGCTGGCGCTGTCGTAGGTGATCAAGCGCGCGAGTTGGTCGAGGATCTGGGAGAAAACCTGCGACGGATCGAGTGTCGAGTTGATCGTGCGTGCGATTTCTTGAAGCGTGGATGCAAAACGACGTCGCTCCTGCTCCGCAGTGAAAAGGCGCGCATTCTCAACCGCCACACTCGCTTGATCGGCGATGGCCTGCAATAAGGTTAGATCATCTTCACTGAAATAACCTGCTTGGGAGTGAACCATGGTAAGTACGCCCACCACACGATCGCGCAGAAGCAATGGGACGCTGATTGCCGAGCGGCTGCCCTCATCCGCTTCATCGGCGCTTTGCTGCAGCCACCGTTCGTCATCAAGTGTGCTGGAAATGAAAGCCGGCTTTCGATTCTCGAATACCCACCCGGCCAAACCCCGATCGAAGGGATCCTCTAATTTTTCGGTGGTATGATCGATGACCTTGCCCTCGTAGAAAACTGCCCCTTCCGTCAAACGGCCATTTTCATCGAGGACGATGATGCTGCCACTAGCTGCGGCTACTTTTTCGATGGTTAATTTTAAAATGCGCTGCAGGAGTTCGTTTAGATCCAGCTCCGAAGTCAACTCGCGACTAATCGAATACAGGAGCTCCAGAGATGCGCGTGCGCGCTCCGTTGCAGGTAAATTTGCTGTCATTGAGGCCACTTTAACCCTTCGGTGGCGGTTTCGGATTTTGCCATCGACGCTTGCTCGATCGTGCATACACCGTCGAGAAGGATTTGTGTACTGGTGCGAGTATAGCATAGGGATATAATCGGGCAAACAACTTAATTGCCCGATTCATATAGTAAAAAAGGCACAACCATTCGGCCGCCAAAGCGGCATTCGCGCACACTTTTCCCCCGTGATGGCGAATTTACAGGCAGAAAATACCCACTCACGGTCCCGAAACAATCTTGCGAATATCAAGGACAGCAATCGCACAAGCGAAAGAATACGCTGCTCAGTCCCTACTGCGATCGCGCTTGTTTTTCAACTCTTCCCGAAAAACGAAGGACAACAGGATATTGACGATCCCGACGAGAATGGCACCCAGAAACGCAGCCCACACCGAGTCGACGGTGTATCCAAATCCCGGTGTAAACGAATTTCCAATCCACCCCGTGAGCCAAAACAGAAATGTATTGATGATGAGGACGAACAAACCCATGGTCAGCACGATCAGTGAACAACTGAGCAGCTTCAACATCGGACTCAATACATTGTGTACCAAGGTAAAGACCAGTGCCATGGCCAAGATCGCCAGACCCGTGGTGTTTTCCGCATGAATTCCCGGAATCCACCCGGTGCCTACTGTAACATACAGCGCGATCATGTTAATGACCCACCGCAGTGCAAAATGATTCATCCCTTTCTCCTCTGCTGCAAACCTCGAGCTTGCGCCACCCACACAAATATGTTGTACCACGTCACGAATGCACCCGTTCGCAGCACCTCACTCGATAAACAATTCGACGTGGTGGCCCTCATCTTCGTCAACGATGTCCACGACCTTACCCGTCAGGCCTTGATTCAAGGCGGAGATCATCTCCTCCAGCGCCACTTCCTGCTCGATGGAGGGCACGAAGCGCGCCCCCATACGCAGTCCGACGTTCACCAAATCGATCGGCAGGTTCACTTTGACGGATTCCTTCCCCGTTCGCAAATCGGTGACTCGGACACGCAACCAGCGAGCGTCACCGCTCTGGATCGTCTGCTGCAGCCTTTGTTTCGCCAACGCAGAAAGGAGGCGCGCCCCTTCGTCTGCGGAGATCTTCCCTTCCTCAACCATCTTCAAGATTTTCATCCGTTCATCTGTCGTAACCATAACACACTCCTTAGGCGATTATCCTTGGGTATCCATTTTCCTATTCACTTATGCTGTGCGACGACATGCCGCCATACCCCAAGGATCAACCCAATGTGACTTCAACTCGCTCCCCGTTATCGCCATCTGTAATGTCGATCAAGATGGGCGGGCCCTGCAATAAATTGTCTTCCAATTCATCCAGTGCAAGGAGAATCTCATCCACTCCGGTCCTATCGAGCCCCGTGACGTAATGACCGAAGTTTTTCAATCCCCACGCCGCGAATCGGGTTGGGATGGGCAACTTGATGTTGATCTTATGCGAGCGCCTTCCTCTGTGTTCGAATATCCGCAGATGGGCCCAAGGGGAATGCATTGTGCCCACACCAAGGACTGCAAGCACGGCACCCAGCAGTAAAAGCGGTCCCGCACACAGCCACCACCATCCTCCCAACGTAGCCACGCCCCAACCGAAAACGAGAAACCCAAATCCGATAGCGAAGAGAATCAACCACCAGGAACGCGTCTGTATGGGATCTTGCGCATCAGGCCAATCCGCGTCCTTTTCCACTGACGGGACTTGTTCCATAAGCAGGCGCTCCGCCTCTTCAACATCGATTTGCCCTTGCTCCAGTTGTTGGAGCACGTCCATGGTTTCCAACGCTTCTTCGTTGGATTGTTCGACTATCGGGTCTTTATCATTCGACATCATCTTCTCCTTAATCTCCCGCAAGCACTTCTTGCATTTGAGAGACGCCCAGTGCTTGCTGGTCAGTATCGCGATTCGGATTTGCTACTTGATTCGTTTGCAACATCCACCCCATGGCAACACCTGCGAGCAGGATGATGACGCCCGCTAGGACAAACGTCTCACGCAGACCAAGTACGCCTGCGATCCATCCTGCGAGTCCCATCGATAATAGATTCGTCAGCGAGGAAGCCATTTCCATCACCGACCCTGCTCTACCCAATAAACCTTCCGGAATGCCGCGCTGCAGCATCGTACTCAAGCTTGCGTTCAGGGGTGGAAGAGTAAATCCAACCAGCGGCATGGCCGCTACGATTAATCCCAACACCGGTGCAAAACCAATCGCACCGATCCCCAAGCCCAGACCGATCATCGCCACAACCGAAATTTTTAATGACGAGAGACGTTTCGCAAGCGCACCGATCGCTAAAGCCCCTATCACCATTCCCACGCCTTGTGCAGTCTCGATGCCGCCCAGGATTTTCGGCTCGACGACAAATGCGTCCCGAAGGAAAGGAATGAAGAGCACATTCACCGCACCGATTCCCAACATGGCAATCCCGACTCCCAGGGTCACGCCCTGAAGCAGGCGACTCTGCAGAGTAAATCGGACTCCTTCACGAAAATCTTGCAAGGTCGATCGTGCGCCTTCACCCGAAGCTGCTACGCGTGTGACGACTCCGCTGATTCCCAGTACGAGAATTGCTGAGACCATGTAGCTTCCCGCATCGACCAAAAACGCTGCCCGAGTCCCCCAAATACCAATGACCAAACCTGCCAAAGCAGGACCTGCGAGTTTGGCAATCGTATTGCCAAACTGCATGGAGCCATTGGCGGACATCAACTCATCCTTCCGCACCAGAGACGGCAGAATTGCCGTCCGCGCCGGATAGAAGAAAACGCCAAAGGAGGCCAACAGGAAAGCGGTCATGATGGCCACGGGTAAATCCGCGGAGTTCTGCAGCAATAGGTACGCCGGCGCAATCACCGCACGGGCAACGTCGGAAACAACCATCACTCGTTTTCGATCCCAACGATCCACCAACGTTCCGGCAACCAATCCCAGTACCAACGTCGGCAGTGCGTAGGCGATCAGGACCAAACTCAACGCCTGGGCCGACGCTCCGGCATCTTCAGAAAGATCATCGATGCGAATCGCGATTGCCAGGAAGCTGAATGAATCGCCGGCGGCCGAAATCATCTGCGCCAGCCAAAGTAGTCGGAAATTTCGATTTCGTATCATTCGATACCTCACTCTAGAGATAATGCCTCGGGAAAACCTACGCCACTTTTTCCATACCGGTCACATCGTACTATCAAAAATCTTGGATCCAGGACCTACCTCAATCCTGTAGATCCCTTTTCATCCAAGTTAATCGTCGTCTTTGTTCGAAGCCAAAATCACGCAATTGGTCTTCGGCAATACCGCTGGGATATTCCAATTCAATTCGAGCTTTGCGGGTCGGTAGATCACCCAAGCCACACACCAACAAGTCACGCTCGACTTGTTCGTGAAATTTCGGATCAACAACCAGCAACATGCGCCAGGCATCGATCTCAGGACTCCAGCGCAAACTCAGGCTTCCCACCAACGCACCATTCTCACGTACGACCCAATGCTGCCTTCCTCCGATTAATAACGAATCCATCAACCCCACCGAGCGATAGATGCCCGATTCTGGGGGATAGGGCCACATCAATCCCTCCGGGTGAACGCGTCGAGCCAGCGCCGCCTGTTCCCGCCATTCATCCCGGGATCCCACGCTGGCGCGCCCCTTCGGCATCGAGTGATACTTTCGCCGCTCGAATTTACCGACCCAAGTCGTTCGTGTTGCGATCGTCTCGAAGCCGAGGGCGGCATACAGTTCCTGCACACCCGGATTGTCGCTTTCCGTCTGCAAAAGCAGTACACGGCCCTTGCGATCACGCACGTAAGCAATGCATGCCTTAACCAGCTGGCGAGCGATTCCCTGGCGCTCAAAGTCTGGATGCACAGCTACGTTAACCAGTATCCAGCGTCGAGGATGGCCTCCGACCGGCAGCACACTGGCGTTTCCCACGAGCCGCCCTTCAGCTTCCCAAACGAAGCCACGCGGCCGAGCTGCAGGCGGCAGCAGGTAAAAACTCAAAACCCATCCGAGCCAACCCAAGCGGCCCATAAACTTCATCCAGCCCAGCATCCGTTCGCTTCCCGCTTCCAGATTGCGCGAGAAGGCGACCTCGATCAATTCCGCCAAAGCGCGCATATCGCGCTGCGGATTAACCAGGCGCATGCCCGTCGCTGAGTCGGGAGACTTTACCAGAATCGACGCCGTCACGACTCGCCCTCCAGGGCACTTAGTAACTTCTCCGCTTCCTCGACGTTGATCTTTCCTTGCTCGACCATGCGCAGAATGGTCATGCGCTCTTCATCACTTACTTCGGGTGGGTTCGATCCGAACTTGCCAAAAGATTTTCGTACGTTCTTGCCATCGGAAGTAGCATACGAGGCGGCTCGCTTTTGTGCCCTTTCTGCCTTCCTGCGGGCTTTGGAGACGGACTTTCGGACGCGTTCCGCGATGCGGTCGGCGTCAAAAGCAAGTGCGCCGCCAACGATGGCGCCTACGCGAGCTTCCACTTCCGCAGCACTTGCTTCCGCCCGGCGCGTGATGTCGTTGATCCAATCGTCGGTATCGAGCGCCTCGTATTCACCCACGCGCAGCCACAAATCGCCTCCGGCCGTAAGCTCGACGTCCCCCTGCCCGTCGCCAAGATGAAATACAACGCCCTCTTCAGCTTCTTCGAATTCACCCGGTTCCACCAGGACCAGTTCACCGCCTGCGTTCACACGCACGTTCGCTGAGGCTCCCTCCGGTATGTAGCATGTAAGATCGCCTCCTGTACCGACGCGCGAGCCTGCCTCCTTCAGCGGAACGATTTCTACACTGGCATCACCCCCGACCGAGACATCTACCGCTCCTTGCACAGAACGCAGCAAGAGATCGCCGCCAATCGAATTGCAGCGTACGGCGCCTTCCACATTCTCGATGACCGCGTCCCCGCCCACATGTGTAACGATGATGTCGGAGTCCATTTTTCGCGCCGTGAGATCACCGCCAACCCATTGGATTTCTGTTTGCCCGATGCGCTTCAGGCGCAGATCACCCCCGACGCTTTCTACCAGCAACGATTCATGCAAACCCGTTGCACGAACATCCCCGCCCACACGTTCGATTGCGACAGGAGTGGAAGCAGGCAGGTACACCATTACCGCCGAGCGTGCGGAAATCGTAATTTGATCTTCTTTCTGCTCGACCTTCAATTCAGCGAAATCCGGTGCTTGCGCTTCCAGTTTTGATCCGCTCCGTCCGGATATGCGCAGGTCTCGTCCAACGGATACGATTCGCACCTTCGTCTTCTCGTTTACATCCAAGTTGTATTTTTCCATTTCATTATCCTCGTTCTCATGATCCTCAGAATTTCTATTCGCCCTCCAGTAGACGCATCGCATCTACCGACGAAATCTCGCCGCTCGCCAGGTCATCCAGGATGCGATGGCGTTCATCATCACTCAAGTGTTGCAACTCCGGACCCACAGGAAATCCCAATGCCCGGATGACTAGCGTCAAGCGGCCACGCAGCGTCGGATAGGACAAACCCAATTCGTCTTCCATTCGGCTGAGTTTCCCCTCGCAGCGAATGAACGTTTCCACAAAGGCGAGTTCCTCCGCCGAAAGCCTTCCCAACCGCCCGAGGCTGAAGTGACCTTCGATGGTCGTGTCGCAGCTTCGGCAGTGATAGCGTGTAATCTCAAGCGCCTGGTCGCATACGGGACACGTGGATAGCATTGAATTCATTTGTCAGACTCCATCGAAGTGTGGTTTGCAATCCTTGCATTACGTTTCACTTTCATCAACCGCTCTCCATCCTGCCGTCTAGCGCTAAAAATGAATTGATAATCCATATTTCTTATGTTTTGTTCATAATTTCTCAGAATATAGCACACTTTTCTTAATATTGTCAAGTATTAGTTTAATATTCTTTATATTTTAATAAACATTATTGAAGAACTCGCTGTTTACGATCAAAAATCATCATCTGCGCCTGTATATCCACGTACGTGTCTGTTACAATCGGTCAAATCTCACTCGAGGGGAGAGAACGGATGCCCAAGCTTTTCATTCCCGGCCCGACAAATGTCTCGGACGAAGTATTAAAAGCACAAGCGAAAGCCATCATCGGCCACCGCGGCCAGGCGCTTGCTGATCTCATGGCCCGGATTCAGCCGATGCTGAAAAAAGTTCTTCAAACTGAGAATCGGGTATTCATCACCGCGTCTTCGGGAAGCGGGCTGCAGGAAGCCGCGCTGCGCAACTGCGTTGCCGAACGATTGTTGATTTGCGTTTGTGGTGCCTTCGGAGAACGCTGGCATAGCGTTGCCCTGAGCAACGCGATTCCCGTTGATCGGCTCGACGCCACCTGGGGAGAACCCAACACAGCGGAACAGGTCGTGGCTGCCCTCAAGCAGAAGAAATACGACGCCTTGGCGATCGTCCACAACGAGACCTCAACGGGCGTTGAGAATCCGATCGCGGACATCGCCGGGCGGGCGCGCGAGGTCAACCCCGATCTCCTCATGCTGGTGGATGCTGTTTCCTCGGCCGCCGGCGTCGATATTCCCGTTGATGAATGGGAGCTCGATGTGCTGCTGACTTCCTCGCAAAAATGCTTCGCCCTCCCACCGGGCCTCGCCTTTGCGTCTGTCAGTGAGAAAGCGCTGCAGCGTGCCGAGGGCATTCCGCACCGCGGCTGGTATTTTGACTTTCTTCTTTACAAACGCTACCTGGAGCGCAACATGACGCCAGCCACACCCGCGGTCACTTTGCTCTACGCCCTCGAGACGCAGCTCGAACGCATCCTCGAGGAAGGAATCCAAGCTCGTTTTGAACGCCATCGACAGTTGGCCCAACGCGCACAATCCTGGGCGCAGGACCGTTTTGCCCTCTTCGCCGCAGAAGGGTACCGTTCGAAAACCGTCACGACCGTTCGCAACACTCGCGGTATCGACTTCAACGAACTCAGCTCCTTCCTGCAAAAAAGTGACATGGTCCTGGCCAACGGTTACGGGAAACTCAAGGGCGATACATTTCGCATTGGCCACATGGGGGAGACGACGTTGGGCGATTTGCAATCCTTGCTCGATCAGATCGATGCGTTTCTGACTTCACAAGCATGACGACCATCGATCTGCAGCTCACCGGCAACGCCTACGGTGGGGAAGCCTTCGGGCGCGACGAGAACGGCAGGATGACCTTCGTCGCCTTCGCTTTGCCCGGTGAGACGGTGCGTGTTGAAATCGTGGACGAACACAAACGCTGGGCGCGCGCCCGGTTGGTGGAAGTCCTCGAGGCAGCTCCCGAACGAATCGATCCACGCTGTCCTCACTTCTCCCTGTGCGGCGGATGTCATTACCAGCACATTCCCTACGATACCCAGTTAGAGATAAAAGCTGGAATTCTCCACGACCAACTCGTACGCATCGGCGGTTTTGAAGCGCCCCCAACGAAATCCATCGTTCCCTCGCCGTCTCCCTGGAACACCCGCAACCAACTTCAATTCTCACTGGCAAATGACGGTCGCCTGGGTTTCATGGCTGCAAGCAGCAACGACGTCGTGCCCATCCAGGAATGCCACCTTCCGCTGCCCGAAATCGACGAGGTCTGGTCCCGCATCGACGTTGCGCAGCGCTTCGACATCGAACGCATTATCCTGCGCGCAGGCGCGGATAGCGAGGTGCTGATCGCGCTGCAGAGTGAAAGCGAGCCCGATCTCGATATTCGCATCGACCTTTCCGCCTCGCTCGTATGGCTCAGCCCACAGGGTGTGACAGTCATCGCGGGGAACGCGCATCTCCCTCATAAAGTGCTCGATCAGCGCTTCCAGGTTTCGGCGCGCTCGTTCTTTCAAGTGAACAGCATGCTGCTCGATGATTTGATTCGACTCGTAATCCGGTCTATCGATCCCAAACCCGGACAACGCATCTTCGATCTCTATGCCGGAGTGGGCTTGTTCAGCGCCTTCATCGCCCGCCACGCCACGCGGCTCGTTGCGGTGGAGCAGTCCCCCTGGTCATGCGAAGATTTCGAAGTCAATCTACAGGCGTTCGACGATGTGACGCTCTATGAAGCACCCGTGGAGACGGTCCTACCTACGATTAAAGAAAAGCCCGACACGATTCTCGTCGACCCGCCGCGAGAGGGTTTGAGTCGGGAAGTTCGCGATTCACTCATTGAACTCACTCCGGAAAAACTGGTATACCTGTCCTGCGATCCCGCCACACTCGCACGCGACGCCAAGGTACTTGTCCAGGCTGGTTTCATGCTGGAATCCGTAACCCCGATCGATCTCTTCCCCCAGACATACCACCTCGAATCGTTAGCCGTTTTCCAACACCCCAGGACCTGAATCCGGGAACAAGCTTTGAACCACAACCCGCTCGTAAAGCGATTCGCGTTTGATCTACAATCAAGAGAGGGTACAATCAAGACATGGACACGCTGGAACATCCCATCCTCATCGTTGAGGATGCCGACTATTTTCGAGAACTGCTCGAGGCGACGCTGATCCATCGAGGGTATGTCGTGGTCTCCGCCCGAGATGGGGTGGAAGCTCTGGAAAAGATAAAGAAGCAGGAACCCTCTCTCATCCTTGCGGACATCATGATGCCCAGAATGGATGGTTTCGCCCTGGCGCAGAAGATACGCTCCAATCCCAAGACGGAAAAAATTCCCATCCTCTTCATTTCTGCGACCTTCATCAGCCAGGAGGATATCGATTTTGCGCTCAGTCTCGGCGCAGTAACGTTCCTCGAAAAACCGGTCGATGCGCAAGAACTGCTGCTTACCGTGGGAGAGATCCTCACCGGATCCGACATCGAAATCCCCGAACCGCTTTCGGACGAGAGCTTTCATCGAGGATACCGAAAACGCCTCGAATCCAAACTGAAACAGAAGTACGATCAAATCATAAGAGCGCAACGCCTCGTCGAGAGCGTCCCGCAAAATCAACGCGGTGAATTCGAAGCGCTGCTGCGCCAAACGAAAGCGCAATACAGACAAATTTCAGAGGAAATCGAGTCACTCAACAAACTGGGGGATTCCCGGAAAGAATCTCAATCGTGACCGTTGACCGATACACATTCGCCAAAGAACTGGCTCGTAAAGCCGGTATGGTTCTACATCAAGGCTACGGCAACACCAACGAGATTCACAAGAAGGGGGAAATCGATCTCGTCACGGAAAGCGATCTGCGTTCTGAACACCTGGTGGTCGAGAAGCTGCAGCGAGCTTTCCCGGAAGACGCCATCATCGCCGAAGAGGGAGGCGAATACAATACGGGTGACGACCATTGGTTGCTGGATCCGCTTGACGGAACCGTCAACTTCGCCCACGGCGTGCCGATTTTTTGCATCTCGCTCGCATACATACAAAGCGATCAACTTGAACTCGGCGTAATTTACGATCCACTGCGGGATGAATTATTCCATGCCCAACGCGGTGAAGGCGCCTGGCTCGGTGACCGACGTTTGCAAGTCTCGAACGTGAAGACGCTCAATCAAAGCCTCCTGGTAACGGGTTTTGCATACGACATTCGCACGCGCAGCGATAACAATTTGGATCATTTCTCCAATCTCGCTTTACGAACGCAGGGCGTACGCAGGCTGGGATCAGCCGCGCTGGATCTCGCCTATGTCGCCGCGGGGCGTTTTGAGGGCTATTGGGAGATGTTTTCCTATCCGTGGGACCTCGCGGCAGGTGCATTGATGGTGACCGAAGCGAACGGGGCTGTGAGCCGTGCCAGCGGAGACCGCTTTGATGTCCGTCAAGCCACCTCCGTTGTCGCCACGAACGGAAACATTCACGCCGAATTGATTGAAGCGCTGGGTGAGGGTATTCTTCCCCCGCATGAGCAAACAAACAACGACGCGAAGATCTAAACGGAGTACGGTCCTCGCAAAATCAATATCTTGAAGCCCCAGGGTTCATCTACCTTCGCGCAACGTCGTCTCTAACGCCTGAAAATCCGCGCGGGACGTCAGGTCGACGCTCAATGGCGTGACAGCGACCTGGCGAAGCACACGCAGCGCGTGGGCATCGCTGCCTTGTTCGAATGTCTCGTGCGCCTGGGAAACCGTATATCCTACCGAAGACTTTTCATCCAGACTATCACGGTCGGGAACGAGGGGCACGTAGTACTTCGCCCGCGTCAAACGTGTGAGTTGCCATGGCGTATCGATCGTGGCATCGCAGGGCACTTCCACCTTAATCACATCGACGTCGGACATCCACACCATCCGCAGGGCAATTTCAGCAAAGCGGTGGGTGAAAAACGCCGCAGTGCTGAAGTCGACGTCGCGCGAATAGGAAAGGTGCAAGTGAGGCTCCGCTTCGACAGAAACGGCGAGTGAAGGAATCCCCAACGCCGCAGCTTCCAAAGCCGCACCGACTGTGCCGGAAATCGTAACTCCCAAACCGACGTTCTCCCCATAGTTGATTCCGGCGACGACGAGGTCCGGTTGACGCGGCGCGATTTCAAGCACGCCGCATTGCACGGCTTGAGCCGGTGATCCACCCACGGCGAAAACTTCCCAGGTTTTTCCGCGTACCGTCACTTCTTCTTTATGAACCGTGCCATCCGATGAGTTGGGTAGGCTACGGCCGTAGCCTGAGCTTTGTTCACGCGGGGCTGCGACCACGACGAAGCCTAACTCGGACAATGCATCCGCTGCCGCCCAAAGCCCCGGGGAACGGATGCCATCGTCGTTGGTCAACAAGATTAACGGTCTATCTTTTACAGACATCGAATTACCTGAAATCGACTGAATCCTACCAAACTCGGATGAAGCGGGTCATCGTGGACCTAACGGGCAAGAAACACCTGCCGCGCAGGCAAGCACCCCCGGTAAAAAGATCATCCACTGGCGCGATCTGGTACTTCACAATTTGCTTCCACGGCAAGTTGTTCGAAGAAATCGTGCAGCAGTTGGTAGCGGCGCTCGCCCATGGCGCGCGCCGGCTCCGTCATCAGACGATCCTTCACGTGACGTAACTTGCGCAGGTGCTCGTGGTATGCGCTGTGCGATTCGTTCGGCTCGGCCTCCCCCTTTTCGAGGAATTTCTTCGATGGCTCCTGGTAAATGGGAAGACCTGCTTGTACGGCATAGCCGATCGTTCGTGCGATTCCAAAGGCGCCGATCACATCCAGTTTGTCGGCATCGAAGAGAATCTTCGCTTCCAATGTCTTTGGTTTCAGATTGCCGCGGTAGCGATGCGCCAGGATGCAATGCAACACGGCGTCGATTCGTTCTTGCGGCCAACCTTCCTTCTGCAATATCTTTCGACCGAAATCCGCAGAAGCATATTCATGCTGCTCACGAGGCACGTCGGACTGCGGATGCGCGCCGGCTGCGTCGTGCAGCAGTGCAGCAGCCCGTACGATTTCCAGGTCCGCGCCGAGTTCCTGTCCCAGGTACTCCGCCATGTGCAGCACGCGTTGCACATGGTCGAAGCCATGAACCGGATCGTTGGGATCGTACCAGCTCTTTGCTTCTTCGAGAGTCGGCATTCATCGCTCCTTGATCGATGCTTCGTTACATCCCCTGGATAATACTGGCGCTTATCTCGCAAAGCATATCACACGTTGCGCAGGAAATGGATACTTTACAGGTCATTTGGGAGATTTCCAGACACGGCGTTCATTCCAATAAATATTGAAGAAAATGTGGCAATTTTCTTAACCATCCCGGGAGAAAAAATACTTGTTATAGGTCAATGAAAAGGTCAGTGTAATAGTTCAATAAAAATGTCAGGGTGG
>CAYYVY010000017.1:0-53075 GCA_964475265.1 uncultured Anaerolineaceae bacterium | reverse complement strand
ACGTGGGGTCGCCACGTCGACCCTTGACATCTTATGCCTTCTCATGGAAGTGGTTATCCGGACCTGAGCCGTGTTCATCTCAGTAGTCGGTACACGACGATATCTCCAATTTGATCAACACGTTCCAGAGCTATGGCTTCATCGAGTCTGGACATTAACATTGGTCCAGTAGGTGTATCGTTCAGGTTTAGGAGCAGATATGTAACCTCCCAGCTACGCAATAGATCGAGGCAAGATTGGTTTGGGCATTCCTGAAGCTCAGGGAATTGGGAGCGATACCAGTAGGGGAAGTATGTTCCATAGGCGAACGTGATGCGTTTTCCATGGTAACGTGTGTAGAGCATTTGGGGCGCGCTCAAGGCGCTGGTAAGCGGAAGTTCCATGATACTGAACATTTCCGGCTGTTCCGCCAGCCACTTATCGACTGGTCTGGGCTGGACGGCTTGAAGGGGTATTGGTTGGGGCCATAGCTCGAATATGGCAAGTGCTAGGACCACCACTCCTACGAGGCGCTCTCGATTAAACCTTGCTGATCCTATGAGAGCGGGCCTGACCTCCTCCGATATCCAGGTTGCGTAACCGAGTCCAGCAAGCAATGCAACGCCCAAACTAGTGAAGGCTGCGAAGCGGTTCCAAGCACGCATGCCCTCAAGAGGAGGGAGTAGCCAACGCAGGAAGAGCGCCGGCAAAGGGATAGTTAGTCCCTCTGCGGCTAGTGGCGCATAGCTCTCTTCAGTTGGCAGCCACCGGCTGAGCGTATCCATGATAGTATGAAAGACGTTAATAACGCTGTCCGGTGCTGGTACCACTACTGGATGGCGCCCAAAGTGAAGTCTTGGCCCCAAGCTCAGCACGAATGCGGCGACAAGGAGCCATAGAATGGCCTCTCGCCCATCAACCCGACTCTTCCTCCACCCGTAGAAGGCGAACAGTATGGCAATGAAGCCCACTCCAAGCACAAACTCTAGAGCGATCTGTGGGAACTCCTGCGGCACCGAAAGCAATCGGCCCCGAACCCACTCTCCCCAAAGAGGATGAAGGCCAGGAGGAAGCAGATAGTCTGTCGGACTGGCCGACCAGAAGTCGGTATCTTCGAGGGGGATCTTCAATTCAAGCTCTTGCCCAAGTTGAATATAGGGCAACACGAGAGGGACAAGGACAACGAGAAGCCCCAGGCCGAGCAATCCCATCGCAGTCCAGGCACTCCTGTCTAGTAGCAGCGGGCGGAGAGGACGAAGACGGACTAGACCGTATATAGGACCTAAAATGAGGAGTCCAAATGCATAGTAGATCGAGGCCCAAGCTGCCAACAGGAAGCCCAAGATGGTGACACCGATCCACAGACTGCGACGCGTATCGATCCAGCTTTCAAGGCCAAGAAAAAAAATCGGGATGCCTTCAATCGCCATAAGGGGAAGGATGCCACCGTAGCGAACGGTGTGGTAGGAATTCAGGACGTAAAGTATTCCCGCAAGCATTCCCGCCCATGTGTTATTTGTCCATCGCCGAACTAGAAGATAAGTTGCCCAGCCCGTAAGAATGAACGAGAGCATTGCAAAAAGATTGTAGGTCGTGATCTCGCCCCAGAGCATGGTGACAGGCAGGCCGATCACGGTATGGAGTGGGGTTAGCTCAGCGTGAGCCAGGGCAAAGCCGGAGGGATAGAAAATTTCAGGTGCAATGAGAGGATTCTGACCGAGATCAACAATTGAATGTTTAAACCACCACATCTTCCAGAGATATTCATAGTTATCTGCGACACCCCAGCCAGGAACACGGTCATTCAGATGAAGGATCAAAGGCCAAGTTACTGCCAAAGAAAGCAAAGTAAAGAAGGCTAATACCTTAATGTTGATGCCAATTAGGGATTTCTTGTCAGATGTTTCACTCATTTGATGAGAGATCCTATTTTCCGTCGTAATCGAAAATCATTGGGCAGCCAGCAGATATATACTAAAGGTGGAAACTGACTTCCATAGGGCCGGATAACAGGCGTTATGCAACAAAGAAAGGGTCAGATTCCTGCAATTTACCAAAACGGATCCTGCATTGAGTATGCAGTATCCCGTATCGAGTGTCAAATCCAAGCGGTTTGCTTGCCGATAACAACCCTTCCCGATAGACGTTATTCGCTCAGATTTTCGTAGCCAGTGCTAATAAATCCCGCTTCTAGATCCTCGATTAACTCTCGTGCCGCCTTCTCCCGTCCTTCGGACAGCAAATCCCGATTCACCTCGACGATCTGAAGTTCCCATTGAATAACCTGCCCCCCTTTCCCTTCGATTAAATCATTCCAAACCGAGCGCAAGCTGTCGACGGCAGAGTAGCGGACCGCCGCCACCCATTGATCTTCCGGCACGACATCCGGTCGCGCCCCATCGCCGATGATAGCGCTGCTCAGCTGCAATCCATCCTGCACGATAGATGCAAAGTTTTCAATCGGCGCCAGATATATAACGCCGAGCCGATTTTCCTGGATAATCGCCACGAGTGATCCCCAGCCCTGTCCATTCGTATCGAGCTGATATGATTGAGGGTACTCATAAAACGGTGGGAATGCGGTTCGGCATAACCCACAAAAGTACCGCGCACCGTTGATAAAACCAGTCCCGATCGCCTCGCCTTCTGCGCCACCACCGATCGCAACGACGCCAGCACGCCAGTCATCGGCAGTCATCGCCGCGATATACCCCGCCACAAAAGCTTGATAATCCGGTCGTTGGCTATCTGCATCGATAACGCTTAAATTGACGCTTGTGGTTATTTCCGATCCGCCGACGGATACGAACTGCACCTCGGGGTATCTGGAGGCGAAATCCACAATCCCTGGATCATCCTCAAAAATGAAGACGAGAAACACACCTTCGCCGATGACTTCGTCGCTAAGCGTAGTGATGTTTTCGAGCGCGAGACTTGATTGATTCGCAAGATCCAGGACTTCATTTTTCAACTCGATGATCGCCACATCGCTGGCATCGTCCGCTGCCGCCAGCAGCACCTTACGTTCCACCAATTCCGGTGAAGCAGCATCATCACGCGTGGGTGTGGTTGAAGAAATTGCGGCTGATTCCGTAGCGGTCGCCGTGGCCCCACTCCCGGGAAAATTGCAGCCTGCAATTACGATCGTAAGTGCCAGCACGATCACGGTCAGGGTTGCCATGTTTCGTTCTGCAATGGTTAAATTGGCTCGTAAATTGCGATTCATACGTTCGGGTCTCCCAAAACTTTATATCATTAGTTAAACTACCAGATCATACTTTATTCTATTTCATCCCACGGAACTTTGCTTTATTGACTACAATACTATAAACGAAAGTAATGAATGGTTTGATTTCTATTGACCACTATCGTGAGTTGCCGTTAAGCTTATGCGAGTTGGAACGTATGGCCAAATCTTTAAAAATTTACCGCAGGGAAATGTTAAAGCTGGCTGGTCTTGGCGTGGCCGGTGTGGCTCTTCGGCCCCGGTTGTTTGATTTGAATTCACCGTTGTCAATCCCTGAATTTCCCGATTCCCCACGTCTCGGACGGGTCTGTGCAGGCAAGACAGACATCAAAGCGAGACCAGACAACAACAGCCAAACGGTGGAGGTGCTTTACGAAGACGGCGTTGTTTCCTGGTATCGTGAGCTTTCAGGGCAGCCCGTATCCATTTACGCGCCCAACGTCCGTTGGGTTGAAACAGATAAGGGCTATATATGGTCTCCGCATCTTCAGCCCGTGGAAAATCGACCGCAGGAACCGCTTCTCGAGCTGCCCAATTCGAGTTTGGGAAATGGAACTTGGGCGGAGGTTACAGTGCCGTATGTCGACCTGGCGCTTGACAACCCTCCAGCCAGATCGCCCTGGCTCAAGGACGCGCTCTTGCCCCGCCTTCATTACAGTCAAATCCTGTGGATCGATCAAATTGAAACCGGTTCAAATGGCCAATCCTACTATCGCATCAACGAGCGCTACGGCTATGGCGACATACTCTGGGCTGCCGCGGAAGCCTTTCGTCCCCAGCAGGAAGAAGATTTCTCGCCGATCCGCCCAGAAGTTGAGAACAAACGTGTCGTGATCAATCTCACTTACCAAACTTTGTCATGTTTCGAGGGGAGTAACGAAGTATATTTCTGCCGTATCTCTTCCGGGGCGAAGTTCGATGCACAGGGCAACCCGGTCGATAAATGGTCCACACCTTTGGGTTCCCATCCGGTCTGGCGCAAAGTCGCATCCCTTCACATGAGTGGCGGGACGACGGGTGGCGGCTACGATTTACCCGGGATTGGTTGGTCGATGTTGTTCGTAGGCACAGGCGTGGCCATTCACTCTACATTTTGGCACAATAACTTTGGCGTGCCGATGTCCCACGGTTGCGTCAATGCGCGCCCGGACGATGCGCATTGGATCTTCCGCTGGACCACACCGCATGTATCTGCAGATCCGGGTGACGTCACGGTTGAAATGCCCGGAGGTACGGAGATCGCCGTCGAAGAAGTCTGATCCTGGTCATCATTAATTCGAGAGCAAAGATTTAAGGTCGATAATTCAATGGGCGAACGCAAAGCCACAGCTCGCGCACATCCAAATATTGCCTTAATTAAATACTGGGGCAATCTGAATCATGAACAACGTCTACCTGCCAACACTTCGCTCTCGATAACACTGGGCGATCTGGAAACACGAACGATGGTCTTTTTTGACGATCGCCTGAAGGCAGACGAAATTTTCATCGATGGTGCCCCTGCAAGCGAAACGGCGAGCCAGCGTGTTCAAACGCACCTCGATCGCATCCGCCGCATCGCGGACATCGAAACACGCGCTTCCGTGGACAGTAAAAGCACTTTTCCATCCGGTGCAGGAATTGCTTCTTCTGCATCCGCTTTTGCCGCGCTCACCCTCGCTGCTGTGGTAGCCTGCGATCTCCAGCTCGATCCGCGGGAGCTTTCCCGTCTGGCACGGCAAGGTTCCGGATCAGCCAGCCGCTCAATGTTTGGCGGCTTCGTTGTCTGGCACGCCGGCGAGACTGACGCCGAATCATACGCGGAGTCGATCGCCGGGAAGAACCATTGGCCGCTGGTTGATTTGATCGCTATCGTCGATGCCAGTCATAAAACAGTCGGCTCCTCGCAAGGCCATCGTCTGGCGGAGACGAGCCCCTTACAGAATGCACGCCTTGCAGACGCTCCCCGCAGACTCGCAATTTGCCTCCAGGCGATCATGCAGCGTGATTTCTCCGCGCTGGCGACGATCGTCGAGCAAGACAGCAATATGATGCACGCCGTCATGATGACTTCGAATCCTGCTCTGCTGTACTGGTCGCCTGCGACCATCGAACTCATGAAAACCGTAACCCGCTTACGTTCAGAAGGTCTCAGCATTTGCTACAGCATCGACGCCGGTCCGAACGTGCACTGCATCTGCACACCCGAACACGCTGATGCTGCACTTGAGGAGTTGCGCCATGTCCCGGGCGTCCTTGACGTTCTCGCATCCCGATCCGGGGATGGCGCAGAAATCATCGAGACCTAACGTGTCCCGCCTGCGACCATTGTGCACAGGCACAGGCAAGGGCTGTGCCCCGCTCGCGGTGATATAATCGACTAGATAGATCAAAACCTTAAAGGATAGCGGACGTGCCCGATTTTGTGTTATTCATTATCGTTCTTGGTACATTATTGTTGTGTCATGAATTTGGCCATTTCATCGCTGCGAAATTAACCAAGGTTCGGGTGGATGAATTTGGGATCGGATTTCCACCGCGATTAATCTCGCTTTTCGAAGCAGGCGGCACCAAATTCACGTTGAATTTGATTCCGCTTGGCGGATTCAACCGCATCGCCGGCGAGGACGATCCCGAAGTGCCAGACGGCCTGGCTGCCGCCAGTAAGCGTGTGCGCGTGTTCGTTCTTTCGGCCGGTTCGCTTGCGAATGTGCTCCTTGGCTTCGTGGCTTTTGTCCTTGCGTTTAAATTCGCAGCGCCGGACGTCGAGCGCGTCATTATCGCGGATGTCGTTCAAGCCGCTCCGGCCGACGATGTCGGTATTCAAGTTGGTGATCTGGTCAGATCCGTCGACGATAAACCCATCACCAGTTTTGATACCATGGTCGATGCGATTCAGAATCGACCGAACGATACTGTTCGTATCGTGATCGAGCGAGACGATCAGCTGCAAACCTTCGAACTCGCGCCTCGTATCGAATACCCGTCAGATCAGGGCCCAATCGGAGTGATTCTAGGTCATCCGCCGCTAGAGACTAGTTTGCTGAGCGCCGTACGCCTGGGTGGCGAGTCCATCGTCATGCAGGTCGACGCATTACTCAGCCTACCTGCTCGATTGATCCGCGGCGTCGCAGAGCCCGAAGAAACCCGTCTCAGCGGATTGAAGGGCATTCACGATATGCTCGCCTGGGCAAATGCCATCGACCGCACCGCACAACGACCTTTTCTTACGCTCAACCTCATCGGTGTCATCAGCGTTGGGCTTGCGTTGGCGAATCTTCTGCCGTTTCCCGCGCTCGATGGAGGCAGACTGCTGTTCGTTTTTGCGGAAGCAATCCTGGGCCGCAGAATCCCTCCCAAATTAGAAGCGATTGTCCATTCGATCGGATTCGCTTTTTTGCTCGTGTTGATGATTTACATCAACCTGAAAGACTTTACAGACCCACTTTCGCTGCCGTAAACTTTTCTATGGTATCCACATGAAGAAACCGTTTCTGCAATTACTTGAAACCTTACAAGACGAAAGCGTACCGATTCCGCTGCAACGCATTTCCGAATTGTCCGACCTCGATAGAGATCAACAACATCAGTTCGAATCCGTTTGGCCTTCTGTTTCAACCGAGCGCAAATTGCAGATCTTGAAAGAAATGGGACAGCAAGCGCTGGGCCACTTCGAACTTTCTTTCGAAGCAGTAAACCGCATCGCCCTTTCAGATTCTGACTCGGAAGTTCGCTCGATAGCCATCGAGAATTTATGGGAGAGCGAAGACCCCTCTCTCGTACCCGTCTTGCTGGAATCATTGGTGTTCAAGGGCGACGATCACATTCGTGCCGTCGCAGCCACTGCATTAGGCAAGTTCGTCTGGCTTGGTGAAATCGACGAGATTCCATCCGAACTGCTGCATCAAATCGAAGCAGGGTTGCTTGCCACCTGCCGTAACGACGACTCACATGAGGTTCGGATGAGATCCCTTGAATCCATCGGGTATTCGTCGCACGACGATGTCCCGCAGCAAATCGAAGCAGCATACAATTCGAAAAATGAGCAGATGCAGCAATCTGCCGTTCTGGCGATGGGACGTTCGGCAAACAAGCGCTGGGGGAATTACATCCTTTCCGAACTTTCCAATCCCAATCCCTTGATCCGCATGGAAGCCGCTCGTGCTGCCGGCGAACTAGAAGTACGAGAAGCGACTGAGACGTTAATTGATTTGCTTCAGGATGTAAACGACGACATTCGACTTGCAGCGGTCTGGGCTCTGGCAGAATTGGGCGGTGAGGATGCCCTGAATGCGCTCATCGAACTCGGTGAGCAATCCGAAGACAGCGCATTCCAGGACGTTATCCAAAAAGCGATCGACCACATGACTTTTATCGAAGGCACGCGTGATTTGCTTTTGTTCGACTTCGATGACGACCTCAATTTCGAGGCTCCTGAATCTTGAGCGAATTGTTTCAAATTTTTGCTTCCAATCTACTGCCGATCATTCTTATCGCCGGGATTGGATTTGCATTACAGAAACGAATCGGCATCGATCCTCATCCCATATCGCAGATTGTTTTTTACGCCTTCTCCCCTGCGCTGGTTTTCAACTTGCTGACTTCGAGCGAGATTTCTGTCGATGAACTCATGCGAATGGCAAGCCTGACGGCATTGAATATCAGCATCATTGCCGTTATGTGCTACGCAATCGGCCGCGCGCGAAAGCTCGAAGCTCCCCTCCTTTCCGCTTTTATTATCTCGTCCAGTTTTATGAATGCCGGTAACTACGGACTTCCCCTGGCGAGATTTGCACTTGGCGAAAACGGATTGGCATGGGCGAGCATCTACTTCGTCGCAAGTTCGATGATGGTTAATTCATTGGGTGTGTATGTCGTAAGTGTAGGCAAACAAACACCACTGAAGGCGCTACTGGGATTGTTAAAAGTGCCTTCGGTCTATGCCATCCCGCTTGCCTTGATCGTGCGCTCGAATGAAATTACTCTCCCCCTTTCGATCACCCGCCCCATCGAACTGCTGGGATCTGCATCGATACCGGTTATGATCGTCGTGCTAGGCATCCAGATTGGCCGTTTGAATTCGTTCAATCATAAAGACGTCCTTTCTTTCGCCGTTGTATCTCGTTTGATCGTATCACCGCTTATCGCGTGGCTGCTCGTACCGTTTATGAATCTCGATACAATCGGCCAACAAGCAGGTGTCATTCAGGCGGCGATGCCTGCCGCCGTGTTCAACATGGTTATCGCCACCAAGTTCGACGTTGAAGCCGAGTTTGTAACAGGAGTCGTCGCCGCCACGACGATCTTGAGTCCGCTGACCGTAACCGCGCTGCTCGTCGCGCTCGGGGTATAGTTGCTGCACCAGATGATGGATTCTTGCAACCCGCTACCATCAGGCGCATCAACGAGGACGGCACTGCGATGACAAAAACGTATGTCTTTGATCTGGAAACCAAACACCTGGCGCAGGAAGTTGGAGGCTGGGATTACATCGACCGTCTTGGCCTTGCCGCCGCCGTTTTGCTGGATATTGAAACGGATACGTATCAACGCTACACAGAACAGCACGCCGTTGAACTCATCGACGCCATCGTGCATGCCGATCGCATGATCGGCTTCAACCTGATCCGCTTCGATTACACGGTGTTGAAACCGTATGGTTTGACAGTAACGCCGCCACTCGTGAGCAAAACGACCGATCTGCTGCTCGACATTTATCAAGAACTGGGGTTTCGCGTTTCGTTGGACAACCTTGCTGCGGCATCATTCCAGGCCAGGAAAAGCGCCGATGGATTACAGGCTGTGGCCTGGTACAAGGAAGGAAAGATCGACGAGGTTTTAGAATACTGCCAGATTGATGTCGCCGTTACAAGGCAGTTGTGGCAATTCGGTAAAGCGCACGGTCATGTGTTCTTTGAAGACCGCAACGGCCGCCGCCGTGCGGTTAACGTGAATTGGTCCTGATCCATAACCCTGTATCCCGAAATGCTATTTTCGCTCTCGTATTGCGCATCAAGTTTGCCTTGTAGCCAATATATCGGCAAATTCGCTGCCCTCGGATGACCACACGAATGAATTGCTTTTCTCTTCGGATGAGATAGCGTAGGAAAATATCGCGCCCACACCCGCGATACGGCTGACCTGGCGCCCGAATGACTGGTACTGTCGCGCTTTTGCCTGCGGGTTCACTGACCGAGAGGGATTGTAAAACTCCGTGACGAGCAACAATTTATGCGGGAATGATTTGCGGTACGCCGTTACCCGCCCTCGGCCATCGTGAGAATTCATCCCCTGCATATCCGTCCAACAACAGTGGATACCAATCCAGTCCGCGCTATCCATGGCGTCCTCGGCCTCGTGCATGAATTGTTCCGCGTCTTCCCGCCAGCCCGAAATCCCACCACCGGGTGACAATCCCGGAAATCCGAGGCTGATACCGGGAAAGCTTTGTCTGAATTGATCTGCAGCGCGTAGAAACCATCCACCGAATTCCCTGCCGTTTCTCCAGGATCGGCGCCACCCTGCTGATTGTAAATTGGGATTTGCATGTATCTCGAAATACCGCACGCCCTGTCGATAAAAGCGCCCGAGGTCAGTCTCCACTTTGCGGACGAATTCATCCGCCGTCACGGGGGACCCGGAAAAATCTGAGGTTAATCGACCCACGATGAAAAGGCTTGGCTCCATCGCGCGCAAGTGCGCGACGGTCTCCTCCGTTTCGCAGATATCGAGTTTGATACATTCAAGATTTGCGCGAGATACCAAATCCAAATCATCTGCGGTCATCGGGGCGCCGATTCGACCGTGCGCTCCGAACAACATTTTTCCCGACGGCCAACTAAAATGCTCGATCGCCTTGCTGCTTGTCGTTTCCGGCCAGACAAGAAACGGCGTAGGATCAATCACGTCTTTGGGATAGTCGGTTTCACCGCGCTGCGTGGCGCCGTCGCGTTTAAGCGTGAAATGGAGATGCGACCCGACGGATGCCCCAGTGGAATCCGCTTTTCCGATGATGTCTCCCGCCTTGACCATTTGCCCGGTGACGACCAGCGATTTGGCGAAATGAGCGTAGACGGTCTTGTAACCATCCTCGTGCTGAATGCGCACGTGGATGCCATACGGGTGATTGTCCGGATTGGTATGGACTTGATACACTTGCCCGTCGGCGCTGGCGTAGATGTTCGTGTTCGGTCTGGCGCGGAAGTCAATCCCCTCGTGCCCGGGAAAACCCCAGCGGCTGTATATTTCCGGATGCGCCCCGAATTCTTGTGTGATTACGGCGAATTCCGTAGGCCAAAGCAAGTAAAACGGTCGCTGCTTTTGCCCGTAACGATCCTTGTCCTTGATGCGCGAGTTTAAAGTCTCTTTAAAACCTTGCGGATCGTTCGCTTCGACTACGTCCAATCGAATCCCCGGATTGTTTCTTTGAAACCACTGCTTTAAATCACCGTACTCACCATAACCGTTGGCAACCTGCGGAAAGGTGATCACCTGACGAGGCGCCATGTACGCTGCTGCGGTATGCGGATCGGAAGTGATATTCGGCCCGAAGTGCATCACGTACGGGCTGCTGGCCCGTACCCAGGTCCAATAATCTTCCGCCGGCAGTAACACGATTTGATAATCCACACTTCCCTCCGCAAGGATTTACTCGAACCCTAATCCTTTGGATTTAAGCGACACGTAGCGATTTTTACCGATGATCAAATGATCCAGCACCTCGATGTCCATGAGTTCGCCGGATTCAACGAGTGCCTTGGTCACACGCACGTCTTCCGGACTTGGCGTAGGGTCGCCGCTGGGATGATTGTGAGCCACGATGATCGCCGCGGCGTTCATCCGAATCGCTTCCCGGAAGATTTCCCCGATGCGGATCATCGAACTGTTCAACGAACCGCGATACACTTCCACCGTTCGCAGCACCCGGTTGCGAGTATCGAGCAGCAGCACACGCAAATGCTCCTGTTCCAGGGCACCCATTTCGTAGAGCAGCAGTGAAGCTGCGTCCTCCGGCGATTGGATGACCGGGCGCTCTTGCGGCGAAGCGATGGACAACCGGCGGCCGAGTTCTATGGCCGCTTTGAGCTGGGATGCTTTTGCGGGTCCAATCCCTCGTCGTTCGCACAGTGCCTCCAGCGGTGCTTGGTGCAATCCTGTCAACCCACCTAAATCCAGGAGCAATTTTTGTGCCAGTTGAAGCACGTTCATCCCCTCGATTCCCGCTCGCAACAGGATGGCAATCAATTCTGCGTTCGAGAGCGATGTTGCTCCCAGATTCAAAAGACGTTCTCTAGGTCGATCCGAGGAATCCAAATCGGTAATGCGGTAGGAATTTCTGCTGTCCCTCATTCCCCCTCCTTCGATTTAGCGAAATCATTGCCACTATAACGTAATAAGTTCACAAGTGTCAAAAATCGTATCGCAGATGACACGCCTCGGGAGTAGTCAAACGTCAAGTACCTAAAATCCAAAGCGCTGATTCTTGCACGAAGTCCTTTCTTCCCCCCCCTGTGCTATAATCCGCCTCCGAAGGAGCGCAATATGTTGGATGCGTTGAATTTGGGATCACTTGCAAACTTATTTACCACGCTCACGGCCTTTTTTGGCGCATTCCTGGCTGCGCTGTGGCTGAGTCTCGTTTTTTGGACTCATCGGGATGTGCGCTCCCGTACGCAGGACCGCATCGTACAAATCCTTGCCGCCCTCGTCGTTCTCGTGCTCAATGTATTGGGGGTGATCATATATTTCATCCTGCGCCCCCGGCAGACGCTCGATGAGGCCTACCAGCGATCTCTGGAAGAGGAAGCGCTTCTCTCTCAAATTGAGAGCCGTGTCGTTTGTCCGGGATGTGGTGCGAATGCCGAAATTGGTTGGCAAGTTTGCCCCCACTGCCACACGCGGCTGCGCAAACCTTGCGTACGTTGCGGGAAATTGATGGAACTCCCCTGGCAAATCTGTCCCTACTGCAGCACACCCGCTTCTGGGGCAAGCGAAGAGTCTTCACCTGCTTTGAGTACAACATCGGTCCTCGACTGATCCACACACAGCAACGAAAAAAGAGCGGCTCGTTGAGCCGCTCTTTTCTTATCCGCTGAAGATCTCAGATATTGGCTCGTTTCAACGCCTGCCAACCGGCATATTCACCCACTTCATCCAGCTCACTCTCGATACGCAGCAACTGATTGTACTTGGCCACCCGGTCCGAACGCGCCGGCGCGCCCGTCTTGATCTGACCCATGTTCAAAGCGACCACGAGGTCCGCAATGGTGGCGTCTTCGGTTTCGCCGGAACGGTGTGAGGTCACCGCTGCCCAGCCTGCCCGATGACAGAGCTCCACGGCTTCGATCGTCTCCGTCAGTGAGCCGATCTGATTTAACTTCACGAGCAGAGCATTGCAAGCTTTTTCTTCGATCCCCATTCGCACCCGGTCCGGATTGGTGACGAGCAAATCGTCTCCAACGATTTGAATTTTGTCTCCCAACTCTTTGGTCATAAGGATCCAGCTCTCCCAATCGTCCTGCGCAAGACCGTCCTCGATCGAAACGATGGGGTATTTCTCGATCCATTCTTTCCAAAAGGCGACCATTTCCTCGCCGTTTAATTCCTTACCTTCACGGCGCAAATTGTAGCGGCCGCTCTTCGCATCGTAGAATTCAGAAGCCGCCGGATCGATCGCGATGGCAACTTGTTCACCAGGCTTGTAACCCGATTTTTCAATTGCTTCCAGGATCACTTCGACTGCCTCCGCGTTGGCTTTCAGGGCGGGTGCATAGCCGCCTTCATCGCCAACCAGCGCTGTATAACCGCGTTCCTTCAATACATCTCTCAACTTGTGGTAAATCTCGGATCCCCAACGAAGTCCCTCTGCAAATGTCGGCGCACCAAGCGGCATGATCATGAATTCCTGAGCGTCGGTCGATTGCCAACCTGTATGCGCACCGCCGTTGAGAATGTTGAGCATCGGAACAGGAAGTAGATGCGCATAAACGCCGCCGATATAGCGATACAAAGGCAAGCCCAAAGAACTTGCAGCCGCTTTTGCTACGGCCAGGCTCACGCCCAAAATTGCGTTCGCGCCAAGATTTTCCTTGTTGGAGGTACCATCCAGACTGATCATCTCCATGTCGATCAAACGCTGCTCGGTCGCATCCCACCCCAACAACGCTTCGGCGATCGTTGAATTTACGTTTTCGACGGCCTTCGTCACACCTTTTCCGCCATAGCGCTTTTTATCCCCGTCGCGCAGCTCGAGAGCTTCGTGTACACCGGTCGAAGCGCCAGAGGGCACCAGCGCTCTCCCCCAGCTTCCGTCCGCCAGAATGACGTTCACCTCCACTGTTGGGTTACCCCTCGAGTCTAGAACCTCAAGGGCATGAATAGATTCGATCATTGTGTTCATTGTACGAATTTCTCCTTTGGTAGCATGTCTTCAATTCGCACCATTATACCGACCTTTTCCGCAATCGAGGTCACAATTCCCGAAGCCGACAATTCCGTTGGAGGACGTGATAGAATTCGCGCATGACTGGATTTTCGTCTCGTAGTGAATACACTAAGCCGAGCATCGCCCTGAAACGATGCATCTGCCCGAAGTGTGTCGCGAAATGAGTTCCTCAAAACGCCGCGTCGCTATTGCCATGAGTGGCGGCGTTGACAGCTCAGTCGCTGCGGCGCTGCTCGTCGAACAAGGGTATGATGTTTTCGCGGTCATGATGCGCCTTTGGAGCACGAATCCGGACACGCCCAATCGCTGCTGCACGCCGAAAGACGTAGTCTCGGCACAATCCGTAGCTTCGCTGCTCGGAATTCCCTTCCACAAACTCGATACGAAAACACTTTTCAAGCAAAACGTCGTGGATGCATTCACGAATGCCTATGCCCGTGGTGTAACACCCAATCCATGTTTGATCTGCAATCGCACCATGCGTTGGGGATATCTATTGAACAAGGCGCTTGAGATGGGCGCCTCCCATCTTGCTACGGGGCATTACGCCCGCATCGAACAACTGGATTCCGAATACCGCTTACTGCGAGGCATCGATCGCGCGAAAGACCAAAGTTACGTGCTCAGCGTCCTGCAGCAATCCGATCTTGCCAGGACGATCTTTCCACTTGGGGACCTGACGAAGCGCGACGTGCGTGAACAGGCGCGACGAATGAACCTGCCGGTGGCGGAAAAGCCGGACAGCCAGGATCTTTGCTTCGTACCGGTCGGTGATTATCGTGACTTTTTGCGCCAACAAGATGTCCATCTGCCGCCACCCGGACCTATCGCCGACGTGCAGGGAAGACAACTTGGTACCCACGACGGCCTCTCAAATTACACCATCGGACAGCGTCGAGGCATCGGTTTATCATCTTCTCAGGCGCTCTACGTCATCGAAAAGCAATTCTCTTCGAACACTCTCGTCGTCGGTTCGCGCGGCGCACTCGGTCGAGCGTTCTTCACCACGGAGCCGGTCAACTGGATTTCCGGCCATCCACCGGAAGCATCAATCCCGCTCGTCGTTCGGGTCCGCTACAAGGCATCCGAGATGCCTGCTGCGATCCAAATCCGGGACGACATGTCGGTCGAAGTGTCATTGACAGCATCGGTTCCCGACATCACACCCGGCCAAGCGGCGGTATTCTATTCTGGCGAGATATGTCTGGGCGGAGGCGTTATCCGCGAATGAGCATACCTACGATCTTCTTCGGCTCCGTTATCGCGGCGATGTGCGGACTGCTTTTCCATGTGTTCCGCGGCGGTCGTCTCTCGAGAATGACACTTTACGTCGCAACAGCCTGGGTTTCCTTCTTTGCCGGACAATTGGTGAGTGAGTGGATTCACTGGCGCGTTCTAAGGTTCGGTTCCCTCAACCTTCTTCCGAATTTAATTGCCACGGGTATCGGGCTTTTTTCTGCAGAAGTGCTGGCCGGACCTGATAAAGAAGGCAAGCAAACTCGAAGAAGCCGGAAACAAAAGCGCAAATAATCCTTATGCTATAATGATTAAAATCGATTAGGAAGTAAGGCAAAGAACGTGGACTTCGAGGAAAAAACCATTCAGCCCAATGAAAGACGTGGAAGTTCCCCCTGGGTGGGAATTTTGGTTATTATCGTCGCATTGGTCATCCTTACCGGGGTGATTTTTGCCATCGTCGTGATGGTCAATCATCCGCAAGAAACCGAGTCAATCCGGGATGTCGTCATCATCTTCGTCGCTGTCGAATCATTGGTTATCGGACTCGCATTGATCCTGCTCATCGTGCAGGTCGCCAGACTCACGGCTTTGATTCAGACTGAAATAAAACCACTGATCGATTCGGGCAACGAAACCGTCAATACGCTGCGCGGGACATCCCAATTCCTTAGTGATAAAATGGTTCAACCGGTTATTAAAATAAACAGCACATTCGCGGCCATCCAGCGTGCTGTTGATATCGTCAAGTCTGGGCGCTCAAAATCGCGCTGAAACCCAGTAATGAGGAGTGATTACAATGTCTGACCGTGATAGTGATTTCGGTACCTTTGTTTCGGGATTTGTCATCGGCGGTGTCGTCGGCGCAGCCGTGGCTTTACTCTTAGCGCCACAATCTGGCGAGGAAACACGCACCTTGATCCGCGAAAAAGGCATCGAGCTTCGCGACCAGGTCGAGCAAACCGCCGTCGAGACCCGGGCACGCGCAGAACAACTGGCGCGTGAAGCTCGCGAAAGAGCTGAAGAACTGCAGAAACGTGGTCAGGTGATTTTGGAAGAACAAAAGACTCGCATTGAAGAAGCCGTTGAAGCGGGCAAGAAAGCCACGCGGCGCAAGAAAACGAGCGAGGCAAACGAAGAGTCTGCAGCCGAATCCAAATCCAAGTCCAAACCTAAATCCTGAAACTTCACGCTGCACGAGTCAGATCGATTCATCGCTCACGAGCAAACATAAAAGGGCGTCTCACGTTGCGCCCTTTTTGATTCGACTTCGCCCACCGCGCGCTGCGCTATATGCGGCTCAAGCCTCCGTTCAATTCGGCAATTGCCAGGGAAAGGGAATCCGCTACGTCGCTTGCAATCACGCCGGCCAGAGATCCGACCAATTCGGCGGCCAGTTCTCCGGCGCGCCCATGCAAATATGAACCCAAGACGGCTGCCTCGTACGGACCAACACCCTGCGCCCGTAAGCCGGTTATGACGCCGGCTAAAACATCACCCGTGCCGGCGCGTGCAAGCGCAGGCGTGGCAAACGGCAAGACGGCAGACTTCCCACCCGGTTCAGCGATTACCGTAAATGCACCTTTTAAAACGACGACATGCCCCCACTTGGCTGCAGCTTGCTGCGCATGATTTACGCGGTCCTTTTGGATTTCTTCCTTCGCAATCTGAGTCAGCACAGCCATTTCCCCAGGATGCGGTGTAAGGACAGACAACGGCGGCAGCAGCTTCGGCCAATCGGATAACTCCGCCAGTAGTCTCAAGCCGTCCGCATCTACGACGCATGGAATGACCAGCTCCGGCTTATTCACTTCTTTGCGATCAGCCGGCACCAGGCCCAACTTTCCTCGCGATTTAGCGTCGTCGGCGCCCAACAAGCGCTGCAGGAAAATGGCGGTGGAGGGCTCTCGCCCGAATCCAGGACCAAGAAGAACTGCTTGCGTGTTTTCGAGTTCCTGGACCAACACTTCCGCTGCGTTTTCAGCAATGACGCCCATCTCGTCCGGCAATACGATCCAGGTCGCTTCCATCAATTGCGATGCTAACATCATCTGGACCGGCGCGGGGACGGCGAGAGTTACCAATCCGGCACCAACCCGGTATGCACCGATGGCGGCAAGCGCCGCAGAACCTGGATAGTTGATCGAACCGGCGACAATCATAGCGCGCCCGAAAGTACCTTTATGTGCGTTTTTGGGCCGTGCGGGAACCCATGGTTTTACCGTCTCGGCCGTTGCAAGTTCGAGTTCCACGCTGTCAATCTCCTTCAGATCATCTTCGATACCGATGTCCCCGATAAAGAGCTTCCCCACTTTATCCGCCCCGGGAAAGGTTAAAAGTCCCGGCTTCGCTGCGGCCAACGTGACAGTAAGGTCACACGCAAGTGTTTCTTCGGCAGCCGCACCGCTATCGCATTCCAACCCGGATGGACAGTCCACAGCGATAATAATCGGTTTCCGTTTTCTCCCGGATACCGCCAGGCCAACCACGTCGAGAATGCTTTTCGCATTTCCCCGCAGCGGAAGGTTAAAACCGGTCCCGAGGACGGCGTCGACGACGAAATCCGCCTCTTCGACCCATTCGGACAATTTAACTCGATTCGGGTCTTCGGAGGCGACGACGATTTCCGCATTATCCTCCAATAGACGGTTCAGGTTCGTATCGCTGGCTGCACGCGCTTTCGCCAGATATGCACGCACTTTCGCTCCGGCCTGATGCAGATAATGCCCCACGACAAGTCCATCTCCGCCATTGTTTCCGGAACCCACTAAAATAACGACGCACTTGCCGTCCATTCGGGTCCAATGCTCGAGAATCCGCTGCGCGATCGAACGCCCGGCATTCTCCATCATCTGCGTGTAACTCAATCCCGATGCATCCGCGGCTTTTTCGATTTTCTGCATTTGCTCTACGGTTACAATTTTCGCCAATGCTGCTACCTCGCTCCCCTGCAAAGTCACTCGGCTTCGATTAGATTTTCAATTTCCAATTGCGATAATTTCTCTTGGTCAGGAAGACCGGTTTCGACATCCCAACCCCGCCATCGATAATAAGCTTCAAGCATGTCGTCGATCGGTATGCAATACCCTGCCGCGCCGCCTTCTTCCAAGGGTTTCAAGATCGATTTGGGCAGGCAATCGTCCGATTTCTTCATCCCCAATCGCATATTCACCATCCGTTTGATATTCCAACCCCGCTCTCCAACCTGTAACAATTCCGGCATGTCGTAATCAAAACCGGTCACAGCGTTTATCTGTTCGAGAACCGATTTCGGCGGGACGTTGGCAAAAATACACATGACGAGCGAGTTGAAAATCGTGCGCCAATCCTGGTGTCGGGCAACATTCATGGCCTTTTCCTTGCCCGCATGCCGTTCAAAGAAGTCCACGCCGACTTCTTCGACCGTTTGTCCAATCTCCACCATAAAGTAATCGCTCTGGTTGTGACAAGCGCCCCGGGGAGACGTCGCATATACGAGACCCATTCCGGAGAGCGCGCGAGGGTCATGATATGGCATCTCCAGTCCTTTAACGTGGATCGCCAGTTCGTCGGCCTTGAAATGCTGCGCCAGCTTCTCTGCTCCCTGGGAAAGATGTTCGCCAAATCCTTCCCTGTTCGCGATACGATGGATTAAGGCTTCGACGACGTCTGCTTTTCCCCAAAGCAACTCTTCGCCATCGGTGTCATTCGTATTGATTATGCCATTTTCAAACAGCAGGAATGCAAGTCCGATCGTATTTGAGACCGAGATGGTGTCCATACCGTATCGATCACACAATTCACCGAGCAGCGTGATCGTGGAGAGATCGTCGATTCCCAGGTTTGGTCCGAAACCCACGATGGTCTCGTATTCCGGTCCTTTGCGCTCTTCTCCATCCGTAAGACGCACGACCCTCCCGCAGGCGATTACGCACCCATGACAAGTACTCACGCGCGAGAGGATATCCTCTGCCATCGACTCTCCAGAGACGCGTTGCGCGCCTTCGAACACTCCTTTTGAAAAATAATACTTGGGCATGTCGCCCAAATAATCGAGGTAGTCTCCGGCGCTAGACGATCCGAATTGTCGCAGCGCATCCGTTACGTTGTCTGAACGCAAGTTCCGATTCGACTCCGAGCGGATCTTCGCAAACCGTTCTGGCTGCGAGATCAACAGATCCCGCTTGCCGCGAACCGCAATTGCCTTGAGCCGTTTGGACCCCATTACCGCGCCCATGCCGGTCCTGCCGGCAGCCCTCCCGTGATCGCAAAGGATTGAAGCAAAACGCAATTGATTCTCCCCCGCAAGTCCAATGCTGGCTACACGAATTAAAGGGTCCTCGTGTGCTTCACGGATCGCCTGCTGCGTTTCATACGGATCACATTTTCCCCACAATTCATCCGCCTCGCGGATTTCGACCTCTCCATCATTTACCCACAAGTACACCGGCTTCGGCGCTCGGCCCGTGATCCATATGCCATCGAAGCCCGTCTTGCGCATTTCCGGACCGAAGTAACCGCCAGCGTTTGATTCGCCCCAAATTCCCGTCGCCGGTGATTTACCGCAGATAACAAAACGACTCACGGATGTGCCCTTCGTTCCCGTCAATGGTCCAGTTAGAAACAAAAGCGGTGCAGCCGGTGAAAGTGGATCGGCATCCCTGCGCAGATGCGGATAGAGCATGCGCGCGGCCAGGCTTGCGCCCCCCAACGTCTGGCGAAGCATCTCCGTCTCGACATCCGTCTGCTGATAATCGCCTGTCCCAATGTCGATATGTAAGAGACGAAATCCAAATTCTGGCATACTGTACACCCGGTCCTGGTCGGGATTACCTGCAAATTCAGCTTCGCTTGGGCTCGATCCTGCTCATCGCATACTCGGCGAGCGCCGTGATGGTGAGGCTGGGATTGACCCCCGGATTCGCGGGAACGATTGACCCATCAACGACGTACAGTCCAGGGTAATTGAAGGCTTCACAATCTACGTTGATTACACCTTCTTCAGCGTCGCCTCCAAAAACACATCCGCCCAACATGTGCGCCGTCATGGGAACGTTGATTAAACCCTGGGTAATGGCGCCGCTCGGCGACCCGCCGATTTTCGTCGCCAAGGAACGGGCGACCTTTTCCCCCAGATCGATTTTTACCGGCACCGTCCTTTCCGCATCCTGTTCACCAACGAGCCCACGACGAAACAGGGTGAAGGGATTCCGTCCCAGTCGCAAACGCAACAAGTTGTCTTTCGTCTGCATGACCATGATGGCAATTCCGCGTTTTGTCAATCCAGGTATGAGGCGTACGTTGAGAAAATCGATTGGATGCCGCAGGATTACAACCAAGTTACGCCATAGTCGGACAGCCAACGATTTGCTGGGCTTGATGATGGGAGAGGCCAATACGCGAAACAGCATCGACGAGCGCTCTTCCAACCGCACCGGTTCGATCTGCGTTTCCTCGTCGGCTTTAAAAATCGAACTGATCGAAATGCCCTTCGAATGATCCCCGTCTTTCGAAAGGCGAAATGCCCCGAAAAAGGTCTCGCTGTTGGTGCGAACCGCGCAGCCGAGTCGCGGGGACAAATTGGGGAGTGTCTTGGATACGTTGCGACAGCGAAGCAGCAGTTCGACCGTTCCCAATGTCCCGGCGGATACGACGACATTCCTTGCGTAGACGTTCTTAGGCTTTCCACCCAGTAATCGCGTCGAAGATCGATATTTTACGATGTAACGCGCATCGTCCGGATCTTTCCCGCTAAAGGGTTCGATGTCCTCGACTTTCGATTCCGGCCTGATTTCGACTCCTAGACGCTCGGCGAAGTACAGGTAATTCTTCGGCAGTGTATTTTTGGAATCATAACGGCATCCTACGATACAAGCCCCACAATGAATGCAGCCTATTCGCGGGGGACCTTCACCGTCGAAGTACGGATCGGGGCATTCCTCTCCCGGCTGCCCAAAATATATTCCAACCTCCGTAGCACGAAAACTGTCCGCACGATCGAGTTCATTCGCGATTTCACGCAGCGCTTCATCCGCCGGCCAGATTTCAGGATTTCGCTCAACGCCCAACATGTGCCTTGCCGTCGCATAGTGCGGCCTTAAAATTTCTCCCCAGTTCCCCAGATGCTGCCACGAATTCGCCTTGAAAAATGTATCGTCCGGCTCCATTAAGACTGCGGCGTAAACAAGGCTGCCGCCACCTACACCGCTGGAATGATACAGAAAATAGCCTCTCGACAAGTTAAGTTGGAGAATTCCGAAACAGCGTAATGCCGGGATCCAAAGATAGCGGCGGATATCCCAGTTCGTCTTCGGGAGTTCATCGTCTGCGTATCGCTTGCCGCGCTCGAGCACGAGAACACGATACCCTTTTTCGGCCAGTCGCAGAGCGGAAACGCTGCCACCGAATCCGGAACCTACGATGACAAAATCGTATACTAAATTTTCTTCTGCAGCTCGTTCGGATACGTCCATATGCGCCTCGCTCTTACTGATAATTCGTCCTAAGCGCTTAAAGCCTCACTTACGATGCAGTTTCCTCGGCGATCTCAACTGCGCGGCAGCAGCGCACGAAATCCAACACGGTCGGCACGTTGCGCAGCATGTAGCCAAGATTGCCTTTCACTTGTAATCTGCGGGTCAGCATGGCTTGCATCGGATCTAAATCGCCCTGAAAGATACGCATGATGTTTTTGATGTCCGCTCGCAGAACGAATGCAGCGTCCGGCATTTCCACTTGGTCCGGACCGATGACACGCACCTCTCGGCATCGCCCGTGCCACAAATCTAGATAGAACGTGATTGGCAGGTTCGGATCTTCTTCATTCGGATTGGACTCAATGACGACGATCATGTCTCCTTCCCACTTTTTCGCTACCTCTGCGTAACGGGTGTCCGCATTGAGCACCTGCATCAGTGCGATCAGCCATTCTTCGCTGGGGAATGGATAAGACATTATCTTTCCTCTCATGTGGGTTTCGGCGATTATCTTCCAATCTGAGAAAAGAGTCAAAGCTTTGCATTGACAGCCGTCCCCAAACTCGTTTAGACTCTTGACTTGGCAGATTAATGATATTAGTCCGACACAATATAAAAGAGGCACTCGATCAAAATGGGACCGAAGCAAGATTACTACCTGACCAAGGACGGTGCGGCAAAACTGCAAGCAGAACTCGAGGAACTTCGCGGTCCGAAGCGAAAGGATCTGGCCAAGAGATTACGTTTTGCAATACAGCAAGGCGATCTATCTGAGAATGCGGACTATATTGCGGCCAAGGAAGAGCAAGCATTTCTCGAAGGTCGTATCCAGGAACTCGAAATCATCTTGCGTGACGCGATCATCATCGAACAAAATACGTCCAAAGACACGGTTGAAATCGGCAGCACGGTGCGTGTCGTCGAGGACGGCAGGGAACCCGAAACCTATAAAATCGTCGGCGTGAAGGAAGCCAACCCCCGGCAGCATATGATCTCCTATGCTTCCCCGATCGGCGAAGCATTAATCGGTAAAAGCGTCGGCGACACCGCTAAAGCAGATACTCCCGGCGGCAAGATAGAGTTAAAAATACTATCCATTCAATAGCAACGATCACGAATGAAAAAGAGCGAGGTAATCTCGCTCTTATTTTTTAAATCGTAGAACGGTCTTTTCGATCGTCTACCTATCTTTAATAAGCCGTGGGGAAGGCTTTCAGTTCGATGGTCAGCCGTTCAAAGTAGCTTTCAGCCGGCAAAGCCGACTCCCCGTAACTCATGTCCACGATACGAGCCTCTACGGTCAACGATGCCGTCGTGAGGCTGATAACTTCGCCACTTCTCGCTTCGAATGGATCTCCTTTCGCAGCAAGTTTGGCACGCGTATCCCCATCTTCAAACGTGTAGCCGCTCATGAGGACTTTCGTTACGGTTTGAATGTCGTTTTTGTCGAAAAGCCAGATTTCAAATGCAGATACTTTCTTCGGTTCGCCGACGCCGATCACGTCTCCAATACCTACGCCGCACTCGCCCAAGAAATCCCCGGCCGCGCTTTCGATGCTGAACGAATCATCGTACAGGTCGTCGCCCAATGAATATGTCGTCCGAAATGTCGCCAGCGGCTGATCTACGGTCATTGGCATCTCCGAGGCGTACTCTGCTGCAGGTTCCAATTCCTCCTCGTATTCGTACTGATCTTCTTGGGTACCGGTTTCCATCCTGCGTCTCAATACAATTGCAGCTACCAGCAGCAATCCGAGCAATAAAGTAGCTCCGCAAACGGGCAGAAGCAACTTCGAGAGGGAAAATTCCGATTCACCTTCCGTTCCCGATGGCGCTTCTGCGGCCTCACCGGCTTCGGCCCCCTCAGGAGACGTTTCGACGATCTCGTTGAAGCGCTGGATATTGCTGGTCGTTATCGTGTCGGGATTCTTCGCCACTTCGGATAAGATGTCCGCCTTATCTACGCCCAGTGCATTGTAGCGTTCTGCTGCTAGGTCAGCATCTTCATTCAAGGTATAGGAATCGATCGTCATCCTCAGATAATCCACGCGCAGATCACGACGCAACTGGTAAATCGCTCCATCAACCCACTCGACCGGACTGATGAGCCAGGCATAGAGCACTCCCAGCACGATTCCGACGATCAGCGCGAGCACCACAATCACGACGTTGCGATTTAATTTGTTTGAAATCTCGTTCATAGCGCCTCTACTCTCTGCTCGGAATTAAGGCTCCCTTTGAAAGTTATAAATCCTCGGCATTCTAGCCCTATCTTTTAAACAGGGCAATCATCTGGTTGCACGAATCATACCGGATCGCTCTCTTCTTGCTGTAAAGCGGATTGGTCGAATTGTTCTTCGCAAACCGTGCAGCGAGCCTGGTGTCGATTTTCAACAACCAGCAAACCGCCGCACTTGGGACACGGTGGGACGAGTGGTCGTTTCCAGGATGTAAATTCACATTGCGGATAGTTCGCACAACCGTAGAACGGCCTGCCCTTTCGCGTCCTGCGGGCGACGAGATCGCCGCCACATTGCGGACACTTCACGCCGATTTTCTCCAGCCACGGCTCGGTATGCCGGCATTCCGGGAAATTGGAGCAGCCAATGAATTTCCCATAGCGCCCGTGCCGCAGCACAAGCGGACTTCCACATTCCGGACAGTTGCGTCCGATTTCCTCTGGCTCGGTCTTGATTTCCGGCATCGCCTCTTCAGCGATTTCGAGCTGCTTGGCAAACGGCTCATAAAAATCCCGCACCACGCCAACCCAATCGCGCTTTCCGCCTGCAATTTCATCTAGTTTCTCTTCCATACGCGCCGTAAAGCCAGGGTCGACGATGTTGGGAAAGTGTTCGACGATCAAATCATTGACGATTTCACCGATTTCGGTGGGATTCAAGCGCCGATTTTGGCGGACGATATACCCGCGTTGACGCAGCGTGGAAATAATCGGTGCGTAGGTAGAAGGCCTGCCGATGCCTTTCTCTTCCAGCGCACGTACCAGAGAGGCATCCGAAAAACGCGGTGGCGGCTGTGTGAAATGCTGTTCCGGCAATATCTCTTGGAGCAAAACGGCATCACCCTGTTGTAGATTGGGCAGTTGGGCGAGTTGGGCGGTCAACTCCTGACCGGACTCCTCACCATTCTTGGAACGCTCTTCCTCGTTATTGCCCAGCTTATACACGGCCAAAAATCCGGCGAAGCGCAGGCTCGATGCCGTCAC
The DNA here is from genome assembly GCA_964475265.1 of uncultured Anaerolineaceae bacterium. GTDB lineage: Bacteria > Chloroflexota > Anaerolineae > Anaerolineales > E44-bin32 > WVZH01. The sequence continues at coordinate 28,512 of CAYYVY010000017.1, read as the reverse complement.
ACGGAAAACATACTCGTTGGTTTCAGAACGCCCCTCGACCTCGATCGTCAACGTATCATACTTTGCCGGCTCCATTTGTGACGCTACGAATCTCTGCCAGATCAAGTTGTACAATTTGTATTGATCCGCGGTCAGATACGGCTTGAGAGATTTCGGCGTTCGCATCACGGAAGTTGGACGAACTGCCTCGTGAGCCTCCTGTGCCAGGCGCCCACGAGTGCGGTAGACGGGCGGCTTTTCGGGTAAGAATTCCTCGCCAAACTGATCGGCAATCAAATTTCTCGCTTCCATCTGTGCCTGCTTGGATACCTGCGTGGAATCAGTACGCATGTAGGTGATCAAGCCAACTCGCTCACCCTCCCCGAAATCTACGCCTTCATACAATTGCTGTGCGATGACCATCGTTCTTCGCGCGGTGTATCCGAATCTTTGCGAAGCCGTTTGCTGCATCGTAGAAGTCGTGAACGGGGCGGACGGTCTACGCGTGCGCTCTCCGCGACGAACAGTCCCGATCTGGTAGGTTGCGCGGCGCAGATTGGAGACGATCGACTGCATTTCCTCGTTGGTTCCAATTTCCGGCTTTTCCCCGTTGAGCTTCATGAGTCGGGCCATGAAAGCAGGAGGTTTGTCTGTGTGTAGAAATTCCGCATCGATCGTCCAATATTCCTGGGGCACGAAAGCTTCAATCTCGCGTTCCCGCTCAACGATCAAACGCAGGGTAACGGATTGCACACGTCCCGCAGAGAGCCGTCCGCGGACTTTTTCCCACAACAAAGGGCTGAGGTTGTAGCCGACCAAGCGATCGAGAATTCGCCGCGCTTGCTGCGCATCGACCAATTCCATGGCGATGTCCCGCGGTTGTTCAAAGGCCTGTTTGATGGCAGGTTCTGTGATCTCGTTGAAAACGACCCTTCTGGTAATGTCGGGGTCGATATCGGCGGCTTCCAGCAAATGCCAGGCAATGGCTTCACCCTCGCGATCGTGATCCGTCGCCAGATACACCTCATTCGTCCCCGCGGCAGCCGCCTTGAGTTCCTTCACCACTTCCCGTTTTTCGTTGGGCACACGATATTTAGGTTCGAAATCATGCTCCACATCGACAGATAATTGCGAGCGCAGCAAATCGCGCACGTGTCCGACCGAAGCCATGACCTTGAAATCCTTCCCGAGAAATCGGCTGATCGTGCGCGCCTTGGCGGGCGATTCGACGATCACCAACTTTCCGCTGCGCTTCTTGCGCCGCTTCGTTTTGCGCTTCGCCTTTTCAACACCTTCTGGTGGAGTCATTCCAGCATGGGCAGCTGTTTTCCCCATGCGATAAAGCCCGGTACCACATACACCGCAGACACCCTTGGTTGCCGGCGTTCCTGTTGCCGTGAAGGTCGCTTTGGCCTGCGTAATTTCTCTTTTCTGTTTACACTTCACACAATATGCTTCCACACACACACTCCTATAAATATTCTTCCAAACCCTCTTCTTGCAGTAAACTTACAATTCTTCGAACGCTTTCCGACTGCTCTTTCGGACATACCAGCAAGACGTCGCCCATGTCGACTACGATCATGTTCTCCAACCCCAGGGCGACGATCAATCGTCCAGCGCCCGCGCTTTCATCCTGGTATATCAAGCTGTTTTCGGTGTCGATCAGCAACGATTTTTCCGCTTGAATCACATTGCCTCGCTTGTCCTGATCCTTTACTTCGAACATGCGTGCCCATCCCCCGACATCGCACCAACCGAGATCGTCAGCCGGGATGACGCTCACGTTCTTTGCACCTTCCATGATGCCAAAATCCACCGTTTGGCTTTCCAGCTTGCTCCAAACTCTGTCGATCGTTTCGCCTTCGACTGCACTTCCCAGGGCTAGGTCGATTTCTTCCAGCCCTCGATACAAATCTGGCATCTGCCTTTCAATTTCACACAGTATGCTATCCACTTTCCAGACGAACATCCCCGAATTCCAGGCAAATTCTCCGCTTTTTACATATTCTTCCGCTAAAGCACGATCCGGCTTTTCTTTGAAAGCCCGTACACAGAATGACTCGAAACCTTTGAAAACCCCACGCCTCTCTCCACGATGTATGTACCCATACCCAGCGTCCGGATAGCGAGGCGTTATGCCCAAAGTAACCAGATCACCCTCCAGCGCAAGCTCGCATGCCGCTTGAAGGAGCTCCTGAAATTTAGCTTCGTCTGCGATGTAGTGATCCGCCGTAACGACGGCCATCACGCAATCCGGATTTCGTTTGCGCAGTTTGATTGCGGCCAATCCGACGACCGACGCAGTTCCCCTTGGGCTGGGTTCGAGTATGAAATTGGTCCTGGGGAGCGAGGGAACCTGGCTGGATAATATTTTCGCCTGATCTTCGACCGTGACGACGAAAATTCGATCCGGGGTCATTACGGGCTGCAGGCGCCTGACCGATATGCTGAACAGCGTTTGATTTCCAAAGATCTTCATCATTTGTTTCGGACGATCGCGCCGGGATAGCGGCCAGAGCCGCGTACCGCCTCCGCCCGCCATGATCACTGCAAAATAGTTATCTGCCATTTTCTGTCAATCCCACCGGTATGCTGCTCGTGCTTCTCTAACTTTCACGTACTGCATACCACTTAATTTGCGTACGCGTCCTTTTAGTTCCAGCATTGCCAATGCGGCAGTGATCTGTTCAATCGGCAATGCGCACGATTCCTTCAATTCGTCCACGTGAACGGGTTCGCTTTCCAATGTCTCCAAGATCAACCGCTCCGTTTCGTCTTCGGGTAATGCATGTGACACAACTTCCTGCCGAGCAACGACTTCCTGATTCAAGGCCTCGAGCACGTCTTGAGGAGAGAGCATCGGCTGTGCGCCAGATTGTATCAACTGATTAACACCTTTGCTCGTGTTCCGGTGAATATCTCCCGGAACCGCAAACACGTCTCTCCCCTGTTCCGCTGCGAAGTCCGCCGTGATCAACGCGCCGCTCCCCTCACCCGCCTCGACGACAATCACGACCATCGAGAGGCCGCTGATAATTCGATTGCGGGGCGGGAAGTTCTTCGCTTCGGGCCGCGTCCCGATGGGATAATCGCTGATAACGGCGCCATTTTCCACAATTCTTTGAGTCAGTTTCCGATGTTCGGGCGGATAGATTTGATCCAGTCCGGATCCCAACACCGCGATCGTCCGTCCACCCGCATCCAACGCAGCTTCGTGAGCGACACCATCAATGCCGCGTGCCAAACCCGATACCACCGTCACACCGCTTACTGCTAACGTTCTCCCGATCTCACGCGCCACCGTCTCACCGTACGGCGACATCCTGCGTGTTCCGACGACCGCCACCGCCCACCGATCCCGAGGGTCGAAATCACCCAAAGTGTATAACATCGGCGGAGGCGCATCGATTTCACGCAATCGCTGCGGATATTCCTCGCAGTCCCATGTTACAACTTCCAACCCTCTGGATTGGATCTCGGCCCAAACACTTTCTAAATTGGTACGCTGGCGAACTTCGAGGAACGCCTCGATGGTTTTCGGTCCTAAGCCAGCGGATTTCAATGCATTTCGATCTGCTTTCCAGGCAAGTTCCACGTCTCCGAATGTTTCCAGCAGCGATTGCAGACGATGAGGCCCAATACCGTAAACAAGGTTGAAACCGACCCAATACTGCTTTTTCTCCCCCATTTCAGCCTCCAAAAGCCGTCAGAGCATATCACAGCGATTTCGCGCATGTCAAGTTGGCAGCTTCCTGCTGACAATCTTTGATCACTCCCAAATCGCATCTCCTCCGCTCGCAAGAAAAAAACGCCTGATTGGGATCAGGCGTTTGTGCGGGGATGACGGGATTCGAACCCGCGATCTCTGCCTTGACAGGGCAGCGTGTTAAGCCGCTACACTACACCCCCGGACGCTGTGCAGTGTACCACAGCCGCGGAATTGGCGTCAAGATTCACATCCCGCGCGTGAATCACCAGACGTTAACGCGGCGGAGGAATAGGCGTCCATGTCTGTGTTTGAGTCAAGGTCGGCGTGAAGGATGGCGTCGGCGTGGGTGGGATGTAGCACACTCCGGGTTCCGTGCCACTCGGTGTGAAACCTACCGCCCATCGACATGTATTATCCATCATGGCGACCTGCTTGATGGGATACAGGGAGCTGCTGATTTCCGGCGAACCGGCTTCTTCCGGTGTGAAATGGTCGTTGTAATCCAACCACGCCGGCTGGATGACCATTTCTTCCGACCAGACCCCCCACAGGAATTTTCCGATCGATCCGATGAGCGCGTGCTTGAACGCCAACTGCACTTGATCCGGATTTGATGGCGATCTTCGTACCCACGCCGTATCCGGATCATCTCCGATACCTTGTTCGAATAGTTGCTCGTCATAACCATCCCAGACGTCCTGTGGCGGATCGGCTTGCAGAGGTACAACGCCACCAACGTCGTTGTTGCTATCCTTCCAGGCATACACGCCATCCGTGGTCCAATCACTAGATGGCGGCACGACGCCTGAAATGTACCAATCGCCCCGGCCATCGAGATCTCCATCGATCTCCACGGCATACACCGCCTGCGAATCTGCAGGAGGTGCCCCTTCAAGAAATATGGTTACATAGACCCAGGACCCACTTAAACTCAACTCGGCACGAGTGATGTCGAGATGATCGACATAATCCATCACTTCGGAGGTATACGGACGTTCGATGAGATTTTGATTGAAGTTGTCGGCAATCGCTCTACGCTCCGCTGCTAATGCCTTCGTGGATCGATCGGTCATGTAGCTGGTCAGACTCCCCGGATTCTCCGGACGGACTATGTGTTCGACGGTTGGTGTGGGTGTGGCTTGCGCTTCGGGTTCTTCTTCGACAGGTTCTGGCGGAGATTCAACCGACTCTTCCTCGCCCCCAGAAACTGCTTGAAGTGTTGCCGCGACAATCAGGTCCAACGCCTCCATGGTTTGGGTGCTCGCAAGACTCAGGTTGGTTTCCTGAGTCTGTGCCTGCGGTCCGCATGCGGTGAACCCTAAAATCAGTATCGTGATGACCAAAGCGAGTGAATTCCGGCGAGTCGTTCCCATGTGTCTCCTCCATGTGATGATAGCAGCGTAGCCGCGGCTCCACTTTCACAACGCAGCCGAAATGCCATTTGTGACAACGTGAGCCCAATACATATAAGTATAACCCCTGCCGCCGTGATTCGCGCAACGCAGCTTGTTGATGCACCTTCGCTCATGACGTATAATCGCTAACCAAGTGGAGTTGCCATGTCGAAGAAACGAGTAAATAAAACGCCCGCGATTTGGGGCGGCGCGGAAATCCGCCAATCCTTCCTGGATTTTTTCGAGCAGCACGGACACACCATCGTCCCGTCTGCTTCGCTTGTTCCCGGAGGGGATCAAACCTTACTCTTCACCAACGCCGGCATGGTGCAGTTCAAAGACGTGTTCCTCGGCTCCGGCACTCGTCCTTATGTGCGTGCTGTGGATTGTCAGAAATGCATGCGCGTCGCAGGCAAACACAACGATCTGGAAGATGTTGGTCGCGACGATACCCACCACACGTTCTTCGAAATGCTCGGCAATTGGTCCTTCGGAGATTACTACAAAAATGAAGCCATTACCTGGGCCTGGAATTTGCTTACGGAAGTGTGGGGCTTACCCCAGGATCGGCTGTTCACCACCTGCTTCGAAGACGAACTTGGAGAAATCCCCCGCGACGATGAAGCCGCCGGCATCTGGCGCCAACAACCCGGCTTCCTTCCCGATCACGTACTCTTTTTCGGCAGGAAAGACAACTTCTGGGAGATGGCGGATACAGGACCCTGCGGGCCGGACAGTGAAATCCACTTCGATCGCGGCCCTGAATATTGCAACATGCAGGACGTCATAAACCACGAATGCGCCGTAAACGGCGATTGCCAACGCTATCTGGAATTGTGGAATCTGGTGTTTATCCAGTACAACCGCATCAGTCCGCACGAACTCGAACCGCTCCCTTCCAAGCATGTCGATACCGGCATGGGCTTCGAACGCATCGTATCGGTCCTGCAAGACGTCGATTCGAATTACAAGACGGATCTGTTCACGCCATTGCTGGACACCGTCCAGCGGCTTACCGGCGACGATGGCGAAACCCGCCGTCAAAATCTGATCCCTTATCGCGTCATCGCCGATCACGGACGTGCGGCGGCTTTCCTGATTGCGGACGGCGTCGTCCCGGGTAATGTCGGACGCAACTACGTCTGCCGCATGATCATCCGCCGGGCAAGTCGTTTCGGCGGAATGATCGGTCTGGATGAACCCTTTCTGAGCGAAGTTGCCCAAACGGTGATCGCACACTACGGTGATTTCTACCCGGAACTCGAACGAAACAAGACAGCTATTCTGCAAACCCTCGCGGAAGAAGAACGGCGTTTTCACCGCACGATCGACGTCGGCGTCGCTCACTTCATGACTCTCATCGAGCAAGCGCAAGCATCCGGTTCGAAGGCGATTTCCGGTCAAGCCGCATTCGATCTTTATGCCACCTACGGTTTGCCTTACGAAATCACGCGTGATCTCGCCGAGGAACATGGTTTTGCCACCGACGAAGCAGGATTTTATACCGCAATGGAAGAACATCGCCTCGCCTCCGGAGATGGCAGCGGCAAAGTCCAACCTGATGAAAATATCGATCTCTACCGCCAGATTTTGGATGACCTGCGGTCTTCAAAGTCCTTGGGTTCGGCGGGTGTCGCACACGATCCCTATCACGCCATCCAGGATCAAGGAGACGTCCTGGCACTCATCCGGGACAATGAGCGAGTTCAATCCGCCTGCGAAGGCGAACGTGTTGAAGTCGTGCTGCCGAAGACCTCTTTTTACGTCGAATCCGGCGGACAGGTGACCGACACAGGGAAAATAAGCGCCGTCGATGGCGCTGCCTGGGAAATCGAGATCGATCGCGCTCGTCAACCCGTCAAGGGCATGATTCTGCACGAGGGCACAGTCGTTCGCGGTACGCCTCAAGTCGGGGATCGCGCACAAGCTACAATCGACACAAACCGCCGCCTGGACATCATGCGCAATCACACCGCCACGCACCTGCTCCACGCCGCGCTGCGAGAAGTACTCGGAGAGCACGCTCGCCAGGCAGGCTCGCTGGTGGCGCCCGATCGCCTGCGATTCGATTTCACGCATCCCGAAGCGATGACTGCCGAGGAAATCCAAACGGTGCAGGACAAGGTCTCTGAGGCCATTTTAGCGAACCATAAATTAACCGTGGATCACAAATCACGAGAAGAGGCGATCGATGAAGGCGCAATGGCGCTCTTCGGAGAGACCTACGGCGAAGTCGTGCGCACGGTAAGCATCGGCGAGGACGAGCGGCATTCCTACGAACTGTGCGGCGGTACACATGTCGACGAGACCGGCATCATCGGCCCCTTTTTGATCTTGAGCGAAGGCAGCGTTGCTGCAGGAATTCGCCGCATTGAGGCCGCGACCGGACGCAGAGCACAAGCTATTATCGACGCACGCTTGCGGATTTTGCAGGATACCGCAGTAACGCTGGATTCACCGGTTGAAGAAATTGACACTCGGATACAGACCTTAATCGCCGAACTTGATCGACTCGATCGAGAACTATCGAGCTACCGCACCCAACAAGCGATCGAGGTATTCGATTCGATTGAACCCCGAGAGCATGCCGGAGTGCGCTTTATCAGCACAATCATTCCCAACGCTGACGCCGATATTCTGCGCCAGTTAACGGATCGGTTCCGCGCCAAATACGACTCTGGCGTGGTCTTGCTCGGATCGATCGTCGATGAACGTCCCATTCTGGTTGCTGCCGTAAGTGATGACCTTACGACACGAAATCTGAACGCCTCGAAATTGGTGAAACTCGCAGCGCAGGCTATCGGCGGAGGCGGGGGAGGCAAGGCGACGCTGGCGCAAGCCGGCGGCAAAGACGCATCCAAATTGAGTGAGGCGCTGGATGTCGTCCCGAAATGGTTGGAATCCGAACGCCAATGAATCTGATTGCACGTGATCGATTCCAGTGAAAGTCCATATCGTTCACCTCGATTCGCATGATGATTACGTTTCCGCCCGAGACAAGTTGGGTTGGGCGAAATCGCCACGCGTGCTCATTGTCTGGCCACAATACGCACGCATCCTCAACCGCAGACTCGACCTGGTGCTGCTCCAGCGCTTTGCTGTGCAGCACAGCCTTCAAATTGGTCTCGTGACACACGACCCGGACGTCCTCGACAATGCCGAGTCTCTGGTAATCCCGACCTTCGACAGCGTTGATCACGTCACGGATGCCGGCTGGCGCCGCCGTGCTCGCCACCGCCCGAAAGCTGCGATCTCAAGCCCTAAAAAGACTCAAAGTCAAGTCACGCGGATCGACAGATTCGATGATTCCGCATCCAAAATGCCATCCTCCCTGCAGAAAATCACTCGGGTGCTTCTGCTGGCCGTTGCGGTGATCTCACTCGGCAGTCTGGCCCTCCTGCTCATTTCCCGTGCAGAGGTTATCATTTCGCCGCCGGTCAATGCGCAGGAAATCGAGCTGACCTTGCGTGTCGATCCTGCAGTAGAGACGCCCGGAACGGACGGCTCCATCCCAGGCCAGATCCTCACTGTGCAGGTTGCCGATGAGCTGCGGCTGCCGACCAGCGGCGAAATCGCCGTTCCGGCGACACCTGCACGTGGATTCGTGATGTTTACCAATCTGACCTCGGATGCCCTCGAAATCCCGGCAGGGACTGGATTGCGCGCCAGCGAGTATGACGATCAGCGATTTGTTACGCTAGAAAGCGTTTCCCTGCCGGGCGAAGACGGCGCCCAGGTAGAAGCCGCCATTGAAGCCACTACGATGGGTCCGGCCGGAAACTTGCCCTCCGGTGCGGTTGACGCTGTGGAAGGCACGTTGGGGCTGCAAGTTGAGGTCAACAACATCGTGTATCTCTCCGACGGCGAAAACGAAATCCACGGGGCAGTGGCCGAAGAAGATTTTACACGGCTTGAGGACACACTTCTGGAAAATCTGGAAGATCAGGCACTGCAGCAGTTGAGCGCGCTTCTGCAAGACGGGCAGATCCTGCTTTCCGAATCGCTTCAGCTCACGCAAGTGAACGAACGTCTCTTCGATCGCGAACTAGGCGAACCTGCCGACACGCTTGCCCTGACCATGGATGCCGGTTTCAGCGTCTATACATATCACAGCACGGATGCGCAAACTGCGGCGCAGTTGATGCTTGCCAGTCAACTGCCTGGCGGATACGCGCCGGTTCCATCCAGCTTCGGTTTCGAAATCATTGAAGATGGTTTGACCGTGCAATCTGACGATGTCGACCTCCCCGCGCGCGCCTGGCAAGACATCTACATGCCCGTCGACATGGACAAGCTGCGCGATATCCTGCGCTGGAAGCTGCCGGCAAGAGCGGTTTCGCTCGTCTCGCAGAACATCTCCGTAACAGAACCGCCGCTGCTGTATCTCTTTCCCGAATGGCTGCCGCGCACCCCCTTCCTTCCGACACGCATATCCATTCGCTATACGTGGCAGGTGAATCCGTGACCCGCTTCCTCGCCGTCGACCCTGGGGACAAGCGCATCGGTCTTGCCGTCAGCGATCCAAGCGGCACCATCGCACGTCCCTTGGCGGTCATCAAACACGTGTCCAGAAATGCCGACGCTCAAACGATATTAAAGTGGGCTGTAGAGTGTGAAGCAGACGGAATCCTCGTCGGGCTTGCCCTGGATGCTGCGGGCCAAATCGGGCCTCAGGCCCGAAAAGCGCTGCGCCTGATTGAGGCACTGCGCACCATGACGGAACTGCAGGTCGATACCTGGGATGAAACCGATTCCACGAACACCGCACTTCGTCTTGGCGGGAAAAAAGACAATATGACGGATGCGCGTGCAGCTTCCGTCTTCCTACAGGAATTTCTAGATGCTAAAAATAATTAAGCGGCCAGCGTGTCTGCTCACTGCGGCGGTCGGCTTGCTCTTCATCTGCGGGACGATCTGGGCATTGGGATTCATCGTCCTCGGCATTCCGCAGGCAAACGAGCGACTTGGGCCTCCCAATCCCAACCTGCATCCATTGATGCGCACGCTGCTATCTTTATACCTGCTGGCCAACGAGTCGCATCTCGATGAACCCGCCGGCGCGGCCGAAGTCTCGATCGATCTCGAAGTATTTGAAGGAGATCTCGCCAGCGACGTCATTGACCGCCTCACGGAAAGCGGCGTCGTTCGCGACGGATTCCTGCTGCGCAACTACCTCCGTTATCGCGGTTTCGACTACAGCGTCGAAGCGGGCCATTATCAACTCACGGGAGAGATGACTGTACGCCAGATCGCGGAAGCGCTTCAGACCGCTCGTCCCGCGTCGATTGCCTTTACCGTGCTCGAGGGTTGGCGGACGGAGGAAATCGCCGAGCGTATCGCCATCAGCGGCCTGAACATCACTTTCGACGACTTTTTGTCTGCCTGCGATGAAATCGCCAGCCGCAATAATCTTCCCGTCGGCTGGCTCTCCGGGTCCACGTTAGAAGGATTTCTGTTTCCGGATACCTACTTCTTCGATCCCGACGCATCTGCACAGGACGTTATCCTCGCCATGTTGGACAACTTCGAATCCAAGATGGATGCCGATATGCTCTCCGGATTCGGTCAGCAGGGATTGAGCGTATACGAAGCCGTCACCCTGGCTTCGATCGTTGAACGGGAGGCCATCGTTCCAGATGAGCGTCCACTGATCGCCTCGGTCTTCTTACGGCGATTATCTATAGACATGAAACTGGAAGCCGATCCGACTGTCCAGTACGCCCTGGGTCTGCAGGTCGACGGTTGGTGGAAAGCGCCGCTCAGTCTCTCCGATCTGGAACTCGATTCCCCGTACAACACCTACCGGTACGCGGGATTGCCCCCGGGACCGATCGCCAATCCAGGCGTTTCAGCGCTCGCTGCAGTTGCCTTCCCTGCCGACAGCACCTACCTGTTCTTCCGGGCAATGTGTGATGGGTCTGGGCGGCACGCATTCGCCGAGACTTTCGAAGAACATCGCGAAAACGCCTGCCCCTGAGGCGCAAATGACTAGAAAACAGTTCGCACCCTGCGGTTCCTGGAAGTCTCCCATTCAGTCGGAGCATGTCGCAGCATGCGGTTCTGGCTGGGGAGGGATGCTGCGCGAGATCCAGGTGCACGGAAAGGATGTCTTCTGGATCGTTCCGAAACCGCAAGATGGCGGCCGCAATACCGTAATTCGGCGCGGCGAAGATGGCAGCTTGGCGGAGATCATCCCGGCTGGTTACAGTGCCCGCAGCCGCGTCCACGAGTACGGCGGTGGAGACTTTTGCGTGTACGCCGACACGCTCTTCTTTTCCAACGAGGCAGATCAACGGCTCTATCGGCTCGCAGCGAATGCAGCGCCTGCTCCACTCACGCCAGCGCCGTCCGCTGGCCAATCCTGGCGCTTCGCGGACGGCGCTGCTACTGCAGATGGACAATTCGTTCTCTGCGTGGGCGAACGCCATGATGCAAACGAAGTAGTGCATAACGAGATCGTTGCCGTCCGAAGCGATCGTTTAGCCGCGCCAAAGACCGTCGTTCGAGGCAGCGACTTTTACGCCAGTCCGAGGGTCAGCCCGGACGGCCATCAAATCGCCTGGTTGTCCTGGGATCTACCCCGCATGCCCTGGGAAGGCACGGAATTATGGATTGCGAAATTCCACCCCGATGGATCGATTTCTTCCGCAGCGAAAGTCGCGGGAGGCGCTGCGGAGTGGATCTCCAATCCATCCTGGAGCCCGAATGGCGATCTCTACTTCCTCTCGGATCGTTCGAATTGGAGCAATATCTACCGCTGGGACGGCACGCAAGTCGAACACGTCTTCCAGATCGATGCCGATCTTGACTGCCCAGCCTGGGCATTCGGCTACACGCGCTTCGCATTCCTCTCTCGTGGACGCATCGTCTTCGTTTACTGGGAAGATGGCATCGAGCACCTGGGCCTGTACGATCCAACATCTACAAGTCATCGGAATATCGAAACGGATTGTACGGCTATCCCCTATATCGCCAGTGACAGCGAGGACGAAATCTTGTTTCTGGGCGGCAACTTCGAGATGCCGCCTGTGGTTAATCGTATGAAAATGAACGGCACTAAAGCCATGGTTATATATCGAAATGCGTCTTTCGAATTCGAGCCGGAGTACCTTTCCAAACCGCAATCTATTGATTTTTCAACTTCTGACGATCAGGTCGCACACGCCCTGTATTACCCACCCACGAACAAGGATTACAGCCCTGAGCCGGACGAATCGATTCCGCTCATCGTGCGCTGTCACGGTGGGCCGACTTCTGGCGCACATCCGTTCCTGCAGCTCGAGTTCCAGTACTTCACCAGCCGCGGCTTCGGCATCCTCGACGTGAATTATCGCGGCAGCTCCGGATACGGGCGGTCTTATCGTGAGGCGTTGAAGGAGCAATGGGGTCTTTACGATACACTGGACTGCCTTGCCGCAGCCCGCGATCTCGTCAATCGGGGCGAGGCGGATCCCAAGCGCTTGATCATGCGCGGAGGAAGCGCAGGCGGCTGGACCACGTTGTGCGCGCTCACTTTCCACGATCTTTTCAATGCGGGCGCTGTTTACTACGCCGTTGCGGATGCTGAGAAATTGGCAAAAACCTCTCACAAGTTCGAATCCGGTTACCTGCAATATCTGATCGGCCCCTACCCCGCTGAAAGGCAGCTATATCTCGATCGCTCGCCGATCCATCACACGCAGGGACTTTCGAGTCCCCTGATCGTCTTTCAAGGCATGCAGGACAAGATCGTTCCGCCCTCCCAGTCGGAAGCCTTGATCGAAGCGCTGCGCGAGAAGAATCTACCCTACGCTTATCTTACGTTCCCCGGCGAAGGCCATGGGTTTCGTCAAGCGGAAAGCATCAAACGCAGTCTCGAAGCCGAACTATCTTTCTACGCGCAGATATTCGGCTTCGACCTTGCCGACTCCCTCGAAGCGATTACAATTTCTAATCTTGCGTAATTCGATAACTGCTATATCCCACTGTCGGGTGATTTGATGTCTGGCAAACGTCTTGGTTATCAATTCTCAGAAGCATGGCAGCGTACTTTGTGGATCACCTTCTTCGCACAGATCATTACGGCGATCGGTTTCTCCAGCATTTTCCCGTTCCTGCCGTTATACGTTGAGTCTTTGGGTTCAACTTCTCAACTCAGCATCGAATTCCTGGCGGGTCTGGTTTACTCGGCGCAGGCCTTCTGCATGATGCTTGCATCACCCATTTGGGGTGCGATCGCCGACCGTTACGGAAGAAAACTCATGGTCCAGCGCGCTTGTTTCGGTGGCGTGGTGATCATCTTTCTCATGGCCTTCGTGCGCTCGGCCGAACAACTGGTGATTTTACGAGCCCTACAGGGCTTGATCACGGGGTCGGTCGCGGCTTCGAGCGCGTTGATCGCAGCCGAAGCACCCCGTACGCAAACCGGATATGCGCTGGGACTGCTGCAAACGAGCCTAGGCATCGGCGTTGCAGTAGGTCCACTCATCGGCGGCGCAGTTGCAGACGCTTTCGGATACAGCGCTGCGTTTTACATCACAGCGGTACTGCTGCTCGTGGCAGGATTCTTGGTCCTCTTCGGCGTTGAAGAAACGTACGTCCCGACGACTGCACCAACAATTGACCTGCGAGGATTCTTCAGCGATTGGCGGCACATCTTCGCTTCCCCCGGCATCACGACGGCCTACGCCATGGATATGATCACGCAACTGGCGCGCATGATGGTCATTCCCATCATTCCGATCTTCATCCAATCATTTTTAACCGACCTTGGCAGCGTAAACACGATCACAGGCGTGGTCTTCGGAGTTTACTCGGCGTCGATGACCTTGAGCGCCATTTACTTTGGCAAATTGGGCGATCGTGTTGGGTACCGGATGATATTGATCGTGAGTCTGATCTTGATTTCTATTGTCTACTTACCCCAGGCATTTGTAAACGCGACCTGGCAGATTCTCGTTCTCCAGGCTCTGGCAGGTGTTGGCATGGGGGCCGTGTTGCCTTCGATCGGCGCCTTGCTGGCAAAACTCACTAAACATGGGGAGGAAGGTGCAGTGTATGGATTGTCGAATTCCCTGCGCGCCGGCGCACGCTCGGTTGCCCCCCTCCTTGGCGCCGGTGTCGCATCCTGGTTGAATTATCGGGCTACGTTTGCGTTTTCTGCTGCCTTTTACCTGCTGGCGGGAATCCTCGCAGCGATGAAATTGCCGCGTACATCCGATAACTCTTCGTTAACGGTATCCTGAACGATCAAACGCCAATCGTACGATAAAACAACGGCAGCGGTTCAACTGCTTTTTCCCCAATGCGGTGTGCGGTTAACAAGCGCTGGACAGCAGGCTCTACTCGTTTTTCATCGTTGGCATGAACTTCGAACAACGGATCGCCGGCCTCGATGCGGTCCCCGATATTGGTGTGCACGACCACACCCACGGCGTGATCGATCGGATCGCCCTTTTTCTCCCTACCGGCGCCCAAATCCAACGCCGTCAGCGCCACCTCACGCGCATCGATTTCCGCAACCGAACCGCTCTCCGGGGCCGAAACACTTTCTATAAATTTCGCTTTTGGCAAACGACTGGGATCATCCACCATACCCGTATCGCCGCCCTGCGCCCGCACCAGTTCCAGGAATTTGGTGTAGGATTTCCCGCTTCCGATGGCCGCCTTCGCCATCTCCCGTGCGGCGTCGAGATCCTGAGCGCGTTCCCCGAGAATCAGCATATGGCTTGCAATTTCGACGCAATGAGCAAGGAAATCCACCGGCCCTTCTCCATGCAGCGTGGCGATCGCTTCTTTGACCTCCAGGGCATTACCCACAGCATCTCCCAGGGGCTGATTCATATCCGACAGCAACGCCACGGCACGCCGGCCGGCGTGGCGGGCGATTTCCACCATCAACTCCGCCAGCTCTACGGCCTGCTCCTGTGTTTGCATGAAGGCGCCTACTCCGACTTTCACATCGAGCACGATCCCCTGTGCGCCGCCGGCGATCTTCTTGCTCATGATCGAGGAAGCTATCAACGGAATGGACGGCACGGTCCCGGTCACGTCCCGCAGCGCATAGAGTTTGCCGTCTGCCGGAGTCAATTTCGCCGTCTGGCCGGATAAAACGATTCCCACATCTCGCAATTGCGCCAGGAATTCTTCTTTGGTCAGATCGGTGCGAAAACCTCGGATCGACTCCATCTTGTCCAGCGTGCCGCCGCTGAAACCCAGCGCCCGGCCGGACATCTTGCCCACCGCCAACCCGTTTGCCGCGACCGTCGGTAGTACGACGAGGGATGTCTTGTCGCCCACACCGCCCGTCGAATGTTTATCGACGGCGATGCGTACGACACTGGATAGATCGATTTGTTCCCCGGATTCGACCATCACTTGCGTGAGATCCGCCGTTTCGCGCGGCGTCATGCCGCGGAAAAGCACGGCCATGCACCATGCCGAGATTTGATAATCCGGGATTTCCCCGCGCGTGAAGCCCTCAATCAAAAATTGGATCTCTTCCCGGGTGAGTTCCAGACCATCACGCTTCTTGATCACAATTTCTACAGCGCGCATGCATCGCCTCCAAAATCGTCTTTTGATTATACATTTCAACCCGGAACCCGCCACAGCGCATGCGCTGAGTCAATCAAATCACGTAAGAAGTTACGCGGATGAGCTATATCCGTGATACGATTCATAAACATCCACCGGCTTTATCCTACTATCGATTTATTCGTTCGTTGCAGCAACGTATTCCACTTGCGGAGGTCTTGATGCAAAAGGTTGATGTCATTCTCCGAGATGCCTTAATCGTCACAATGGACCAAGACGAACGCGTGATTGCAGACGGCGCCATCGCGGTCAGCGGCGATTCGATCCAAGCCGTCGGTGAAACCAAAGAGATCATCGCAAACTACGAGGCTGCGGAAGTGATCAGTTGTTCTGGAAAAACGATCACGCCGGGGCTGGTTAATTCACATACCCACGCGGCGATGACGCTGCTGCGCGGCCTTGCCGACGACCTGCGCCTGGATGTCTGGTTGTTGGGCTACATGATGCCCGTGGAGCGGGAGTTCGTTTCTCCCGAATTCTGCCGTCTGGGTACGCTGCTGGGCTGCGCGGAAATGATTCGCGGCGGCACGACCTGCTTCGCCGACATGTATTACTACGAAGATTCCGTCGCCGAAGCCGCCGCGGAAGCTGGTGTGCGCGCAATCTGCGGTCAAACCATACTCAAATTTCCCTCTCCAGATGCGCCTTCGTATGAGGATGCCCTCGCCTACGCACGCACATACATCGAGAAGTGGCACGATCACCCCTTCGTTACGCCGGCGATCGCACCCCATGCGCCTTACACGACAACACCGGAAATACTCAAAGCTTGTATCGATCTCGCCCGGGAGTTTGACGTTCCCCTGCTCACTCATCTTGCCGAGACGATGGATGAAGTACAGCAGTGGCGTGAGACCTACGACATGCCGGTCATACCCTGGGTGAAGAAATTGGGTCTACTGGATGTCAACGTCGTCGCCGCGCATTGCGTGCACGTCGATGATGGTGAAATTCACACCCTGAAGCACACAGGCACCGGCGTCTCCCACAACCCATCCAGCAATTTAAAACTCGCCTCCGGATTTGCGCCGGTCGCCGAAATGTTGGACACCGGGCTCAACGTCGGCGTCGGCACCGATGGCCCCTCCTCCAACAACGATCTCGATTTGTTCGAAGAAATGCGTTTGGCTTCTTTCATCGCCAAAGCATACGGCGAGAATCCGACAGCATTACCTGCGCGCACGGTCTTTGACATGGCTACACGCATGGGGGCGAAAGCTCTCTTCCTCGGCGATGTGACCGGCTCCCTCGAAGCCGGCAAACGCGCCGACATCATCGTCATCGACCTGGAGTCCGTGCATAATTCACCCCACTTCGCCCGCAACCCGGACATGGTCTATTCCCGGCTGGTCTACTCCGCCAAGGCGACCGATGTGACCGACGTGATGATCGACGGGAAATGGGCAATGCGCGAGCGCCAATTGTGCACGATCGACGTCGAACCGCTGCTCGAACAGGCAGCGGACTACGCTGCGAAAATCGATTCCTTCCTCATCGAGCGCGAGGGATCGGTGCTCTCCAAGCTGATCGCCATCGGCGGCGCCGAACAGGAAGAAAGCTACGAGGTGCAGATCAAGGTGCGCATCCCCGATGCCGCCCCGGTGATCGAAAAATTGAACAGCGGAGAGCTCGACATCATCCGCTCGGCGCACTACCTCGAATACGATACATACTTCACTTTCGATGCCCCCGAAGTCAACCGTCTGCGCTATCGCGAGGACGAATTCGTCAACGACGCCGGCAAGGTCTTCAACGTGCGCTACCGCCTGACGCTCACAGGTCCGGCTGCGGAAGGGGAATACCACGAGGCCATCTTCCTCTCCCGCTCGCGCTTCATCGCACCCGCGATTCACAGTCTGCGTTTCTATCAGGAGTACTTCAATCCGGCTTCCTCGATCGAAATCAACAAGGATCGTCTGCGCTGGCTGCTGCGCTACGATGGGGTCGAACTCTTCGTCAACATCGACCGCATCACCAAGCCCAACTTGGAGTGCTGCTTCCTGGAGATCAAAAGCCGCACGTGGTCCCGCCGCGATGCGCAAGAAAAGGCGGACGAAATTTCAAGATTACTTCAAGCTCTGGGAGCTGGAGAGGCTGCGGCTGTGCGCATGGAATATCCCGGATTGATTGCGGATGCGATCGAGTAGCATACAGTTAACGGCGCTGATCGGCCGTTAGGCCTCGGACTCAGAATCGGGCGAGTCGGCATCTTCTTCATCCAGGAAACGCCGCTGCCATTCGTACAAACGGTTGAGCGCTTCCAACGGCGGCAGACTGTCGACGTCGATCTTCTTCAATTCTTCCAGCAAGAGGTTTTTCTGCGGGAACATGCTCAATTGGCGCACGGGGATTTTGTCCGCCTCGTTGATTGCGTTCGAATTCATCTCGAAATTTATAAGTATTTCCTGCGCCCTGTGGATGACGGTCCGCGGCATGCCGGCCAGTTCGGCGACGTGAATGCCGTAGGATTTGTCCGCGCCGCCGGGCACGATGCTGTGCAGGAAGACGACCTCGCCGCCTTCCTCCGATACCGCCACGTTGTAATTGCGTACGCCGGGCAGCACTTCGGAAAGCTGTGTCAGCTCGTGGTAGTGCGTCGCAAACAGGGTGCGGGCGCGCAATCGTGGATGATTGTGCACGAATTCCACGACCGCCCAGGCGATCGACACGCCGTCGTAGGTGCTCGTCCCGCGCCCGATCTCGTCCAGGACCAGCAGGCTGCGGTTCGTGGCGTGGTTCAAGATGTTGGCCGTTTCCACCATCTCCACCATGAACGTCGATTGTCCGGCGTGGATTTCATCCTGTGCACCGATGCGCGTAAATATGCGGTCGGTGATCCCCAGGCGCGCCGATTTTGCCGGCACGAAACTGCCCATTTGCGCCAGTAGCACGATCAATGCGACCTGGCGCAGATAGGTCGATTTCCCGGACATGTTCGGCCCGGTAATGATGCGGATGCGTTCCCCTTCCTCGAAGACCGTGTCGTTGGGGACGAAACGCTTGGATTGAAGGAATTGTTCCACGACCGGATGGCGCGCAGCATAGATTTCGAGGCTTTCGTCTTCCAACAACTCCGGCCGGATGAAGCCCTCGTTTGCCGCGACTTCGGCCAGTCCGGCGACGACGTCCAAGCGTGCTAGCGTGCGGGCCGTGGTCAGCAAGCGCCGCGCCCCATCACCGATTTCCCGGCAGACCTCGCGGAACAACTGTGTTTCTAATTCGCGGATACGCTCCTCCGCGGAGAGCACCCGCGCTTCGTAGTCTTTCATCTCCGGGGTTATGAATCGTTCGGCGTTGACCAGGGTCTGCTTGCGGATGTATTCATCGGGGACATTCTCGCTGTGCGTGCGCGTGACTTCGATGTAGTAGCCGAATACTTTGTTGTAGCCGACCTTCAAGCTCTTGATCCCCGTGCGTTTACGCTCTACCGCTTCCAGGGATCCGATCCATTCCCGCGCTTCGCGGGATCCGTTCACTACGTCATCCAATTCCCGGGAATATCCCTGGCGGATAACGCCGACGTGTGCCAGCGTCGCCGGTGGGTCATCGGCGATCGCCTGCTGCAGCAAATCTCGCACGTCGTCACAAGGATCCATCTGCTCGGAGAGCGTCACGAAGGCGCCATCCGTGTGATTCTGCATTAAATCAAGCATCGCTGGAAGCCAACCCAGCAGCTCCCGTAGGCTGGTCAGGTCGTTCGGCCCGGCAACCCCGA
Organism: uncultured Anaerolineaceae bacterium; assembly: GCA_964475265.1. Lineage (GTDB taxonomy): Bacteria > Chloroflexota > Anaerolineae > Anaerolineales > E44-bin32 > WVZH01. The sequence goes on along the minus strand of CAYYVY010000017.1, from coordinate 9,137 downwards.
TGGAAATACGGTTGGTCAAACGTTCGAGGTCGCCGATTTTCTTCAATGTCTGGCGCATCTCGGCCCGCCACATACCGTCGTCGTAGAATGCCTCCACCTGATCCAGACGCAGCTGAATGCGTTCGATGCCGAGCAGCGGATTTCCGATCCAATGCCGGATCAGACGTTTACCCATCGGCGTGAGTGTTCGATCTACGACTCCAAGCAGCGAACCGTGGACCTTTCCCGTGCGCAGGGTTTCGGTCAACTCCAGATTGCGTCGCGTTGCAGCGTCCAGCACCATCGAATCGCTGAGCGAGTACGTCGAAAGGCCGGTCATCAACTTGCTCGCTTCGCCCTGGGTGGACTTCAAGTACTCGAGAATTGCGGCTGCAGCACGCGTTGCCAGTGGTTTCTTTCCCAGGCCGAAACCTTCCAGCGTCGCCGCCTTGAAATGTTCCTTCAAGGTTTCCGCAGCCCGATCCATTTCGAAGCGCCAATCCGGCAGCTTCGTGCAGTGCCCCTGCCAATCTTCCGCCAGATCCAGTGATTCGGGCAGGATCACTTCCGCCGGCCGCAGGCGAATCAACTCCTGCCGGATCACGGCATTCGCCGACACCGTCTCCACCTGTGTGGCAGCAAATTCACTCGTGCTCACGTCGGCATATGCGATTCCCACACCGTCTTCGTCCACGATGATGGCCACTAAGTAATTATTAGCGTCGCCCGGCAGCAGCTCCGCTTCGACGACCGTTCCCGGGGTGATCACCCGCACCACCTCGCGCGGGAACAAGCCGCCCACGGGTCCGTCGCCGACCTGTTCGCAGATGGCGACGTGATAGCCCTTCTCGATCAGGCGGGCGAGGTAATTCTCGGCGGCGTGATGGGGGATGCCGGCCATGGGTACGCGCGCTCCCTTGGCTACGTTGCGCGAGGTAAGCACGATGTCCAATTCCCTGGAGGTGATTTCTGCGTCTTCATCGAAGGTCTCGTAGAAATCCCCCAAGCGGAAGAAGAGAATCGCATCGGGATACTGCTTCTTGATCTCGAGATACTGTTTGCGAACCGGGGTGGCCTTGTCGCTCATGTCAGTTGCATTCTAAGCGCTGCCCGTTCAAACATCAAGCGTCTATGTTATACTCGCCGCATGTCTCACATCGTTGCGGTTGACCTCGGCGGCACGCACATCCGGGCGGCGTACTTCCCGACTTTTGTGGCGACCCCCGCAACGCAGACGAAGGTCGAAACCCTGGCTGCTGAAGGTCCGGATGCGGTCATCGAGCGTATTTCGAAGGCCATCGAATCTCAAATTCCAAGCGACGTGAATGTCCGCGACATACGCATCGGCATCGGCGCACCGGGACCTTTGGATCCGGCGACGGGTGTAGTGCTCGAAGCCCCGAATCTCCCCGGATGGGAAAACTTCGCTTTCGTCGATCGCATGCAAGCATACTTCGACTGCCCCATCGCCCTGGGCAACGACGCCAACATGGCCGCTCTCGGGGAGTGGCGTTTCGGCGCCGGAATCGGAACGGATCATCTCGTCTATCTGACTTTGAGCACGGGCATCGGCGGCGGCATCATCAGTGCGGGACAGCTGATTACGGGAGTCCGCGGCCTGGCGGGAGAACTGGGGCACATCAGCATCACCCTCGACGGTCCGCCGTGCGGCTGCGGTCAATCCGGTCACGTGGAAGCACTCGCCTCGGGCCCGGCCATCGCCCGGCGTGCGATGAAAAAACTGGAGTCTGGCCAGGCATCGTCGCTGCGCGAGAAATTCGAAAGCGAAGGTTCGATACGCGCCGAAGACATCGGCCGCGCCGCCAACGAAGGCGACTTGCTCGCCCTCGAAACGCTCGAGGAAACCGGCGACATCCTGGGCAACCACCTGGCCAATCTGGCTCACACTTTCAATCCCGAGATATTCGTCCTCGGTGGAGGGGTTTCACAGATCGGAGAGCCCTTATTCGAACCCATCCGCGCTGCATTACGGAAATACATCATCCACCCGGCATACCTGGAAGGATTGCGCATCGTCCCTGCGGCTTTGGGCGACGATGCCGGACTCGTAGGTGCAATGATCCTCGCCCATCCAAGATAACCATGACACAAAAAATTTTTAAACCACTCATCATCCTTTTCTGCGCACTGATTTTATACGCCTGTTCCGGCTCGAAGGAAGCGAATTCCATCGTCTACGGCCTCACCTTGGCGCCGTCCGGAATCGACCCGCATCTGAACGCCTCAGCCGAACTCGGCATCCCGCTCAGCTCGGTGTACGACACCCTGGTCTTCCAAGATCCCGCCAGCGGCGAATTCGTCCCCGGCCTTGCCGAACGCTGGACCATCAGCGATGACGCACTGACGTATACCTTCTATCTGCGCCACGACGTCACGTTCCACGACGGCACACCGTTCAACGCCGAGGCGGTGATCGCCAACGTCGAATACACCACCAATCCCGATCATCACTCGTTTAAAGCCGCCCTCATGCTGGGCCCGTTGGCGAGCGTGGACAAACTCGACGAGTACAGCGTCGTTTTCCGTCTCGATGAACCCTATGCTCCGCTGCTCGACGCTCTCTCGCAGGTCTATCTGGGCATGGCCTCTCCGCTCGCTCTCGAAACCTGGGGACCGAGCGAATACCAATTTCACCAGGTCGGCAGCGGCCCGTACCGCTTCGTCGAATACGTGCCCAACGATCACCTGACCATCACCCGCTACGATGATTACCAATGGGCTCCCTCGATTTACGACCAGGAGAAGGCTTCGATCGATACAATCGTCTTTCGTTTTTACGAGGATTCCGCCACGCGCGCTCTGGCGCTGGAAAGCGGTGAGGTCGATGTGATCGGCGAGGTGCCCCACCTCGATGCCGCCAGACTGGACTCCGGCGAGGATTTCGAGCTGCATCCCATCGCCATACCCGGCCAGCCGCTGCAGTTCATGTTCAACACCCAACGCGCACCGACCGACGACGTGCGTGTGCGCCAGGCGCTCATCGCCGCCGTGGACCGCCCCGAGATCGTTGCGACGATCTTTGGCGCGTATTCCCCGGTTGCGAACGCTCCCCTGACTGCCGTGACGAAAGGATACACGGCCGATTCGCCCTTCCCGGATTACGACCCGGAACGCGCTGTGGATCTTCTGGACACAGCCGGATGGCGAGACGACGACGGCGACGGAATCCGCAGCCGGGAAGATGAGCCGCTGCAAATACAAATCGTTGCGCCGTCATGGGGTTTGAATTCGGAAGTCGCCCAGCTGCTGCGCGCTGCATGGGAAAAAGTGGGCGCCACCGTCGAACTCGAGATCGCCCCGGGGTTCGGCCCGCTCAACGAAGCGCAGGCCGCAGGGGAGTATCATCTGATCGGCATCAACCTGTTCGATTCGGACCCCGATCTGCTGCGCCCGTTCTACACCAGCGACGGTTTCTACAACTGGAGCGGCTTTACCGATGCGGAGCTGGACGGCTTACTCACCCAAGCTGCCCAAGCCACCCTGGACACTGAACTTCGTTGGGGGCTGTATGCAGCGGCAGCCACACGGATACGCGATCAAGCGCTGCTGATTCCGATTCGGGATTACGTCAATCTCGTTGTCACCAACAATCGCTTACAAGGTTTACACTTCTCAGCCCAAGGATGGTTTCCTTTACTCATCGACCTGAAACTAGCGCCCTAAGAACGGTCGTCCGCCGGCTGCTCGAAGGCCTTATCACCGCCTGGGCGGCGGTAAGTGTTACATTTTTTGCGCTGCGTCTCGCAGCTGGCGATCCGCTCTCGGGCCTGCTCAGCCGCGGACTGGCGACACGAGCGCAAATCGAAGCCTTGCGCCTCAGTCTCGGATACGATGCCCCACTGCATCTGCAGTACCTGCGTTACCTGGCCGGCTTCATCCGCGGCGATCTTGGCGTTTCGCTTTACACACGGCGATCCGTCAGCCAGGAAATACTCTCTCAGCTGCCGGCGACTTTGGAGCTGGCTCTGGCCGGTCTATTGATTGCCGTCGTATTGGGCTTCGTATTGGGTATTCTTTCGGCCTGGAAGGAACATCATTGTGCGGGGAAACTCTCCATCCTGCTTACGGGACTGGCGACGGCTCTTCCGGTCACCTTCACAGGCATTCTCGCCCTGTACGTTCTGCGCAGCGGCTACAGCTATCTTCCCGAAGGATCGGTACGACCGATCCAACACCTCGTTCTTCCTGCGCTCGTGCTTGGATTTGCGACGGCCGGTGGTATTGCCCGCGTCGTCCAGGCCGGGCTGCGGGACAGTATGCGCAAACCGTACATGCTCGCTGTGCAAGCACGAGGAATACAAAGCGGCCTGCGCTACCTGTGGCATGCACTAAAGCCCTCGCTTCCACCGGCAATCTCCATGTGCGCCCTCCAAGCCGCATTCTTGCTTTCCGGGACTGTGATCACGGAAACCATATTCGCCCGTCCAGGCCTCGGTAGATTATTAATTGATTCGATCCTGGATGGGGATTTTCCCATCGCACAGGGAATCGTTGCCGTCGTCGCCATCTTCTACACGCTGAGTCACATTATCGCCGATCTGCTCTCGTTCGCCATCGACCCCCGTCTGCGGAGGCGCGCTTGATGAAACGTGCTGCGGATCTACTTGCACTCAGCTGGCTGGTGATCATCGTAGGATTGGCCGTCTTCGCCCCGCTCATCGCTCCTGCGAATCCCTACCACCCCATTGCTGAACCGCTGCTTTCACCCCGTGAGCATTTTCCACTCGGCACCGATGGACTGGGCTTCGACCTCTGGTCGCGGCTGCTGTACGGATGCCGCATCAGTCCCGGCGCTTCGATGCTTGCCGCGCTGCTGACCTTGTCCCTCGGAAGCCTTCTGGGATTCGCCGCCGCGGTTTCTGGTGGGCTGATCGATCGTCTCATATCGGCCGTGATCAACGCCGCTCTCTCCGTTCCTGCGCTGCTGCTTGCCATGCTCCTCGTAGCCGGCTTCGGACCCGGCCTCACAACTGTCATACTCGCCATCGGTCTGGGTGGTGCGCCTGCTTTCGCCCGTGTGGTGCGCACACTCAGCCTGCAGTTGATGGAAAAGGAATACGTATACGCCGCAGAAGCGCTGGGAGGGAGCCGACTGCACATCGCCATTCGTCACCTGCTCCCAAATGCAGCGGGACACATTGTCTCCCTCGCAACGACCCATTATGCGTGGGCATTCATGGGAGTCACGACGCTGACGTTTCTGGGTCTTGCCGGCGATCCATCCTTGCCGGATTGGGGAGCGATCCTCAACAATGGCCGTGCGTTTCTCATTGAAGCGCCCTGGTTAGTCCTCGCCCCGGGATTGGCCATCACATTGACCATTTTAGCCATCCATCGCATCGGCGCATCGTTTACCGAGCCGAAATTGCCTGCCCGAATTCGCTGAGCGTTTCGCCTACGCTCGATGTGGTAAACGGGTCCAGCGCTGCGTTGAGAATCGCCTTCGCTGGGTTTTACCGATACAATCATCTCAAAAGCGGCATACAAGCTGCTTACCCAAAGGCATACGCACCTTGATTTACACTCTGTTGGCATTGGCATTGGTATTCGACTTCCTCAACGGTATGCACGATAGCTCCAACATCGTTGCAGGTGTAATTTCGTCCCGCGCCCTACGCCCCAGAACAGCTTTTATACTCTCTGCATTGACGAACTTCATCGGTCCATTCTTGTTTGGCGTCGCCGTCGCCAAGACCGTTGGTGAAGGTTTACTCGATACCAACGCCATCAATCTTAATGTGGTATTGTCCGCGCTTAGCGCAGCTATTATCTGGAATCTGCTGACCTGGTATTTCGGTCTTCCGTCATCTTCCTCCCACGCGTTGATCGGCGGCCTCTTGGGTGCCGCTATTCTGGATAGCGGTCTTAACGTCGTTCGACTCGGCGGATTATTAAAGATCATCCTCACGCTGCTGATTTCCCCCTTACTGGGAATGATCGTCGGCTTCGTCTTCATTCGACTCATTCTCTGGCTGTTCCGTAAAGCTACACCGAAAGTCAACCTGCTTTTTCGACGCGTTCAGGTGTTAACGCTGCTCGGCCTGGGATTGAGCCACGGCGCGAACGACGCTCAGAAAACTATGGGTGTGATCACCCTCGGACTTGTTCTTATGGGCAAATTATCGGCATTCGAAGTCCCGTTGTGGGTCATCACCATAAGCGCAGCTTCAATTGCCCTGGGAACTGCGATCGGAGGCTGGCGTTTGATCCGCACACTTGGGGGCAAGATTTTCCGTATCCGCCCCGTGCATGCCTTCGCCTCTCAGGTTGCGGGGTCTGTGGTTATCCTCAGTGCAGCCATATTCGGCGGCCCGGTCAGTACGACACAAGTTATGAGCTCCGCCATCGTAGGCGTCGGCGCGGGTCATCGGGCGAACATGGTTCGCTGGCAGGTGTTGGGCGAAATGCTGACGGCCTGGCTGTTTACCATCCCGATCACGGCCGGGATATCCGCGCTTTTATTTCTGGTGTTCAGTTCCTTCTAATCGGTCCCCGTATACCAACGCTTGATCAAAAAAGCCACTTCCCCACCGGCATCCGGGCCTGCAGAGATCCAATGTGTCTGCGCATCAGCGGCTTTAAACCAATTCGCCTGCCTGCGCACGAACTGCCGCGTCAAACGCCGTATGCGCACAACGGCCTCGTCCAGGGTTATTATTCCCTGTAAATATGCTCCGATTTGCCGGTAGCCGATGGCGGACATGGTCGGACTATCCGGAAGCAGGCCTTTAGCAAACAACTGCTCGACTTCCTCGACAAATCCCGCCGCCATCATCGCCTCGATGCGCGCGTCGAGGCGTGCATACAATTCCTTGCGCGGCATGGTTAACCCAACTCGCAGCACGTCGAAGGGAGGCGGTTTCTTTCTGCGCATACTGCTCGCCGGCGTACCGCTGACTTGACAGATTTCCAAAGCGCGAACTACGCGCCGAACGTTGCGGTGATCGATGCGCTGCGCCGATTGCGGATCGATTTCTCGCAGCCTTTCGTGCAGCGCCTGGGATCCGTGCGCCTCTGCAAACGCCTCCAATTCGCGCCGCAATTCTGGATCAGATTCTTGCGGCGGCGGCTGCCAGCCCTCCAAAATGGCCGCAAAATATTGACCCGTGCCTCCCACGAGCAGCGGCAGACGTTGGCGCGCGTGAATCGCATCGATTGCCGCCAAAGCGGCCTCGCAGTAGTCGACTAGTGACCAGGGATGCTCGGGATCGGCCACATCGATGAGATGGTGAGGCACTCGGGCTCGTTGTTGGTGCGTCGGTTTTGCTGTACCGATGTCCATGCCCCGATAGATCTGGCGCGAATCGACGGAGATGATTTCCGCCGGTAATTTCTCGGCTGCGTATATTGCCGCTTCGGTCTTGCCCACAGCCGTGGGTCCGAAAATAGTCACGACCTTGTTTTCCAGGTTCACGATTCCCGCTCCCCCTCGATCGCGTTTGCGTAGTGTTCGATCCGGTCCACATGGCCATCGCGAGACGCCTCGATGGCAACAACGTCGATCCGCCAAACGTCCTCGAGGCGTTCTTTATCTTGCAGATACGCAAGCGCTGCTTTCTGCAGATGCCGGCGTTTTCGAGGGGTCAGACTTTCTTCGGGCGCGCCGTAAGCATCTGAGCTGCGCGTACGCACTTCCACGATGACGACGACCTCGCCGTCTAAAGCCACGATGTCGAGTTCCCCTTCCTCACAACGCCAATTGCGATCCAAAAGGACAAGGCCCATCGATTGAAGATATTCTACGGCAACGTCTTCACCCCATTTGCCCAATTCGTGTGATCGCATTGAAAAACGAACTCCCACTAGATAACGAAAGCGATACCATTGTACAGGATTCGTGGAACGTAAATCGATTCTTGTGGCTATAATAGTCGTAGGGGCATGGCGTTTCAGCTCGGTAGCGGCACGTTTTCAAGTGGAGCTCATGCAAGCAGAGATCATCTCGATTGGCACTGAATTACTCCTGGGCGAAATCGTCGACACCAATACACACACTATCGCGCAAGCGCTGCGTGAGATTGGCATCGACGTCTTCCGCACGATTACCGTCGGCGATAACACGGAAAGAATCGCCGAGGTCGTTCGCGAGAGCACCCGACGCGCACAAGTCGTCATCACTACCGGCGGTCTGGGCCCTACGATCGACGACGTCACGCGGGAAGGCATTTCGCTGGCCCTCGATCGAGCGCTCGAATTCCGCCCCGAATTGTGGCAGCAAATTTTAGAACGTTTCGCCCGCTTCGGACGCCGGCCGACGGAGAACAACCGCCGCCAGGCACAACTGCCGCAAGACGCCATCGCCATCGACAACCCAATCGGCACGGCGCCGGGGTTTTTAATCGAAAGCGCGGCGTCGGTTATTTTTGCCCTTCAAGGCGTGCCGGCCGAAATGGAGCACGGGCTGAAGAATTATGCCATTCCCTATCTGCGTGAAAAATTTAATCCGCAGGGCTTGATTAAAACCCGCATCATTCATACATCCGGCTTGGGGGAATCCGCCGTTGACAGCCGCCTCGAGGACCTCGAAAAATTCAGCAACCCAACCGTCGGTCTGGCCGCGCATCCCGGACGGGTCGATGTGCGTATCACGGCGAAGGCCAAAACGGTTGATCAAGCAGACGAGTTGATCTGGAAATTCGAAACGACGATCCGGCAGCGTTTGGGTGAACATGTATACGGCATCGACGAGCACTCCCTGGAAGCCGCCACCCTGGCTCGCGTAGCGGCCTATCAACTGCAGCTCGTGACCGTCGAGTGTGGAACGAATGGTGCGCTTTCCGCAGCGCTTTCGCCGCTGGAGGAACCGTTTGTCTGCGGCCAGGTATTGACCCAGGTCGAGGACTCCGATGAATTAGCCGCCGCGCTCAGCCGCTTGCAGCTTTCATATCACACGCGCCTCGGCATGGGTTTGCATTTGACTGCAGAAGGTGTGCGTCATCTTTGTACGATCCTGATCAACTCACCGGTGGGAAACGAAACCCTGGCACGCACATACGGCGGTCCTCCTGTGTATGCCGCGCAGTGGGCCATAAGCATGGCACTCAACCGTTTACGACGGCATCTTGCTTGACAACCCCCTTTGCGACTTCTATAATCCGCAGCGAAGACGCGGGTGTCGCCAAGTGGTAAGGCAGTAG
>CAYYVY010000016.1:38628-53209 GCA_964475265.1 uncultured Anaerolineaceae bacterium | reverse complement strand
TGATTGCGACAATCGGTGTAGAAAACCTGGTGATCGTCGACACGGAAGATGCGCTACTCGTCTGCTCGAAGGATAGCGTGCAGGATGTGCGTCTCATTGTCAAGCAATTAGAGAGGGCTGGGCAGACCTCTTGGATATAGGCGGATAACCACGTCCAAAACACCCGCAGAGATCTTCTTCGGATAATTCACCAATCGAGTGCCCGGCCGTGTGCAAATGGGCTTTGACGCTGAAACGATTACGGACGTCTTTTACGGAGTTGATCGAGCATGATCTCCGTTACGATCTTAGCATTGGATACGGATCTACTCGACCAATCCGCTAGAACGCCTCAACAAGGAGATCAAGCGGCGCACGAATGTTGTGGGTGTGTTCCCGGATGAGGCATCGGTGATCCGCCTGGTGGGATCTGTCCTGATGGAAGTCAGTGATGAGTGGCAAGTTGGGAGGCGCTACTTCAGTAAGGAGTCGATGCGAAAACTCTTCGAGCCAGAGCAGTTGATTAGTGCGGAGCCAGCACCGTTACGATTGGCTCCAGTCCATTAGAGGTGAAAATCGCGACTCAATGCAGCTGAGGAAGCATACGGAATTTACACCACTTGACAAGACGTAAACCGATTTTACGCTTCAGGTACAATAACTTCATAGATTGTAGGATCGCGTATTGGAAGGAGTGAAAGATCATGGAATATACACAACTCGGACGCACAGGACTCAAGGTCAGCCGCCTGTGTCTCGGCACGATGAACTTCGGGCCCGAAACCGACGAAACGCCCAGTTTCAAGATCATGGACGAAGCGCTGGATGCCGGCATCAACTTCTTCGACACGGCCAACGTCTACGGCTGGAAGACCGGCGAAGGCGTCACGGAGCAGATTATCGGGCGCTGGCTGGCCCAGGGTGGCGGCCGGCGTGAAAAAATCGTGCTGGCCACGAAGGTCTACGGCAAGATGGGAGATTGGCCCAACGAAGGTCATCTCTCCGCCCTTCACATCCGCCGCGCCTGCGAGGGAAGCTTGCGACGCTTGCAAACCGATCACATCGATCTCTACCAGATGCATCACATCGATCGCAACACACCCTGGGAGGAGATCTGGCAGGCGATGGAACAATTGGTGCGCGAGGGAAAAGTACTTTATGTCGGCAGCAGCAATTTCGCCGGCTGGCACATCGCTCAGGCGCAATGCGCTGCGCGGGCGCGCAATTTTATGGGACTTGTCTCGGAACAAAGTCTCTATAATCTGAAAGACCGCACGATCGAACTCGAAGTGATTCCAGCCTGCCGTGAGTACGGGCTGGGTCTTATCCCCTGGAGCCCGCTTGCCGGAGGCATGCTGGGCGGCGCCTTGAAAAAAGCCAAGGAAGGCCGTCGTGCTGCGGACCACGTGCAGCAGTCGATCGAGGAAAATCGAGAAGCGCTGGAGAAATACGAAGCCCTGTGTAAAGACCTGGGAGAAGAACCCGCCGACGTGGCTCTGGCCTGGATGCTGCACAATCCCGTCGTTACGGCGCCGATCATCGGACCACGGACCTCAGCACAACTTAAGGGGAACGTCCATTCACTATCGATCCAACTGGACTCTGAGACTCTCGATAAGTTGGACGAAATTTGGCCCGGCCCAGATGGTGAGGCTCCCGAAGCATATGCGTGGTAAGATAACCGGGCGTCGCGAGCCATCTCTTGCGTAGCGCGATGCAATTTCAAAACACGGAGAATAGCATGAGTTCGGAGTTCGATATTAAAGACATCAGTCTGGCCGAAGGTGGCCGGCGAAGGATCAACTGGGCCGATCAAGAAATGCCCGTTCTACGCCAGGTGCGTGAACGCTTCGAGAAAGAGCGGCCGCTGAAGGGGGTGCGCGTTTCCGGCTGCCTGCACGTTACCACGGAAACGGCAAATTTGATGCGCACCTTGCAAAAAGGCGGCGCAGACGTCGTGCTGTGCGCCTCCAATCCACTCTCCACGCAAGACGACGTGGCCGCATCCCTGGTCACCCACGACGAGATCCCTGTTTACGCCATCAAGGGCGAGGACAACGACACCTACTACAAACACATTCACGCCGCGCTGGACGTCAAACCTAACATGACCATGGACGACGGAGCCGATCTGCTCAGCACCTTGCACAAGGACCGCAACGAACTGCTTGCAGAGGTAAGAGGCGGAACGGAAGAAACCACCACGGGAGTCATCCGCCTGCGTGCTATGGCCAATGAAGGCGCATTGAAGTATCCGGTCATCGCCGTCAACGACGCCATGACCAAACACTTCTTCGACAACCGCTACGGCACGGGTCAATCCACGATCGACGGCATCGTACGTGCCACCAACATCCTTCTGGCTGGTAAGACATTCGTGGTAGCCGGCTACGGTTGGTGCGGGCGGGGGCTGGCCATGCGGGCACGCGGCATGGGTGCGAACGTGATCGTCACGGAAGTCAAACCCCTGACGGCGCTCGAGGCGGTGATGGATGGCTTTCGGGTCATGCCTATGATCGAAGCCGCGTCCATCGGAAACATTTTCTGCACGCTCACCGGCGACATCAACGTCATCGACAAGCATCATTTCGAAGTAATGAAAGACGGCGCCATTGTGGCCAACTCCGGGCATTTCAACGTGGAGATCAACATCCCCGCCCTGGAGAAGATGTCCAGCGAGGTGCATAAGCCGCGTGAATTTATCGACCAATACGTGCTCAAGGACGGCCGTACCATCAACCTGCTCGGCGAGGGGCGTCTGATCAATCTGGCCGCCGCCGAAGGACATCCTGCCAGCGTGATGGACCTGTCCTTCGCCAACCAGGCGCTCTCGCTCGAATACATCATCCAGCACGGCGAGGAACTTGAGAATCGCGTCTACACTATCCCGGAAGACATCGATCGCGAAATCGCTCGCTTGAAACTGGAATCGATGAACATTAAAATTGACACGTTGTCCAAAGAACAGGAGAAGTACCTCACCTCCTGGGAAGAGGGAACGTAGAAATTTTTATCTACCAAATGAGTTTTATACCGGCTTCCGAATTAATAGTATGGAAGCCGGTTTCGCTTTATGGTGTGGGTGTGGGGGAAACGAGCGGCGTTGCAGTCGGCGTGGGTGTAGGACTTTCCACAGAAATTAAAATGTAGACCACGTCACCAAATGGCGAGCCATCCGGCGCTTGAGCTTGCCATTGACTAACATACTGGCCGACTTTCCGCGGCGCTTGAAGGTCGACCTGCCAGACGGCGTTCGTTCCTGCTCGGGCAGGATAGAGCGCCACGGTTTCCGGCGCATCGAATTCATCTTGTCCAAGATGTACCAAGCGGTAGTCCGAAGCCCAATCGCAGCTGCCAGTGTTTTGAACGGACCAACGTTTATCGAATATCTGGCCCGGTACCACGACCTGACCATCGGGGAAAGTGAGATCTTCGAGGAAACGCGCATCATTCTCACAAGCCTGCCCGGATGTTTCAACTCCCGAGGATGAACCCGAGGGCGATACAAAGTTGGGGTTCGGTGTCAGTGTGGGAAATGGCTGCGAGGTCCACTCAAGCGTTGCATATGGTTCGGGTTTCGATGCGCAGGATGGCAGCACAAGAGTCAGCAAGATCGCGCTCAGGACCAGAGTCTGCACAGCGGCTACTTTCTTCATCCAACCGATTATAGCCAAGGAGTCGCTTTCACCCAAGTGCGATCTCTGGCCCCAACGCCTCGCAGAGATCAAACATACCACACAGAGTCGAAATAGAAGCTTCGAGGAAACAAGCGGTCGTCCGATCCACATAACGGATCGGACGACACACTGCACCGCCACCTTTCCAGAAAGAGTTACGCACGCGAACGTCACTCAGTGGCAGAATCCCCGAGGTTCCTTCCGACATTCCAGCTAACGATTAACGATCGGAGGCTGCTATCTTCAAAGACATTGTTTTACGCAGGAAAGGCGATTTCATTTGCATCTTCCAACGTTACAAACCAACTGCTTAATACTTGATTGTGATGAGCAATGATTAGTTCAGCACTGAGATTTTCAGAATCGTATGTGCTGTGACCGTTTTCAATAAGGATGACTTCATATCCAAGGCTGTATGCTCTTCTGCATGTCGTATCAATGCAGTATTCCGTTTGCAGTCCGGCAACGATCAATTTCCGAATTCCACGCGATTCCAATTCTTTCTGCAAGCTCGTATCTTGGAAAGAATCGGGATGGCTCTTCTGAACGTAAACATCCTCTTCACGATTTCCTAATGCGGGATGAATTTGCCAGCCATCTGTATTCGGGTAGAGCGGACTATCCTCTTCCTCTCCATTGTGCTGAATAAAAATGATGGGAGTGTGTGAAATTCTTGCTTTTTCGATTAGTTCATTAATGGTCTTCAGTAGTTCATTTCCCTTATAAGGAATATCGCCACCGTCAAATAATCCCGATTGAACATCAATAACAATTAATGCCGATGGATTTTCCATTTCCACCTTTCTTCCAACTCATTATTCTACAATTCCTCAAAGCGCCTCTAGGATACTCGGCAGTATCGATCAGACATTTACTTCCTCAAGCGGCAGTGCTTCTTCTGCAGAAAATTCTTCCACGGGAATCGGTTCAGCGCTCAGCGTTGATTCGAGACCGGCGGCTTTGCGAATCTCATTTTCAAGCTCTTGAGCCATCGGAAGGTTCTTGCGCAGGAAATCCTTGGCGTTCTCTCGGCCCTGACCCAATCGGGTTTCCCCATAGGAATAATACGAGCCACGTTTGTCGATCAACTCCAGCTCCACACCCAGGTCCAGGATATCTCCCATTTTAGAAATGCCCTCGGCATACATAATGTCGAATTCGGCCACCTTGAACGGCGGCGCGACCTTGTTCTTTACAACTCGAACGCGTACACGATTCCCTACGATGTCCTGGCCGACCTTGATACTTTCGGCACGGCGCATGTCCAGGCGCACGGAGGCGTAAAATTTCAACGCCCTGCCGCCCGTCGTGGTCTCGGGATTGCCAAATATGATCCCGATCTTTTGCCGCAGCTGATTGGTGAAGATCACGGCTGTGTTTGTCTGCTTGATCGCACCACTCAGCTTACGCAGCGCCTGGCTCATCAAGCGAGCTTGCATGCCCATGTGTGCGTCGCCCATGTCTCCTTCGATCTCGGCGCGGGGTACGAGTGCGGCGACGCTGTCGATCACGATGACATCCACCGCCCCGCTGCGCACCAACGTCTCGGTGATCTCCAGCGCCTGCTCGCCCATGTCGGGTTGGGAAATGTACAGATTATCCACATCCACACCGCAGCGGGCGGCATACTGGGGATCCAGGGCGTGCTCCATGTCCACGTACGCGCACACGCCACCCTGGTTTTGCGCCTCGGCGACGATATGCTGGCAGAGCGTCGTCTTCCCCGACGATTCGGGACCGTAGATTTCAGTAACCCGGCCGCGGGGAATTCCACCTACACCGAGCGCCAAATCCAAAGCCAGCGATCCTGTGGGAATCGTGTCGACAACCAGGTGTTTCGATTCGCCCAAACGCATGACGGCTCCATCTCCATATCGTTTCGTGATCTCTTGAATTGCTTGGGACAATACTTCCAATCGCTGTTCTTGCGTATCTTCCGATCCATTGTTACGACCGTTCGTTTTCGCCACAGCACCATCCTCCCTCTCGAGATAAAGAACATACGTTCGGGTACAGTATAGCACAATTGTTCGATTCGTCAAGCGTTTTCGAACGTTTGTTCCCCTATTCGCTTCCAAATTCAGAGAGCGGAATGAAAGTCCGTTCGATGAAGTTTTTTTGGGGGGGCGGCAGTACGCCTAATCTGTATCCTGGTCTTCCAGATCGGCTTGAAGGCGGTGGTGTTCTCCCGGTTGCTCTCCTTCTTCGAATCCGGAGAGTACGAAGACGGCGTCCGTCACCAGCGGACCAGGATTGCGCCAGCGGTGTTTCAGCTGGGAAGAAAAAAGTAAACTGTCCCCGGGCTCCAAGAGATACGTCTCGTTCTCGAGGCGATACTCCAATTGACCTCGCAGACACAGGACGAACTCATGCCCACTGTGAATCATTGCATGCGGGCCGCTGCTGGCGCCGCTGTCCAGGGTAAGCGCGAAGGGCTCCACCCGACCGACAAAGCGTTCACCCCCCAATCCTTCCCACACACCACGCGTGAAAGGAACGCGCGTTCGCGCCGCAGCCTTGCAGTAGACGATTTCACCGAGATCGGATTGACCGCGAAACATATCGGTGATCGGAACTTCGAGTGCATCCGCAACCTTGTAAAGCGTGCTCACAGAAGGCGAACTGCGCCCGCGCTCGATCATACTCAAAGCGTTGGCGGAAAGCCCGCTCTTACGCGCCAGCGCCCGAATCGATAGACCACGTGCTTCGCGCATTTCGCGCAGTTTGGAGCCGACATCTACAGAGATTGCATCTACATCCTTATAGGCCATTGTTGGAAACCCTGTCCGCTTGATTGAAAACCGAATACTATCGATCCAACTATCAAGGAGGATACATCATATCCCAATCCTTGGACACATGTCATTGGCAGTTGATCTGCGGGAAAAATACCACCCTCACCTCAGGCGACGCAGACTGAGCAGCGCAGCCGTGGTTCAATCCGGTAGACGAAGCCAATCGTCGTCTATTCGTCCCCCGATATCTCCCGAAAGACAGGCAGGTATTTGACACCCAAGGTGAACATGGTCAACGCATAGGCCAGGATTCCCAACCCTACCGCGACCTCAGTCATCGAAGGCAGGTAGGATGCGACGGCACCCGTTCCCAACACGCCAGGAGACCAATCCGGTGGAGCGACAAGACCCGACAAAGTCGTGTTCCAGCGGTTGACGATCACGCCCACGACCACAAAAGCACAGGCGGCGATCACCCAGCGATCGTCGCGGCGCAAGCGCGGCACGAGCATCACGATCAGCGGCAGGAGCGCACCGAGTGCGATTTCCAACAGCCAGAAGGTCGGCGTGTAAGGCGTGGTGGCATTCAAGCGCGCCAGGGATTGCGCCGTCCCCGGTGCATGGCTGTAATACGACGTCGCCGCCCAATCCCAGAGTTTAAGGTAGAGATAGGCCAGCAGCGCGTAGCCGAGGAAACGCGAGATTTCCCGCTGCAGGTCGAGACGCAGAAAACGAGTTTGCTGGAATTTCCCGACCAGAATCGTCACCAGTAAAGTCAGGCCAATGCCGCTGGATACCGCCGACAAGATGAAGAGAATGGGTAAGGAGGGTTTAAACCAGATCGCCCTTCCCGATAGCACCCCGTAGGTGGCGCCCAATGAGGACTGATGAAGCAAGGAGAGCGCCATTCCCAGGATCGCCACGATCGGTGTCGCCCTGTGCAGCTTGTGACCCCAATCCCGCAACCAGGGCCAGCGATCGAAGAGCGCGCTTTCGAACAACACCGGCAAGAATTCAACTACCAACACCGACGAATAGAGCACCACACACCAGGTGATCTCCCAGAGGACGGAATGCACGTTCCAGAAAACCAGCGGATGCCAGAAGCGATCCGGCCGGCCGATGTCTAAAGCCAGCGCGATCATGGCCGAAGAGTATCCCAGAAAACCAACGAATACCGCGGGTCGGGCGATCGGTTCGAATCGCTCGATGCGAAAAACATAAACCACTGCCGAAAACGTGAATGCTCCCGCCCCGAGGGCGATCGCCGAGAGATCGATCGTGATCCACAAACCCCATGGCACCTGGTCCGAGAGACCGGTCACTTGAAGCCCTTTGGCGAAGGTGCGCAAGGCGCCGGCGGCTCCTACGAGTAAAAGCAGCCCCAAACTGGCCAACCATATCGTCAGGGGCTTGATCGACGGACGTTTGAAAGAGAGCTGTCGCAAAGCCATATCAAACCTCCCGTTCTGGCCGTACGTAATGCACTTTGGGTTCGGTGCCGAAATCTTCACGCAAGCGGAACGTCTCATTTTGCGCCAGGTATTTTGATACCGGGCTCTCGGGGTCGAGGATGTCACCGAAAATGCGCGCGTTGACCGGGCAGACCTCGACGCAGGCGGGAGAGGCATGCAAATCGACTCCCGGCGTCAAGCCGTATTCCAAGGCCCGGTCAATGCGATGCACGCAGAAGGTACATTTTTCGACCACGCCCCGCGGGCGCGGCTCGACTTCGGCTTCTCCCCAAGTCGGCTGGTAGCGGTTTTCTGTGATGGCGTCTCCCCAATTGAAACGGCGTACATCGTAGGGACAGGCCACCTCGCAGTAGCGGCATCCGATGCAGCGCTCGTAGTCCATCACCACGATGCCGTCTTCGCGCACCCATGTGGCGCCCACCGGGCACACTTTGACGCACGGCGCTTCCCGGCAATGCAGACAGGGACGCGTCATATAAAAATCCGTCCCACCTTCGGTCTGTTCCGAGAATCCGACATTCCAACGCATGCGATCGTCGGGCACAGCGTTTACCGCCTGACAGGCCCAGATGCAGTACTGACAACCGATGCAGGTGCTCAGGTCGATCACCATGTGCCACTCGTGCCCGCGATCGGCCGCGGCACCCTGCTCATGAGTGGATCGACCAATACCCTCCACAGCCTCCGGCGAGAGCGGCCCCGAGGTGATGATTTGCGTGATGGCAAAGGTCGCACCGGTAGCGCCAATGATCTTGGCCGCATCGCGTCGGGTGAGCAGCGCTGGATCCTTCTTACGTTTCGTCATCGTCTCGCTCCTTGCGCCCGCGGCGGACGTTGTTGGCGACGATCCAGGCCGTCGTTCCACCGAGTACGAGTCCCACGACGCCGCCCTGGAACCAGAACGTCATACTGCGGCTGGCCAGCGCGGCGCGTGTGGTTTCGAGGTCGCGCTCGAGCTGCTCCGAGCGGGCACCCGGGGAGATCTCCGTCTTTTGCATCTCGGGAGATGGTTCTACACCTGCTTCGGTGGTTTCCTGCGTACCTTTGGCACCCTCCTCGTATCCCGGCAGCGAGAAACCGGCATGCAGCGCATCCGTATGGCAGGCGACGCAGGTAGCAGGTGTAATGGTGAAGCTGTGGCCGGTTGGCACGATCCCATCTTCGGGGATTTCTTCCGGCGGGATCACCAACTTATGGCAATCCACACATCCGATGTCTTTCTGGATGTGCAGGTCTTCCAGGTAAGGACCCATGTCCTGCTCGTGGCAATTGATACACAGGTCATCGCTGACTTCAAACAAGGCTTGTTGACTATGCGGATCATGACAATCCATGCATCCCACCATCGCACCGGCGTGCCCGGTCAGCCGCCACTCACCAAGCGTGGTGGTGTGGCAAATGCCGCAATACTCCGTATCGGCCAGGATGGGAACCGGCTCCGGGGGGTGATTTTCAGGAGTTCCAGCGTGACAGGCTTCGCAAGAAACGCCCGCGGCGGAATAATCGCCGGTCGTCTGTTGATAATTCGTGGTGTGACAGACCAGGCACTCTCCGGGTTCGCCCATTCCCGACCAGCGCTCTTGGAAAAAGGAGTCGTCGAAAGCATGCGCATGCGGGCTGTGCGACCAGTGATCGTCGATATCGAGGTGGCATTCCCTGCAATCATCCGCAGTTTGCGAAGCCGCTTGATGATCTCCGAGCCCAACGTTCAGCTGCGGTGTCTGGCGCATGGCGAATCCCGTCAACGGGATCGCCAGTAGAATTCCAAGTGCGATAAGCCAGGTCAATCCCGGTATTCCGATCCATTTTTTCTTCATAATTCCTCCGCATCATCCGCAATCATGCATACAGCCTGTGCTGCTTCTTCACTTCGCAAGTTGATTAACAGCTCGTTATTTGGATCGTTGACGAAATCCCAAAACGCAGTTTGCGCCCGCGTGGCGGGATGATGGACGTTTCGTCCAATCCAGACGTCCTGGGATATTTCCATCCCTTCCACATGAACCTGCACGAGATCTCTACGGTGAATCGCATCGTTGGCAGCCATCCGTGTGAGGAAAGCTACGCCGATGCCTTCCTGCACCGCGATCGATATCGCTTGAGACGTCCCCAAGGTCATGATCACATTCAATTCGTCGGGATTCATACCGACGTTGGTGAAAGCCTGCGCAACTGCGCGGCGCGTGCCCGACGTCTCCTCGCGGACGATGAAATCTGCCTGCGGCAAATCCTGGGGGGCGATCGAAGCACGTTTCGCCCACGAGTGATCCGGCGGCACAACGAGGATCACCGGATCGGTGATGAATTTGCGAAACTCCATGTCCTTGGAATAGGCCCGTTCGCTGACCACGGTCAGGTGCAGTTTTCCTTCGTTCTGCATCTCCAGAGCCGTGTGTTGATCGGTGACGTAGCACGTTACCTGAACACCGGGGTGGAGTTGGCGAAAGCGCGCCAACAATTTAGGCAACAAGTAGCGGCCGGCCGTCGTACAACAGCCGATGGTGAGATGTCCGGCGATCTCGCCGTGAAGCGACTCGATCATCTCCTCGATCTGGATGGATAAATTGACCAACTGTCGCGCCATGGGCAAGAGTGTCTGACCCGCTTCGGTCAGGGCGAGATGCCGCCCGCGGCGCTCGAACAACTGCATGCCAAAATGATGCTCCAATGTCTGGATGTGCTGGCTCACGCTGGGCTGCGACATGTGCAAGCGCCGCGCCGCTTGCGAGAAATTCATTTGCTGCGCTGCGATCAGGAAAACGTTGATCTGATGAACGTCCAACATCGAGCGAACTCCTTTGTGAATATTTTAACAAACTGTATTAGTTTCTCAACCCCCTAGCGGCAATACTCCATAGGATTTACTTATTCTACATCCCAAGACAAATCTATAAGTAATACCTGTTTTAAATGTTGAATTTACCACGGTTTTTATTATACTGCTAATGACGGTCGTTCGTGAAAAAAATCGCAAATGCAGCCGAAAGAGGATTATTTTTGAACGAGACTCGAACTTACTTCTTCGCCGCTGGCGATGCGCCAAAATCAGGGCATCGACTGCCCTACCGGCTGATCGGGGTCGTAGTATTCGCATTCCTCACGGGGTGCCGTGCTGAGGCGCAGCTCGCCAGTTCGCCCACGCCGGAACTAGAAACCCCTGTCAGTGAGATCCATACCATCGCTTCCCTGGCATCGGTGGAAAATGTCTCCTTGACGCTGCCCGATGAAGAACCCGCCGACGAACAATGCATTGCCTGTCACGAAGACAAGCAGCGTTTGATCGATACGGCCGCTGCCGAAGATACAGTCGAAGTCGAATCTTCGGGCGAAGGTTGAGGTGGAGAGGTGCCTCCGTTGGAGGCCTGGGAAAAAGTACTGCTGGACATGGACGCCTACACCGACACGGTGCACGGAAGGATCGCCTGCACGAAGTGTCATGCCGGCGTTAACGATGCCGAGAAGGAAACCGCTCACACCGATCTGATCGCCGACCCGAGCGAAGATCCTCGGAATTCCTGTGGGACGTGCCATCCCAATCTCATCGAAGTGCAGACGGATAGCCTGCACTACACCCTCGAGGGGTACGAGACCAACCTGGCAGCGAGATCAGATGCGCAAGATCCTGAAACATGGGGACACATCCAGGAGATGATGGGCAATCACTGCGCCAGCTGCCACACGACCTGCGGGCAGTGCCACGTCAGCCAACCGGCAAGCGTCGGCGGAGGTCTGTTGGACGGGCATGTGTTCGTCGAGCGCGCCTCGATGTCCAGAACCTGCACGGCCTGCCACGGCAGCCGAGTCGGGAACGAGTATCTGGGGAAGAACGAAGGCTATCAAGGTGACGTGCATTTCCGCCAGGGGCGCATGGTGTGTGCGGATTGCCACACGTCGGCCGAGATCCACGGTGAACCGGCGACATGTGAGAATTGCCATCCCGGCTCGACGCCCGACGAGCCGATGCCGGGTCCGACACATCGCTACGACGGTATCCAAACGCCGCGCTGCGAAAGCTGTCACATCTCTGCAGCCACCGGCGCGGACGGAGTCGAACAACACCAGGTCCACGGCGGTCAATTGTCCTGCCAGGTGTGCCACTCCGTCGCCTACAAAAGCTGTGACTCATGCCACACGCTTCAGACGGACGACGGTGTGCCCTACTTCGAGACCGATGCAAGTTACATGACCTTCCTGATCGGGCTGAATCCGATCAAGAGTTACGAACGCCCGTACGATTATGTGCCGCTGCGACACGTACCGATCGCACGCGACGTCTTCGAATTCTACGGCGATAATCTGCTGACCAATTTCGACGAGCTGCCGACGTGGCGCTACGCCACGCCACACAACATCCAACTGCAAACGCCGCAAAACGCATCCTGCAACGCATGTCACGGCAACGCCGATCTGTTTCTGACGTTCGACAAGGTCAGCCGCGGAGAAGTCAACGCAAACCAACCCGTAATCGTAGATCAAGTTCCCCCACCGATCCCCTGAGGAGGTGAAGATACCTACTGCGGACTTTAAGACGTAAACGAAGCATACGTTGGTGAAAAACATTGTAAATAGGAGGTTTCTATGAAATCGCGAATTTTCTGGATTATGACCTTGGTCCTTCTCATCGGGCTCGTGGCATCGGCATGCGCCAAGGAAGCCACTCCGACAGAAGCCATGGAGCCTTCGGGCGAGGCGGCCGAACCCGCCGAAGCGGAGGAGATGGAAGAGGAAATGGGGGAAGAAGCGCCCGCGATGTTGTCCGAGGACGACCTCGACGCGGCGTTCAACGCGTTCCTGGGCAATATGGTAGGCTACAACACCGTCGGCCTCGAGGCGCTGAACGAGATGCTCGCCGAAGAGCCGCCACCTTTCCTGCTGGACGTTCGTTCCACGGAGGAGGTCGAAGCGAACGGCCGCATCGAGGGCTCTGTCGTCATCCCGCTACGAGATGTCGCTAAGCACATCGATCAGCTGCCTTCGTTCGACACCCCCATCGTCTCCTACTGCGGTTCCGGTTGGCGCTGCACGATCGCCATGACCGAGCTGGGTGCACTCGGCTGGCAGGACATACTGTCGCTGAAAGGCAACAGCTTCGGCGGCTGGGTCGAAGCCGGTTATCCGGTAGTCCAAGGCGTTCCGGATGCCCTGGTGCTCAACGCCGCCACGCCGGATGCGGCTCTGCTGGCACGCATCGACGAGACGCTCTCCAACGTTCCCGAAGGGTACGGGGTGATCACAGCCGAGGCGCTCAACACCGAGATCGCCGAGAACCCGGACCTCATCCTCATCGACGCTCGTCGATCGGACGAAGTCCAGGCAAAGGGCGCCATCGCCGGCGCGATTCCCATCCCGTTGGAAAGCTTCATCGACGGTAAGGCGGATTGGCCGGCCGATAAGGACGCCACGATCGTGGTCTACTGCGGATCGGGACACCGCTCCACCATCGCCATGACCATCTTGTGGACCTACGGCTATAACGACGTGCGCAGCTTGGAAGGCGGATTCGCCACCTGGGCCGATGCGGGGTATGCCATTTCCGGCGGCGAGGCCGCCCTGGACGCGGCGTTCAACGCCTTCTTGTCTAGCATGACCGGCTACAACACCTACAGCATCGACGCGCTCAACACGGCTATCGCCGAGGGCAACGCGCCCTTCTTGCTGGACGTCCGCTCCGTGGAAGAGGTCGAAGAAAACGGCTACATCGAAGGCGCCATCGTGGTTCCCTTGCGCGAGGTGGGCAAGAACACTGATCTGTTGCCCGGCTTTGATACGACCATCGTCTCCTACTGTGGTTCCGGCTGGCGCTGTACGATCGCCATGACCGGGCTGGACGCACTGGGCTACGACGTCCTGTCGCTGAAGGGCAACAGCTTCGGCGGTTGGGTGGAAGCCGGATACCCGGTTGCCGAAGGCGTTCCGGAAGCTGAGGTGCTCAACGGCGCCGCGCCTGATCCAGGCTTGCTGGCCATGATCGACGACATGCTGTCCAACGTCCCCGAAGGCTATGGGGTGATCACCGACGAGGCGCTCAACACCGAGATCGTCGAGGACCCGGACCTTATCCTCATCGACGTCCGTCGCCAGGAAGAACTGGAGGCGAACGGCCTGATCGAAGGTGCTATCCCCATCCCCTTGGAGAGCTTCATCGACGGCAAGGTGGATTGGCCGGCCGACAAGGATGCCGCGATCGTGGTTTACTGCGGTTCGGGGCATCGCTCCACCATCGCCATGACCATCCTTTGGACGTACGGCTACAACGACGTACGCAGCCTGAAGAGTGGATTCGGCGCATGGGTGGACGCCGGCTATCCCGTCGTGGAATACGCTATGCAGTAATCTCCTCCGGGAGGAACTCCGGATAATAACAGGCCATCCAAGCAAATGGGTGGCCTGTTTCCTTTAACGTCCTCCAGTTGGCGCTGAATTGTCGTAAGGTGTTGGGTTTCGATCCCCCTCAACCCAACCTACAAATTGAATACTACCTGGTGCTGGCGACGGATGTGTATCCGGCGCCGATGTTTAGCGGATTTTAATCCGCAGGACTCTGATACGGATTCGAGCGTTTGCTTGAATGTACGATCCCTACTTCCCCACCTATCTAGGCTTTATGGATTGACCGGCAGATACACATCTGCCAAGTTCCGGTTGCGGATGTGTATCCGTCGCCGATGTTTAGCGGATTTTAATCCGCAGGACTCTGATACGGATTCGAGCGTTT
>CAYYVY010000016.1:0-38528 GCA_964475265.1 uncultured Anaerolineaceae bacterium | reverse complement strand
TAGGCTTTATGGATTGACCGGCAGATACACATCTGCCAAGTTCCGGTTGCGGATGAATATCCGCAACCAACACTTAAGATGTTGGCGACGGATGTGTATCCGGCGCCGATGTTTAGCGGATTTTAATCCGCAGGACTCTGATACGGATTCGAGCGTTTGCTTGAATGTACGATCCCTACTTCCCCACCTATCTAGGCTTTATGGATTGACCGGCAGATACACATCTGCCAAGTTCCGGTTGCGGATGTGTATCCGTCGCCGGGATTCAGCGGATGAATATTCACAACCGACATTTCTACCCTGCACCCAGCCGATCCACGTCCTCCCAGGCCAGGATGCGTATGCGGCGCCAGAGTTCGTCATCCCGTATTCGCTCGGTAAAATCCAGCCAACGTTTTTCGAAGGACGACCAACGTCCCCTGGGGATCATCATCCATAGATGAAGCTCTTTTCCCAACACCAGACTCAAGCTCCGGCCTACAAGAACCGTACGCGCCAGTTGATAATGCCGCTCACAGGGCGGCGCATCCTGCCCGGGCAGCGGGCGTTCGCCGAAATCAAGCAATTCCGAGAATGCCGACTGAGGAAACTCCCAATAACGACAAGCCGTCTCTTGGGCGTTCGAATCCGGATGCATCTCCGGGCAGCGCCCGTGAGCATAACGCGAACAGCGGCCAAGGGCGCTCAAATGCTTCGCCTCGACGACGATCAGTTTCGTCTGCCCCACCAAGAAAAGATCCACCTCCGTCCGCGGCCCTTCCCCGTCGACCATTTCCAATACATCGTCCAACCCGGACAAACGCTCACCCAGCACGTCAAAGCTCCAATAGTATGGCCGCAGCGAATCCTCGACCTCGATTTGTGAAACCACACCCCACAAAGGACGGATTTGCATTAACTGCTGGAAGGAAATTGTCGGTTGTGCAAGGGGGTAGATCAGGTTCCAAACCAAGGCGTTTTCGGACCGGGGAGACTGGAAGTTGGCCAGCACGGTTTCCGGCAGCACGTCAAAGATGGGCTCTTTCAAGCCGTGCAGGATGCGGTCCGGCAGTAGCCGTTTTCTGCGTGGCGAATCGTGCCTAATCCTCCACCTCCGCCAGAAGACGCAACGCTTTCCGCAACGCAGGCAGCAGCTGCTGTCCCTCCGCCTCCAGACGCGCCGCGAATGCCATGGGAATCTGACCGGCGATCTGTCCCGCAATGCGTTGATGGAGTCTTTCGAGCACGGCGATGGCATCGAGATAGCCGATAGCGGCGATGGCTTTCACTGCAGCCACACGAACGGGGATATCCGCACGGCCGTCTTTCACGATCGCCAGCATTGTCTCCCCCGAAAAGGAACAGGCCTGCAGCAATGAGCCGACACGTACCAATTGAGCCGCATCGTGGGCGATCACCTGCAGCAGCGCATAAATCTCACGCCTGCGCATCCCACCAAGCACGTGCCGAATCCGACTTGTAACTTCTGAAGGCGGCCTTTCGCTTTCCGAATCGGGGAAAAGGACTTCAGCCAGCGCGGCGACGATCTTGGTCCGCAAATCAATATCGGGTTCTCGGATCTGTCCGGCAATTACCACGGCGGCTAAGGGCGAACGACGGTGGGCGTCCATTTCGACCAGCGTTTCCAGACCCTTCCGTCGCAGCTCCAAATCCGGCGCCAGCAGGTCTTCGAGCCCCAGCGTGAGGTCCGCATTGGAACCGTCGGCCAGCGCCTCGAGGATAGCGGGTTCGAAAAACGTATCTTGCTGCACCAAAGTAAAATCCCTGTGATTCGATTACAAATCTTCGACGATACGGAGTATGGCGTTCGACAAATCCTTGAAGCGGCGCGGCGAATCGAGGTGCAACCCGTAGGCGCGGCGGTTGAGCGAGAGCAGCGCCTGGAAATCGCCGATCGCCTGGGCGCGTTCGAGTACGCTAAAACTTTTCGCTTCGCTATCGACAGCTACATCTCTGACAGGATCGGATGCAACCAGTACGAAAAGTCCCGTATCCGGACCTCCTTTGTGATACTGGCCCGTGGAATGCAAGTAGCGCGGTCCGAAACCCACGGTCGATGCGACGCCGAGTCGTTTCAGGATCGCTCTACGCACCCGCTCCAACTGTTTCATCGAAACGCTGCCCTGGTGGAGGTACAGCAGGAAGGCAAGGTAAGAGAGGTCCTCGCGGTCGACGAAGATCGATCGCAGCAGCGCTTCCAGCGAATCCGCATCGGCGTCGTATGGATCGTCTCCCGAGCCCCAGAGCGAGATCCCGTCCTCACTCCAGAGCGTCTTGGGCTGCGGCAGGGCGCCCTTTCGTTTGTAGGTTTTCAGCAGGTCCATCGTGCGATCTTTGGCGCGCTGTACGTCAGGCTGGTCGAAAGCGTTCACATCAATCAAGTGACAAGCCACTGCCGTGGCAATTTCCCACTGGAAGAAAGCGCTTCCCAGACTACCGACATCGTTTTGCAGCTCGAGCACGACGACGGGCACGTTGCCCCGTACCCAACCCCGTAAACGGCGATCGTATTTTCCTTCGGAACGCAAATACACCAGCAGGCGGTCATCCGCATAGACGCGGGCCGATTCGGGCGGCTCAGCGACGACCGGCAAGATACCCTTTCCACCCTTGCCGCTGCTTTCTGCAACCAACTGCTCGACCCAATCGCAGAACGCCTCCCAACCCGGATCGGCGATCAGCGTGAGCTTATCGCGCCCATTGCGCGCCGCCGCACCCATAACCGCACCCAGGAACAATCCGGGGTTGTGTACCGCTGAACTGCCTGGCTGGCACACCGCGCTCATCTGCAGTGCGCCTTGATGAAGTTCTTCCAGGTCCATGCCCATCAGCGACGCCGGGAGCAGCCCGAAAATCGACATGGCCGAGAAACGCCCACCGACGTCGCTCGGTGCAGCGAAAACCTCCCGAAATTTTCTTTTGCGGGCCAGGGATTCCAGGCTCGTCCCCGGGTCCGTAACGGCAACGAAATGATCGCCCGGAGAATCGCTGATCTGCGAAACCTCGTCCCAAAAATACGCCAGCAGCGTCAGCGGTTCGATCGTTCCCCCGGATTTACTGGAAACGATGAACAGGGTTTCCTGCAACGTGATCTTGCGCCGAACTGCGCGCACGCTGTCCGCATCGGTGGAATCGAGTACGTGGAATTCGAATCCCGTTTGCGGATTGAAATCCCGCCGCATGACGTCCGCCGCTAGAGAAGAGCCCCCCATTCCCAGCAGAACGGCCGTCTTGAACCCATCCTTTTTTACGGCGCGCGAAAATGCGGCTAATTTCGCCTGCAGATTCGGAATTTCCTGCGGCAAACGCAGCCAACCGAGTCGTTGCGAGATTTCCTTCGCAGCATTCGCCTGACGGGACCAGAGCGAAGCATCGCCCTCCCACAGCCGGCTTGCTACCTTCGATCGATCCAAGTCGTCTACAGTATCCCGAAGATCGTCGCTCAGGGGTCCCAGCTCTTTCTGAAGCGGTCTGGCACGTTTGTGGATCGTCTTCAACGCCGCATCATACGCCTTGCTGAATTTCTCCACACCTTCTCGTTCCAGTTGATCCGTCACGTCCGCCATGGAGACTTCGAGCGTGTCCAGAGCTTCCAGCTGGGCACGAGAGGCAGCGATGTCCTCTTCCAGCGTTGGAGAAGCCAATCCATGATCGCGGAAGGCTTCCAGGGTGTTCGCCGGAACGGTGTTGACCGTGTTGGGGCCGATGAGGTTATCGACGTAGTAGCTGTCGGGGTAATTGGGGTTCTTGGTGCTGGTTGAAGCCCAAAGCGGCCGCTGCAGGCGTGCGCCTTTATCGTGCAGGCGTTCGAAACGTGGATCACTGAAAGTGACTTCGAATTGCGCATACGCCAATTTCGCATTGGCAATAGCCGCCTTCCCCAGCAAGGCTTTCGCTCGTTCTGCACCGCCGTCATCTTTAGCGATGATGTTCTCCAGCAACTTATCCACCGCGCTGTCGATGCGCGAGATGAAGAACGACGCCACAGATGCGACGTGGTCCAGCGAATCCCCGGCAGCGAGGCGCGCCTCCATCCCCGCCATGTAGGCGTCCATTACCTCGATGTAGCGTTCGATCGAAAAGATCAAAGTTACGTTGACGTTGATGCCGGCGCGGATGCTTTCGCGGACGGCCGGTATTCCCGCCTCCGTGGCCGGAATTTTAATCATCACGTTAGGGCGATTGACGATTTCCCAGAGCCGGCGCGCTTCCTGGATCGTAGCCTGCGTTTGGTAAGCCAATTTCGGATTGACTTCGATCGAGACGTAACCATCGCCACCGTTGGTCTGTTCGTACAAGGGCAGTAAAACACCAGCCGCTGCGCGCACGTCGTCGATCGTCAAGGCATCGAAAATTCGCGCTTCGTCCCAGCCCGCCTGAGTCATGCGGCGTAAGTCGGCAGTGTACAAATCGCTGCCTTCAATCGCTTGCGCGAAAATGCTGGGATTGGTGGTCACGCCACGGATTTGGCCTTCATTCACCAGTCTTGCAAGCTCCCCCGCCTGGAGCAAGTCGCGCTGGATTGTGTCCAGCCACAACGATTGTCCCAGTTGATGCAATTTGCGAATCGAGTCCATGTTATTCCTTCGATCTATGCCACATGCTACTTTAACATCTGCCTGGCTGTTTCAACGATCCGCTCGACCGTGATGCCAAAATGCTGGTACAGCTGCTTATACGGAGCCGAGGCACCGAAGCTTTGCATGCCGATGAACCGACCCGCCGATCCAAGCCAGCGCTCCCAACCCTGCGAAATCGCAGCTTCGACGGTGATGCGTGCAGTGATGCTTTCGGGAAGCACCTCGGCGCGATAGGATTGCGGTTGTTCGGTAAACAGCCGCCAGCAGGGGAAAGACACCACTCGCACCGAGATTCCATCTGCGGCCAGTTTTCCTGCGGCATCAATGATCAGTCCCACTTCCGACCCCGAAGCCATCAGAATCAGCTGCGGATCCCCCTCACCCATATCGGCGAGCACGTAGGCGCCTTTGCGCAGTCCCTCTGCAGGTGCGAATTGTCCCCGGTCGAGAGTGGGCACGGCCTGTCGCGATAAGATCAACGCCGTGGGACCGTGCACCCGCTCGAGCGCCGTCAGCCATGCCGCGGAGACCTCATTGGCGTCTCCCGGTCGAATGACGGCCAGATTGGGGATGCAGCGCAGCGCAGCAAGCTGCTCGACCGGTTGATGCGTCGGACCGTCCTCGCCAAGCCCGATCGAATCGTGGCTGAACACGTAAATCACACGCTGCTCCATCATCGCCGCCAGACGGATCGCTGGACGCATGTAGTCCGAGAAGACGAGGAAAGTACCTCCGAATGGAATCAATCCGCCGTACACCGCCAGACCGTTCATGATTGAACCCATGCCGTGCTCGCGTACACCGAAGTGGAGGTAACGGCCAGATCGATCGCTGGCAGAAAAACCCGATTCTCCCTCGAGTTTCGTCTTGTTCGATCCCGTCAGATCCGCAGAACCACCGATCATTTCAGGCACCATCGAAGCCACAGCGTTCAGCACCTTACCCGAGCTGGCACGCGTGGCCAAACCTTTCCCATCCGCGGCAAATGTGGGCACGTTTTCGGCCAATCCCTCAGGAAGTGCCTTCGTCAGGCTGCGTTCAAGTGACTGCGCCAGATCGGGATGTTCCTTTTTATAGCCGGTGAATATCTTCTGCCAGGAATCATATTCCTGTTTGCCACGCTGGCATGCCTCCTGACAATGCACGCTGACCTCTTCTGGGATCAAGAAACGTGGTTCTTCCGGCCAACCCAAATTCCTTTTTGCACCGGCTAGTTCCTCTTCACCGGGTGGCTCTCCATGCGCTGCAGAGGTATCTTGCTTGGTGGGCAGACCGAATCCAATATGGGTGCGGCAAGCGATCAACGAGGGCCGCGGGTCTTCTTGGGCCTGCGAGATCGCATCGTCGACGGCATCGACGTCGTTGCCATCCTCGACACGGATTACGTTCCACCCATACGCCGAGAAGCGCTGAAGCGTATCATCAGTAAATGTCAAAGATGTATTGCCATCGATGCTGATGTGATTGTCGTCATACAGATAGATAATCCGGCCCAGCTGCAGGTGTCCCGCCAGGGAAGCCGCCTCCGCAGAAACACCTTCCATCAAATCACCATCGGAAACGATGGCGTAAATGTGGTGATCATAAAGCGTATATCCTTTGCGGTTGAACCTCGCACCCTGATGCTCGACTGCGATGGCCATGCCGACCCCGTTGGCAAATCCCTGCCCCAACGGGCCGGTCGTCGTCTCGACACCCGGTGTCAGGCCATACTCCGGATGACCTGGAGTCTTGCTCTCGAACTGCCGGAAATTCTTGATTTCATCCAGAGATAGATCGTAGCCATACAGATGCAGGAGGGAATAGAGCAGCATGGAGCCGTGACCGGCGGAAAGCACGAAGCGGTCCCGGTTGACCCAGGCAGGATCATCGGGGTTGAAACGCAGATGCCGCTGCCATAAGGCATACGCCATTGCCGCTGCACCCATGGGCAATCCTGGATGTCCGGAATTCGCCTTTTGGACCGCATCCGCGGACAGAAAGCGGATCGTGTTGATCGTCTGTGTAGATATATCATTTTTAGGCATGACAGCTCTCGTTTATTATCCCTTCAAAAATAGAGGGAAGATTCAGTGGACTAACCCCATGATCTTATCATGAAACTACGAGAAGGGATGATCTCTCAACGTCAATTTACAAAAAGCCGGGTACGTATAAAGCCTGATCACTCGGTATCGAAAAACGACGAACGGCGGTATCAGCTCGCCAACGTCTGTTTCAGCCATGACTTCAAGCCCTGGGCGCACTCCAAACCCGCTTTGTGGCCCACATCCGCCTCGCAGTACTGCACTTGCGCGCCGATGCCCCGCAGCCGTTTGACGATGGTGCGCGCCAGATCGATGGAGACAATGTCGTCGCGGATACCATGCCCCCAGAACACGGGAAGCCCCGCGCCATCGAAAACTGTATCTCTGGGCATGAAACCCGCCAACGAGACGATCGCCGCCGGCTTCCAACTAGCCAGTGCCGGAACGGAGAACGCCAGGGCAGCTCCCTGGCTGAAACCCATGAGGGCCATGCGTTCCCGCCGCAATCCGAAGCGTTCCTCCATGTCGTCCACAGTGTGCATCAATGCAGCGACGCTCGAAGCAAAATCCGCAAGGCGGGGATCGTCGTCCGGTATTTCTTCAGTCCAACTGAATCCACCACTTGAGGCGGGATAACGTCCGCGCAAGGCGGCAATCCACCAGGTTTGCGGTAGGACTTTATCGAAAACCCACATCCCTTTTTCGTCACCGGTCCACCCATGCAGCATGATCACTGCCGGCTGGGCATCGTCGATTCCCGGGCGAATGCAGTACAACAGCCCCGACCCCTCGGGCTGGATGCATTGGATTTCAGTCACCACGTTCCCTTCTGACTATGCTTTCCACAATCCACAACCAAAGCACGATCAAGATCACGGGCACCAGACCTGCGAAAGAGCACAACAGCGACATACGCAGGGCAGCCGCGCCGTACATCCAACGGATGAGCCCGTTGCCCACGACGAGCAAGATCAACAGTCCACCGACGATCAGCTGAATCTGCGTCGTGCGCGCGTAGCGACGCAGGTCGCGCTCTTTGCGCTGCTGTTTCGGCTCCCGTTTCATGTCAATGATTGTCCTCGTCTTCCAACAACGCCTTGATGAGTGCACGCGCGTCTTGCAGGGGATCGTGAGTGTGCGGCAGCGTATAATCCGGCTTGACTCGCGTGGTCAATCGAGCCGCCGCTTCCTTCAACGCTCCGGGAACATCATCGATTTCCTGGAACCACCGCAGCAGGTGGTAGTAGTTCGCCTGCGGGCGCCTGCCCGTTTTCCGTTCGTGAAACATGGCCACGGCTTGCCCCGCCGCACGCCGTGCACACACGCGGGCGCGGCCTTCCCGACCCTGTTTTCGGGCCTGGTCTGCGAGATCCATTTCCCGTTCGACTCCGGCGCGTATCTCCTGGAATTCCACAATCCCCATGCTACCACAATCGACGAGGCTGCAGCCACCACAGTCGGCCTTCGCAGCGGCGGAGCAACTTCATCAGCACCGATGGTATCATGTAAGGGTTAACAAAGTTGAAGCACGTCCAGGAGGCGCGAATGCGATTCGAAGGTAAAGTGGCATTGGTAACGGGTTCGGGAAGGGGCATCGGTCGAGCGATCGCACTGCGATTTGCAGCTGAAGGCGCGGATCTCGTGGTGAATTTCTTTCGCAATCGAGATCCTGCCGAGGAAACCGCCGAAGCAATCCGCAAGCTGGGCCGAAAAGCCCTCGTCGTCAAAGCGAACATCGGTGAAATCGAAGAGATACACCAGCTTTTCGACGCCGTGGAAAAGGAATACGGCGGATTGGACATCCTGGTTTCCAATGCCGCCTCCGGCTACAACCGGCCCGTCCTGCGCCAGAAACCGAAAGGCTGGGAATGGACGATGAACATCAACGCCCGCGCCCTGCTTTTCTGCGCCCAACGCGCCGCGCCCCTGATGGAATCCCGGGGCGGCGGGTCCATTGTGGCACTCAGCAGCCCCGGCTCGTTCCGCGTGCTGCCGGACTACGTGGTCGTCGGCGCCAGCAAAGCCGCTCTCGAAGCCCTGACCCGTTATCTGGCTGTGGAACTCTCCCCGTTGGGAATTGTGGTCAACGCCATCTCGCCGGGCATCGTCGAGACCGACGCCTTGCAGCACTTCGATGTCCTGAAGAACAACACCGTGATCCCGCAGGCGATCGAAGCGACTCCCGCCGGCCGCCTGGTGACGCCCGAAGATGTCGCCGGGCTGGTCGCCTTTCTGTGCAGCGAAGAGGCGCAAATGATCCGCGGTCAGGTTCTCCTGATCGACGGCGGATCAACCCTCCCCGTCCATGGGGTTAAATTCGATTTGCCAGACGACTGAAAAGCGCAGTTGGGCTACAATGAAACCGCAGACGTGTCCCTGGAGATGTGTTCCAGGAATTCGTTGCGCGTGAGTTCGTTCGTCTGGAACGAACCGGTCATGGCGCTGGTGACCATGCGGGCGCTGGATTTTTTCACTCCGCGGATCTTCGAGCACAAGTGCAAGCCTTCCACCACCACGGCGACTCCCTGGGGATGAATGGCGGCCTCGAGGAAATCGGCGATCTGCCGCGTCATGCGCTCCTGCACCTGCAGGCGGCGGGCAAACAAATCTACCACGCGGGGGATTTTGGACAATCCGATCACTTTATCCGTCGGAAGGTAGGCGACGTGCGCCCGCCCGAGGAACGGGAGCAGATGATGCTCGCACATGGAGTAATATTCGATGTCCTTGACGATCACCATCTGGTCGTACTCGACGTCGAACACGGCTTCGTTGATCAGGGCATACGGATCGACGCGATACCCCGCCAGGAGTTCGTCCCACATGCGCGCCACACGCTCCGGCGTGCGCTCCAACCCCTCCCGACAGGCGTCCTCACCAAAGGCGGTGAGCAGCGTTCGAATGGCTTCTTCGATTTCCGGTTTGGCAACCCCGACTCCACCCAAAAGTTCGGCAGCAGCCTCGATATCATGCATGGGAACCTCCCAATTTTGACTACGTTGAATACTACCACATCTCATTCAGGGTAAAATATCGGGCAAGGTGAGACGCATCTACAATTCCTTATGGAGACGCCGATGGAAGAAGATCGCATCCTGATCAAAGATTTGCTGCTGCGCGGCATCATTGGAATCAACGATTGGGAGCGCGAAAAGCGCCAGGATATTCTGATCAACGTCACGTTATTCGGCGATCTGCGCCCGGCGGGTGAAAGCGACGACATCGCCGATGCAGTGAATTACCGCACGATCACCAAGCAGATCATCCAGCACGTCGAAACGAGCGAACGCTTCACCGTGGAAGCCCTGGCCGCTGACATCGCCCGCATTTGCCTCCAAGCGCCCGGCGTGCAGCGCGCCCGCGTACGCGTTGAAAAACCGGGCGCTTTACGTTTCGCCCGCTCCGTCGGTGTCGAGATCGAGCGGCAGCGCGGCGATTTTTCCTAGACATACTTTCCGAAAATCGAGCAGTTCAAGTGATGTGTGTTCATACAATTGGAGTCCATTGATGCCAGAGAAGTATGATTTTGATCGCTTCATCGACCGCCGCGGGACAGGAAGCGCCAAATGGCACAAAGCGGATAGCGAAGACGTCATTCCGCTCGGAGTGGCGGATATGGACTTCGCCTCCCCGCCGGCGGTGCTCGAGGCGCTGCGGGAACGCGTCGATCATGGCGTTTTCGGCTACAGCTATCCCACCGCTGAACTCACCGAGACCATCCGCTTGCGGACGAGAGAAAGATACGCCTGGCAGATCGAAGCGGAATGGATCGTCTGGCTGCCGGGACTGGTTCCCGGTTTGAACGCAGCCTGCCGCGCCGCCGGTGATGTGGGCGACCAGGTGCTCAGCGCCGTGCCGGTCTACCCGCCGTTTTTAACCGCACCCAAAAACATGCGCCGTGAGCTGCGCACCGCACCGCTGCAGTTGGAAGGGGAGCGCTGGACGTTCGACTTCGAGGCGCTCGAAGCGGCAATCACGCCGAAAACAAAGCTGTTTTTACTCTGCAACCCGCACAATCCCGTCGGCCGGGTGTTCGACCGCAAGGAACTGGAAACTCTCGCCGACCTGTGCCTGCAGCACGATCTCATCATTTGCGCCGATGAGATTCACTGCGAGCTGATATTGGATGCGGACAAAGAACACATTCCCGTGGCGACGTTGAGTTCCGAGATTGCCGCGAAAACGATCACCTTGATGTCCCCCAGCAAGACCTTCAATCTGGCGGGCATCGGCGTGGCCTTGGCCATCATCCCGGACGTTAAGCTAAGGCTGACTTTTATGAAATCGATCGCCGGGATCGTACCGCACGTAACCGCCCTGGGATACACCGCCTGCCTGGCCGCCTATCGAGACGGCGCCTCGTGGCATAGCGCCCTGCTCGATTATCTGCGCGGCAACCGGGATCTGGTCATCGACACCATTAGAGAAACACCAGGTCTGACTACGTATCCCGTCGAAGCCACCTACCTGGCCTGGATCCACGCCGCAGACATCGAAAATCCGGGCGAATTCTTCCTGCAATCCGGCGTGCACATGTGGGACGGCGCCGATTTCGGTGGACCTGGATTCATCCGTTTGAACTTCGGCCTGCCGCGGGAGCGACTGCGAGAAGGATTAAAGCGCATCCAGAAGGCGATGCAGGATCTTCCATGACCGAGAAAGCGTTCATCTCCCTGGGATCGAATATCGACCCCGAACTGAATCTCCCCCTGGCGATGCAACGTCTCGAGTCCATCGGCGAGATCCTCGCCGTTTCGATGGTTTACCAGAATCCGGCCGTCGGTCCCACACCCCAAGCCAACTTCCTCAACGCCGCTGTCCTGATCGCCACGGATTTCGAGCCCCTGGAAATCCGCGCCAGATTGCGGGAAATCGAATCCGACATGGGACGCGTACGAAGTGAGGACAAATTCGCCCCGCGTGAGATCGACCTAGATTTGTGTCTGTTGGGAGAACGGGTATTCGAGAGTTCCGAACTCATGCTGCCCGACACCGACTTGCTGGAACGACCCCACCTGATCGTCCCCATGGCCGAACTCGATCCACGTTTCATCCATCCCATCGCAGGCGAAAGCCTCGGCAATATCGCAGGGCGCCTAAGTACGAATGCGCAGCTCACCCCTCGCCCGGACGTTGCACGGAAGTTGAAACCATTTCATTGACGACATATAGGTAATGAAAAACACCGACAGAACGTCTGTCGGTGATCCCCTCGATACCTGGCATGTTTGTTGATCTTTATCGGCTTACTCTCGATTGAACTCCGCCACCGCCTCGGTGATCGCCTGGCGCACGCGTTCGTCCGGGATTTGTTCCACGTCATGATAAGTGCGCTCGCCGAAGACGATTTCCAGCAACCCACTGGCCGAGGTGCGGAAATCGAAGTGTGTTTCGAGTATATCCGCATGCTCCGCCAGCTTCGACTTGACCAACTCCTCGATCTGTTCGCTGCTGAACGAGGCTTCCTGATCGGCCTCCCCCTCTGGATCGCGGTTAGGCTTCATAACATGCCGCCTGCCGCTTTCGTTTAGTACGAACCGTCTTCCGTGCAGGAAGTAACGCACAGCAAGCGTAATTCCGACGGCAAGCAGGATGCCGATAATGAGGACGAAAATATCCGCAGCGTTCATCCCCGACTCCACATAATCCGATCGGCGCCTTACACGCCTATCAATATCGCCCGCGCCGGCGCGCCGTCGCTGCCGACCAGCTTGAGCGGCAGACAGTGCAGCATGTAGCGCCCCTGTTTCACGCCGCTCAAATCCAGGCCCTCGACGATCACCACCTCGTTTCCGAGCAGGATGCGGTGCGGCTCGCGGCTTTCACCGAAGGGCGCGATAGAAAGGTAGTCGATGCCCACCAGGTGCATGTTCTTCTGCACCAGCCATGCGGCGCCGCTGGCGTCCACGGCGGTGAAATCCTCTTGAAACTTGCGCTCTTTTTGCGCCCAGTATTTGGAATTGCGCGTCTTGAAGAGCACGCGTTTGGTCCGTGGTGGGATGTTCGCATTTTCGAGCGTCTCGGCATCGATCACCCTGGCCTTGGGCAAGTTCACCACGTAGGCCCGGCCGTTGAGCACCCGTAAGGGCAAGTCCTGCACGCCGCTGCCACCTTCGAGGAAGTGGATCGGTGCATCGACGTGTGTGCCAAGATGCACGCTGCTCGAAATCCTGGACACGTTGGCGTTGGCACCTTTGGCGATAAATTCGACGCGCTTGAGTTCCAGCGGCGTGTCACCCGGCCAGGTCGGCATCCCGGGCTCTATAGGAACGGAAATGTCGTAGATGTGCATGTCTTGCCTCCGTAGACCTTGATTATAGATTCGACTCGCAGTTTGTGCACGCGTTATAATCGAGGTCGCTTTCAGGAGGAATCCGTATGATAGATTTCGAAGCTATTGATGCCGCCATCGAAACGCAGTTCGATCAAACGCTTGCCGCGCTGGGACAGCTCTGCGCGCAGCCCAGCGTCTCGGCGCAGGGCCTCGGTATGTTGGAATGCGCCCAACTCGTGAAACAGATGCTCGAGAAGCGCGGATTCGAAACCGAGATCGTCCCCAGCGCCGGATTTCCCGTCGTGGTCGGCGAACGATCCGGCCGCTCGGACCACACGCTGCTCTTTTACAACCATTACGACGTACAGCCGCCGGAACCGCTCGAGTTGTGGGACTCTCCACCCTTTAAGGCGGATATCCGCGAGGGCAAGATGTACGCCCGCGGCGTCAGCGACGACAAAGGACAGCTTGTTTCCCGTCTGGCGGCGATCGACGCGCTGCTTTCGGTGGATGGCGAACTGCCCTGCAGCGTCAAGTTCCTGATTGAAGGCGAGGAGGAAATCAGCAGCCCCAACCTGCCCGCCTTTATCGAAACCCACGCCGAACGCCTGGCGGCTGAAGCCTGCATCTGGGAGTTCGGCGGCGTCAATCACGAGGGAACGCCCGTCCAGGTGGCGGGCCTGCGCGGCATCTGCTACGTCGAGCTGAGCGTGCAAACGGCCAGCCGCGATGCCCACTCCGGTACGGGTGGTTCGATCTTCCCCAACGCCGCCTGGCGGTTGACCTGGGCGTTGAACTCGCTCAAGCAGGCCGACGAACGCATCCGCATCCCCGGATTCTACAACCGCGTCGTCCCGCCCAGCGCCCGGGATCTCGAACTGCTGGAAGCACTCCCCGATTCAGCGGCGGAATACCGCTCGCGCTACGAACTGGACGGTTTCATCAAAGGTTTGCAGGGCGGACTGGATCTCCAACGTGAGAGCATCTTCAGCCCTACCTGCACCATCTGCGGACTCACCGCCGGCTATCAGGGTCCCGGTTCGAAGACCGTCCTTCCCGCCCGGGCGAGCGCTAAAGTCGATTTCCGCCTGGTACCCGATCAAGACCCGGACGAAGTCGTACTGCAGCTGCGCAACCATCTGGATGACGAAGGATTCGACGACCTGGAAATCACCTACCTCGGCGGCGAACCACCTGCCCGTACGCCGCTGGATGACGCATTCCTCGCACTGGTCGTCGAAAGCGCCAGGTCGGTGTACGGCGTTCCCCAAATCATTGTGCCCATGTCCGGCGGTTCGGGTCCCAATCACCCCTTCATTCATACGCTGAAAGTTCCCGTCGCCACTGCCGGGATCAGCTATCCGGGAGCGCAGGTCCACAGCCCGAACGAGAACATCGATCTGGAGTGCTTCCGCAAGGGTATCCGGCATGTGGCGCGTATCATGGTGGAGTTCGCCGAGCGTGGATGACGAATCCTTGTAGGAGCATCATCTATCGACTATAATCGACCTGAATTCGGGGCGTAGCGCAGCCCGGGTAGCGCACCTGCATGGGGTGCAGGGGGTCGGCGGTTCAAATCCGCCCGCCCCGACTGATGACCGCCGGCGATATGCTGGCGGTCTTTTCCGTTCGGGAAGATGATAGCTATCACGCCGAGGCTTCTAGATCCAACCGGAGTCAATGGACTCCACCGCGTGGAGCTCGAGAATTACCGTCCCACGGACATCGCAGAAGAAAAAGTATTTCAATTCATCAGCCGTTAATTCTCCGGACACAACAAGGTTGCGATAGAATGTTCAGAAGGATTCATATATCATTTGAATTCAATGGTTATATATTTCAACGTTAAAGTTGAGGAGGCACATGTGAAGGACACAGCAGTCTCTGTACGATGGACGGGAAAACGCCAATTCATCGGCACTGACAGCGGCAAACATTCCGTGGTGATTTCCTCCCACGATGCGGAAAATCACACCGGCGTGAAACCCTCCGAAATGCTCCTGCTTGCTGTGGGCGCGTGCAGCGCCTACGACGTAGTCGCGATCCTGGAGAAAAAGCGTTACAAGCTCCTGGGATTAGATGTGACGGTTCAGGCATCACAGGAAGTCGATCCGCCGCATACGTTTCGAAAAATCCATCTGATCTACACCGTAAGCGGCGAGGGACTCAAGCGAAAAGACGTGGAACAAGCCGCGAACCTATCGCTCGAGAAATACTGTTCGGTGGCTGCAACCATGCGCGGAGAAGCGCAGATTACATACGAGGTCGTAATCCAATAGCTGGATACGCCGATATGCGAACGTATCTCAGATAAGTTGTGAAAATGCTTGGAGGATGAGGATGGAAGGGATTCAAACCGTTGCTAACTTAATGGCCCTCTCAGCGCGCACGGCGCCGAAGGCTGCTGGACGGGATTTCGTCGTGACCGAAATTCTGGAGGGTAAAGACATCCAGCGCTTGGGCGAGGCAATGATCGCCTACGGCGAGGAAAGCGGCAAAAAAGATTTCGATCGCGATGGTGAAAATGTGCTGCGCTCTCAAGCCATCGTGCTTATCGGGCTTAAGGACGCCGACACGCTGGGATTGAACTGCTCCGCCTGCGGCGAGGAAGTCTGTCTCGAGCCGAACACCACGGACGGCGAATTCCAGGGACCGCAGTGCGCCCTGCGCATTCTCGACATGGGCATCGCACTCGGCTCGGCGGTCAAGATGGCGGGCTTGATGAACGTCGACAACCGCATCATGTACCGCGTCGGCGTGGTGGCACGCAGAATCGAACTCATCGATGCCGATTTCGTGATGGGCATTCCGCTTTCGGCCACCGGCAAAAGTCCTTACTACGATCGTGCACCAAAAGCGAGCTAGCGAACGAACGCCTCATGCTTCGTTCGTCGCCAAAGACTCTCCGGCCACGGCCTCCAGCACACCGATGACCGCTGAGTTGTCCATGTCGCGCATACCCATTTGGAGCATGGCTTCGTAAAGCTGCATGATCCCAGATATGGCCGGCAGGGGCATGCCGTAGGTTCGAGCCGTATCCAACACGATCCCCAGATCCTTGTGCTGCATGTAAGCCTTGAAACCCGGCCGGCGTTCGCCGGCGAACAGGCGTTGGGGCTTGTTGTCCAACGTCCAGCACTGAGCCGCCCCGCCGCGAATCGCTTCCACAACCCGCTGCGGGTCGACGCCGGCCTTCTGCGCCAGCAGCAATTCCCCCATGGCGACCATCTGTGCCGCCACCATGATTTGATTGCAAGCCTTGGCCACCTGGCCTGCGCCGCTTTCCCCGACGTAGGTGATCGTCTTACCGATGATCTGCAGAATCGGCAAGGCGAACTCGAACGCCTCGCGCTTCCCACCGACCATGATGGCCAGTATCCCGGCCTGCGCGCCGACGTTGCCACCGGATACGGGTGCATCCAGGGCTTCGACGCCGGCTTCCTTCAAATGTTGGGCGACATGTCGCGCCGTTTCCGGTTTGATGGTGCTGTTGTCGATAAAAATTAACCCTGCGTGGGCGCCCTCGATGACTCCGTCCGGACCCAGGACCACCTGCTCGACGTCAGGCGAGTCCGGCAGATTGGTGAAAACCACGTCGCTCGCCTGCGCCGCTTCCTTCGGCGTCTGCGCCGCCTGCGCCCCAGCAGCGACCAGTTCGTCCACGGCAGCCCGGCTGCGGTTGTGCACCGTAAGCGGGTAGCCGGCCTCGAGGATGTTGCCCGCCATCGGCTTGCCCATCAACCCCAATCCAATGTAGCCCACACGTTGCTGCATGCGTACCTCCAAAGCTAATGCGTTCTCTTGAATTAAACTACAACCCTAGAAAAAGTACGATCACCACTGGTGTCACGTTCAAATCGAGCGCCCGTTTATTCTCGCTGAAGAGTATCGAACCGCAATCCTATCGACTTAAACCACTCGAGACGCCGAACGGCGTCTCGAAAGGCATTATCAAATAACAGCCACGGATGTCGAACGATCCTGACCAATCCGTTTTGCTAACGACGAATGATCTGGAAACCTATTCTTCGGCCTGCGGTTCTTCTGCAGACTCCTCGGCTTCCCCTTCTTCCTTCACACCGCGCAGTGAGGCAGACGTCTTTTCCAACTCGGTGTTGATCTTATCGAGCGCGGACTTCAATCCCGTCCGTGCTTGGTCGCCGACCTCTCCACTGCGAACCCGCGCGGCTAAATCATCGACGTCCTCGCGCAGTTTCTGCACCTGGGGTTTCTCACCGATATCCGTAGCGGCTTTCTCGATCGAAACACTCAAATGCCGCAGGCCTTCCTGGATGTCCGAGCTGAGTTTCCTGCGCTGGTCGCTTTCCCACGCGGCCTCGATCGTCTCTTTTAAGTTATCCCCCAAACGGCGGAATTCCTGGACGATCTCATTTCTTTTCTTGGCTTCCTCTTTGCTTTCTTCTTCCTTTACTTCCTCTTCCATCTTTTCTTCCTTCTTCTTTGCCATGTCGACCTCCCCGAATGATGGTTGTCCGAATACGTTCTGCATCTATTCCACTATACGTAGAGTATAACCCAAGCGTTGCACCCTGGGAGACGATTCGTGCCGCGGTTTCAGATCGGACGCACATCACGCGACAGGCTTTGCCTGCGCGCTCTCGCGACGGATCATGACCAGCAGAAAAACGAGTGAGACCGCGGCGACTCCCAGCCCAATCAGCAGCGCAGTGACGTACTGCGCATCGGCCTGCGCGATGACCGCGGCGCGGATGTCGACCGGCGTGGACGGAAAGAGCAAGTCCATGTTCTCCACACGCCACAGGCGGGCGTGCTGCAGTAGATCGTGCGCCGTGACGCCAAGCACGAGCAGCGAGGCGATGCGGGTTCCCAGACCCCAACTGCGGCTGCGCAGGAAGCGTTCGAGGGCAATCCCGGCCAGCACCATCAGGATCACGGCGGGCACGATGATGAAACGCGAGGAAACGCGCTCCGTGTCTGCCAGGGGTATGGGCAGCATGGTAAGAGGCTGGAAGATCTTCCCCAATGAGAGCACCGCCATGGCCAGCATCGCGCCCATCAGATGCCGGTGATCGGCCGACTCGTCACCCGAATCCCGCAGGGTCATGTAGACACCGAAGACCAGCAGTATCAGCAGACCCAGCGCGCCGGTGTACGTGTCTGCCTCCCACCAACCGAATGCCGAATACGCGCCGGCGAGCGCCTGCTGCGGCGGTTTCAAGGTGACGAACGCCGAAAGCATGTCCGTCAGGGAAAAGAAACCGGATATAAAGCTGCGTCCCTCGCCGCCGAACTCCAGCGCCGCGGGAAGGATGCGCGGCAGACTCACCAACACGCTGAATAAAACCGCCTTCAGAACCGGCGCCAGATATCGCCGCGATGTTAATCCCAGCAGCAACAAGAACAACATAGTCCAGTTGACAAAGTGGAAGCCGCCGTTCAGGTTGATTCCCAATACCAACAGCGCCACCAACGTGACCCAATTCCAATCGGCTGCGCCTTCTATCAAGGCGTAGACCAGCAGTACGAAATACGGCAGCAGGAAGTAGCTGATCCACATTGAATGGCCTACCGCCACTTGGGCAATGGGGTGACCGTTCAGACTGAAAAGCACGAAAACGAAGGCGAAGGTAACCGCGGACCAATTGAACTTCCGCCGCAGCAGCAGCAAACCGATGAAGCCCAGGCTGTACAAAAACAAGCTGTTGACGAGCACGAACGTGCCCGGCTCCAGGAAACGCAGCAGGACGATCTGTGGAGAGATGATCGTGTCCGGGATGGCCAGGAAGTTCGGGGTCGAAGCCAAATCCGATCCGATGGTCAAGGGCAGTTTTCCAGCGAGCAGTGCCTGGCGGACGAAGAAGTAGCGAGGACCTTCCTGGGTCCAGTCGTGGATATCGAAGCCAATCCTGCCCCAATTCAAGAAGAATCCCCAGGCTGCAGCCCCAAACAGGTACAGCCCTGCATACCAGATGCGATTCACCCAGCGGCTCATTCGATCCTGATCGACTGCGAACAACGCCGTTGTGACGCGCTCGATCCAATCCCTTAAACGGTTGATCCAAATTTGAATGCCTTCAGACATGACGCGACGACCTCCCATCTGCGTGTATGCGGTTCAACAGCGACTCGAGAACCAGCGCCGTTTGACGCTCACCCTTACGGGCTGGGAAGTGCCCACCCCGCCCTTAGATTCCCGCTTTATCCAGGATGCGTTCGAACAAGCGCACGGTCAGGGGATGATGGCAGCCCCGATAGCGTTCGATAATCGGCCGGATGAGATCCCGCGACCATGCGGTCTCGGCCATCGCCTGCACGACGGGTCGCAGGAAAAATCCCCGTCCGACCTCCTCGATATATGCCTCGACCCGCGGCAGGATTTCTTCATCACCGCTGCGGACCGCGAGGGCGAGATATTCGCTCAGCAAGGCGTAGTCTTTGCCATCCGAGAGATTAAAAATCTTTTCAAGATGACGGCAATGCTCCAGAGGAATCACGCCCGCCAGGCGCCGCAGGAACAGGTTGACTTGATCCGGATTCCAATTGCGTACGTCGTCGCTCGTCGGCAGGTTTCCCTCGCGGTAAGCCGCCACGCTTGCATCGACCTCGTCGATCAATTTCGACTTCGTCTGCGGTGCGTCTTCCGGAAAACCGGCTTCGTAAATCCATTCCCTCACGTTTACCGCCTTAAAGGCGTCGGGAAGGTGCCGCTTAAGAAAAGTAAGGAACGCTTTGGTCGACAGGGATTGGAATTTGAAGGTCGCGATGTATTTGCCGATGAACTCATCAAAGCGCTCTCGTCCAACGGCATTTTCCAGCGCCTCGAGAAAAGCCTGTCCCTTGTAGTAGGGAATGGAGGAAAACACCTCGTCCGGATCGACGCCAGACATGTCGTAATTCAATTTCGTGTGCTTCGAATCCATGCCGAAACGCTGCATGTCGGCGAACATCGAACCGCGCCCTAATTCAATCTTCATTTGGGCGTAGTCCCGGCCTTGCAGGATTTCATCAATTCGCATCTGCACGTAGGTGGTCCAACCCTCGTTCAGCCAAAAATCTTCCCAGGTTGCGTTCGTGATCAGATTGCCCGTCCAGGAATGCGCCATCTCGTGAGTCACCAGGTGGGTATACGAGCGATCGCCCACGATTACGGTCGGCGTGAGGAACGTCAGGCGCGGGTTTTCCATGCCGCCGTAGGGAAACGAAGGCGGCATGACGAGAAGATCGTAGCGCTCCCACTCGTATGGACCCAACATTTTTTCCGCTTCGATCAATTTCTTCTCGGTTTCGGCAAACTCCCAGGCAGCCTCTTCGACGATCTCAGACTCTGCGTAAATGCGGCAGCGCGGCCCCAACTCCCGCGAGCTGATGTCCCCCACAGCGAGCGCAAAGAGATACGAAGGGATGGGCTGCGGCATCTCGAAGCGGCAGCGATTCAGGTCCCCTTCGGTCTGGATCGTCTGTGGCGCGGCAGCCATCACGGCGATCATCGGACGCGGCACCACGACTTCGGCGCTGTAGGTGAAGCGGATGGAGGGAGAATCCTGACAGGGAAAAATGCTGCGCGCGTTGATCGCCTGGCATTGGCTGAAGAGAAAGGGGTGGTCGCCGCCCAGCGTCTGCTGCGGATCGAGC
The DNA here is from genome assembly GCA_964475265.1 of uncultured Anaerolineaceae bacterium. Classification (GTDB taxonomy): domain Bacteria; phylum Chloroflexota; class Anaerolineae; order Anaerolineales; family E44-bin32; genus WVZH01. The sequence goes on along the minus strand of CAYYVY010000016.1, from coordinate 18,033 downwards.
CACTGCAAGGCATTCGCCTGCGGGTCGGTGACGAAATCGATCACAAACGAACAGATCCCTTTAAGCCTCTTCAGATGCAGACGCTGGCCTCGGATCGGATCCTGCTTATCCAGCTCCCATTCCAGGTCTTTCCCGTCGGCGTGAATGCGCACGATCTGCACCATGCGATTATCGAGGTACAGCGATCCTTTCAACGATTTATCGAGGTGATAGACCGCTTGACCCTGGATGGTCTTCGATGGAAAATCCACGTTGAGTTTGAAGTTGATATGCTTGATTTGCGCTTGTTGGGGCTTGACGTACGAATGCGGATCATAAGCAGCCATGGCAGAATTCCTCGCAAGAATCGTAGTCGCGGACAAATAGAGAATAACACACAGCGCCATAGAAGGTAAATGCTTTTCGCCACAAACAGGAAGGATCAGGCTGCCGCGCTTCGACGTACTGCTCGACCGGCGCGACAAATCGATGAATTTTGCGTAAATAGAAGTAGAAAGAGAATGTATTCCGCAGCGTTTGGAATATCATATTAAGAAGAGAGGAGATTCTTCATGGATAATCGCACGAAACAATACCGACTCAACTCATTGATCGGTGCAGGATTGATCGGGCTGGGCATACTCTTCCTGCTCGGAGAGATTTTCGACTTCCGATTGGGATTCTATCTCTGGCCCTTCTTCATCATCGTTCCGGGTTTGGCGTTTTTCTACTTCATGGTGCACGGTGGGAAGAACGCGGCCGCGCTGGCGATTCCCGGCAGCATCATCACCACGACGGGTTTGCTTCTCCTGTACCAAAGCATCACCAACCACTGGGAAAGTTGGGCGTACGCCTGGGCGCTGATTTTCCCCACATCTGTGGGCATCGGCCTGTACATATTCGGCCTTTGGGGAGAAAACGACTCGCTGCGCCGCACAGGACAAGGATTCATCCGCGTCGGATTGATTCTGCTGGTTCTCGGTGGACTGTTCTTTGAGATGATTTTTCATCTCAGCGGCTCCAGATCCAATCGAGTCGTTTGGCCGGTCGTACTCATCATCGCCGGAATCTACATGGTCGCGGAACAACTCGGTTTGATCCCCTCCAGAAAATCATCGGATTCCAGCGGGACCATGCAAATCGAGGAAGAGGAGTAGAAAATGGAAGAAAAAAGGACATTCACTTACCGCTCGTGGTTTTGGCCGATCGTATTTATCGGCGTCGGTCTGCTCTGGCTGCTGGCCAATCTCAATCTGATCCCCAGAGAAGGCTGGCTGACTCTGCTCCGCTTTTGGCCCGTGTTCTTGATCGCCATCGGTTTGGACATCATGGTCGGGCGTCAATCACGACTCATCGGTGGAGCGATCGGTATCAGCGTCATCGCCCTGGCGCTCGTCCTGGTGCTCGTGGGACCCGAAATGGGATTTGCACCCGCAATGAGCGTTACCACAGACACAATCGCCGAACCGCTGGGAACCGCCGAAACCGCCCGCATCGACCTCGATCTGAGTCTCGGCAAAAGCTCGATCACGGCGCTGGAAGATTCCACCAATCTGCTGGAAGCGGAAATCACCCACCTCGGCGAGTTAGATTTCTCCGTCCGTGGAGATCGGGAGAAAATTATCCGCGTGAGCGAAAAGGAGCACAACCTGGGATTCGATTGGTTTGACCTCTTCGAAGACCAGAATCTACACTGGGACGTGAGCCTATCGCCGGAGATCCCCTTGAACGTCAACATCGACGGCGGTGTGGGGGAATCCGACCTCGACTTCAGCCAACTCGAGATCATCAATCTCACTGTGGATAGCGGCGTGGGCGACATGACCATCACCCTGCCGGCAACCGGCTCGAAATACGAAGTGGATGTAGAGGTCGGCGTCGGACGAGTCGAGCTGCGGCTCGAGGACGGCATCGACGCAACGATTGAAATCAGTGGCGGCGTCGGTGACACCATCATCGTCGTACCAGCGGGTGTGGGTGTGAAACTGACGGGAGATATCGGCGTCGGCGACATCAACGTCCCCGGCTCTTACAGCCACATAAGCACCGACGAGGACCGCGTCGTTGGGGAAAGCGGGGTCTGGGAATCGGCGAATTACGATGACGCAGCACACAGAGTAACGATCACCTTCAACGGCGGCGTGGGCAACCTCACTCTGCGTTGAGCATCTTCATAGAATCGAACAGTCGGTTCTCCCAACACAAAATGAGTGCCCGGCCGATACGCGTCCGGGCACTCATTTTGTTTTAATGGCTATGCGCAAATCTGGAGTTTGCGCTGTTATTTGGAGAGAAAGTTGAGCGGCTCGTCCCTACGTTGAACTTGATATCCGGCCCAGTACCTGCTGCGCCAAACGCACCGCCGCCACCGCGTCGGCGGCGTATCCGTCGGCGCCGATTTCCCGCGCCCATGCCGCGTTGACCGGCGCACCCCCAACCAGGACCTTCACACTTTCACGTAAACCCGCCTCGGATAACGCCTCGATCACTTCGCGTTGAACGACCATCGTGGTCGTCAACAAAGCGGACAATCCCAGGATGTCGGCACCCGTGTCGCGCACACAGGCCACGAAGGTTTCGACGGGAACGTCGACGCCCAGGTCGTGAACCTTGAAACCGTTGGCGGTGAACATTGTGCCCACCAGCGATTTCCCGATCTCGTGAATGTCGCCGTGGACCGTGCCGATGACGACCGTACCTTCGTTGGCCATCTGTTCGTCCCGTGAGAGTAGCTCGGGCTCGAGGATGTCCATCGATTCCTGCATGGCGCGCGCCGCGATGAGCAGATTGGGCAGGAAATATTCCCCGCTCGAGAATTTCTCTCCCGCCTGATCCATACCCGCTACCAGGCTCCGGTCGATCACCGTCAGCGGTTCGACTCCCGCGGCGAGGGCATCCTTGGTTAATGCCGCAGCGGATGCGAAATCCCCGACGAGCACGGCTTGCGTGAGTTGCACTAGCAGGTCATCCGACATATTGAACTTCTCCTCTGCTCTCAAATAATTTCAAGCGCAGGCAGCTCCGACATACCGAAGCCTTGCGCTGCTTTGGTGGTGATGCGTCGTAATTCCGTGCGCATCTCTTCGGGAAGCGCGAGCGGTTCGTATCCCTGCAGCAGGTCCTCCACTCGCGCAGCTGCGCGCTGCGTCGCCGAACTTTTTCCCGCTCGCTGCCAGGCATCCAGGGACCCACGATCGATAACCGGGGAAGGAATGTAGAACTCTTCCTTGAACCAGCGCAGCGTTTGGGGATGTGAGAGGTAATCCGCCCGGTGGCCCAGTTCGCGCATGACGGACAACGCCAGCGTCTCCTCCCGCGCCGTAATTCCGGCGAGCAGGCGCTTCGCCATGCCGATGATTTCCGCATCGAGTACCAGTTTTTCAAAACTCTGGCAGCTCTCGAAATCCATCATTCCAGCGCCGGAGACCATGTTGATTCCCGCCAGCGCGGCCAGGATCGTCCCGCCTGCGGCTTCCATACCCGCCTGCGCGTCGACGATTTTGGAGTCGGTCATGCCCAGATACGCGTGCGTGGGCAAATCCAACGATTTGCCCACCTGGCTGTAGGCGCAGTCGATCATCCAGGTGCCCATGGCACCCATGGGCGTGGTTCCCGAGCGCATGTCGAAGACCGCAGGGGAGCCGCCCCACACGATCGGCGCGCCCGGATTCGCCAGCTGGCATATCACCACGCCGCTCATACATTCCGCGGCGTGCTGCACGACGGCGCCCGCCAGGGTAACCGGCGCGGTGGCGCCGGCCAGCGGCATGGAGACCAGCTCGGCGGGAATACTGGATCGAGCGCAGTCGATCAAATTCTGGCAGGTGAGATCGCTCCACAGCAGCGGTGGAGACGGGCACACGTCGAAAACCGCAACGGGTTTCTGCGCCAACTGCTTCTCGCCCCCCACCCTGGTGACGAGCAGCTCACGCATCGTCCACCAGGTATCTTTGCGGAACGCCCCGGTGACGATCGGCTTGCGGATGAAATTCAGCGCCAGATAGAGACGATACAAATCGCCGATTTCCTCCGGCACGTCGGCGCAGATCAGCGCTGTACTCTGGGCGTCCAGCTGTGGCAGGACCTCTACCAGTTGGACGAAACGAACAAAGTCCTGCGTGAGCGGTGGACGCTGCTCCTGCGTTTCATGGTCGAACAGGTTGATGGCGGCCGAACCGGGATCGAAGTGAACCTCATCCCCACCGTAATGTACGGTCGCCTGGCCGTCGAAGTTATACAGTTCGAATGCGGAAGGCGCCGAATCCAGCGCCGCCTGAACCATCTCTTGCGGAATGGCTGCGATTTGTGACTCAAAATCAACCTGCGCGCCGCCCTCTGCCAGTAATTCCAAAGCTTCCTGGTTGTGCACCCGCACGCCGGGATCGAGCAGCAGCGCGTGGGCTTCCTCCAGAATGCGTTGAACCAGATCGTCGCTCAGGATCTTGAACTGTGGACGCATCACTTCGCTCCTCGATTGCGGAATTGGGTAACTTCGGCAAACCAATCAACTGTTGCGGGATTGTTGTTGATTCCACCGCTCGATAATAGCGAATTATATCCCAGGTGGTGTCGAATTCACGACGATCCAGAAGATGGAGCGATCCCCAGAACCCCCTATTCACGCGCAGAGCCCGAGATGACTCGGGCTCTGACGTTTCAATTTTTACTTGCTTTGAAAAGCCGTTTTTATTTCTTCGCTTTGACGGTTTTCACGGAGATCATTTTCGGCTTTTCAGCTTCCACTTTCGGCAACGTGATGGTGAGAATGCCATCCTCAAAGTCGGCCGTGGCTTTATCGCCGTCTACACCGACCGGCAAGGTCATGCTGCGAGAGAAACTGCCCATGCGGCGTTCGCGTACGAAGTACTCACGACCTTCTTCTTCGTGCTCGGACTTACTCTCACCGCTGATGCTCAGCGTGTCGCCGGTGACCGAAATATGGATGTCCTCCGCCTTCAGTCCCGGTACGGTAGCCTTGATGCTCACTTCATCATCCGTTTGGTACACATCGACGGGGATCAACGTGCTGTATCCATCCCCATCAAGCCCCGGTCCGAAGAAGGACTGATCCATCAAGCGATCGAGCATGCTGTGCATTCTGCGCATTTCCCGAAAGGGCTGCCATCGTGTAAGTTCTGTCATTTTTACACCTCCCAATCGTTGTGTAATAAGGTTTTCTTTCAATCGTTATTCTACACATGAAAGATTAGATGGACGTCAACGGAAAATTAGAAAAATGTCAACATCGCAGTGGGAGCTGGATACGAATCCCGTTAATCGAAAAACGAGGGCGTTTCCACGCCCTCGTCTCGTTGCCCTTCGATCGAAATTCGCGAAAGATTATTCGCTCGCCGGTTCGGGAGTAGGCGTCACATCCAGCGTGGGTGTGGCTTCGACTGCGGCTTCTTCTTCGCTGGGAACCGCTTCTCCCTCCGCGGGGGTTGCTTCGCTTTCCGCTTCGGGGGTGGCGGTGGGCAGCAATTGGACGAAATCCTCGCGCGCATTTTCGACCAGCGCTTGTGCGCTGAATTCGGAGACGCGCACGATGTAAGGCGACTCGGACGAGCTCATCACGTAGCTGCCGTTTTCTTCATCGAATGCGCCCACGTGCAAAGTGATCGTTTTCTCTCCAGTTTCGATCACCAGCGTGGCCAGCGGTTCATCCAAACCGTAGGCGGCTTTTTCCTCCAGGCCCAGCGGTTCCGTCATGTTGATCAATGCGGCACGGCTTTCGAGCGTCGTCATGGCAGAGGCGTTGAGCTGCTCGTCTTCCGCCAGACCCGCGAGACTCCAGTTCCCTTCCTCGTCTTTCTCGAATTCCCAGGCGCCGTTGGCGTTCTTCAAACGAATCGCCTGGATCTCGTCTTGCGAAACACTGTGGTACGCCGTGTCGATCCACGAGGCGGCGTCGGCATTGGCCTGGTGCGCGGCAATGGAGTCGGTGAGATAGGTATCCGCATCACCTTCCAGGCGAACGTGCGCGCTGCCGTATCTGGGCGCTGAACCGATGTAGATTGTGCGCAGCGTCGTCGTTGCAGAAGACAAGATGATCTTGCGCTCGAATTCGTCCGCAGCCACCTTTAATCGCCGGTGGCTGGATTCGGTTTGCGCGATCAGACGGCTGGTGTCGATCCCCAGCAGGCCGTCGATCAACTCGTCGACCTTCTCGGTGAGAACCGGGTAATCGTCCACCTCGGGAAGCACCCAGCCGTCCTCGGAACGGACAAGTGTGAGTGTGTCCCCATCCCCGTCCTCAATGACGATCTGCTGAATTCCCACGCCGGACAAATCCGGCAGCAGCGCTTCGCCGATCTCGGGCGCAGCGCTGGACCGCGGCCAAAAGGCGACAGCCGTCAATCCGATCTGAAGAATTAAGATTACGCCGAGTATCTGTATTTGCCTTTTCATCATTCAACCTCAGTCCCTTGAGCGCCGGGAAGACTTGGCAGCAGTGCCCTTGAACGTAAACATCGGCTCTTCGTGCGTTCGCCGGTAGTTCCACACTGCGCCGATGCCCAGAAGCGCAATTAAAGCAATGCCGTAATTCAGTCCCTCCCACAACGATTGCTCACCTTCGACCATGGGCTGCAGCACACGGACCTGCGTGCCACGGGCGCGGATTTCGAGTAAATCCAAATCTTCCACGCTCCAATCCACCGCGTTCTGAACGAACTGCAGATTGTTGCGATAGCGCTCGCCTGACATGTCGCTCGAAAGCCCCAGAACTGCATCATCGAGGAACTCGCTGCTGCCGACGACCACCAGACGTGCGGATTCGGCGGACGTGTCGATGCGGGTCGGCGCACTCTGAGATTCGCCCTCTTCCGCATCCACGTTTTGCAGCATGGGAACCGGTTGATCCTTGAAGTAGCTGTCGAACACGCCGGCGACCGAGACGGCCAGCGGATACGACTGCTGCTCCTCTCCAACCGCAAATCCGGTTTCCGGGTAGAAATCGAAGTTCGGCTGAATGGCCGTGTCGTACTTCAGCCACGAGCGTCTGCTGGATTGCAGCAGCACTTGCACGTCCCGCTCGGCGTTCAATTCCTCGTCAACCGTTAGCGGTGAACTCCAATGTAAGGTGATGGCAGGTAAATTGGAGACGACGGGACTATCCGTATCCATGCCGTCCTGGCGCACGTCGACGAAGAAAGGATAATCGAGAAGCTCGATTTCCTGCACCGTGATGCCGCCGACCTGGCGCATCACCGGAACGGGGAAAGGCTCGTTTTGCGGGTCCATCACCAGGGCTGGCTCGACCGCGATGCCGAAGCTTGCGAGCCAATCGTGCAGCGTGCCGTTGAGCGTCGTCAACCCCAAGCTGCCCGAGAGCTGGTCTACCTGGATTCCGTAATTTCCCGCGGCCACGATTACCGATCCCCCGCGCATCAGGAATTGATCGACGGCGAAGATCTCCACGTCGTCGAGATTCTGCGGGCCGACCAAAATCAGCACTTCGACTTCCACAGGAACGCTGCTGCTGGACAGATCGACGGTCTGAACTTCGTAGTCCTGACGCAACTGTGAGGTGATTTTATCCCAGGTGGAAATCGGGTTCTGTAGATTGCCGAAGATGTCCTGCGTGGGAACCGCCGGCGGAACCCAGAGTCCAACGACCTTCAGAAAGCCGGGCGAGGCGCGCTTCAGTGCTGATTCGATGTTGGCACGGATGTCGCCTTCCGCCATGTCCATCATCGGATAGATGATCTCAACTTCATCGCCGACTTCCAGGACCATGTAGAAGTAAAACACCTCGTCGGAGAAAAGCTCCACGGCGATCGGCTGTAGTCCGTAACGGTCGTACAAGTCCTGCGGCATGACCGTGTTATCCGCAGACTCCATGTTGGCCACGCGGTACTCGAACTTTCCGGAGGACTGCGCTTCGATCTCCCCCGCCACCTCCTGCACGGTGCTGATGCTCTCCCGCAGATCTGCAGGGACGGTGCTCGGAGTCACGTAAAGCGTCAAGGTCGCCGGCTCGCTCATGGCAGCCAGCACGGAGTCGACGCTCTGGAAACCGAAGACCACCTTCTTGATCGAACGGGTGAGATCGTATTCCAGATTGCGCATGTGGACGTCGAGTGAGTTGTCCGGTAAAACTTCCACTTCGATCAAGTCGCCGTAAGTCAGCACGACGCTCTGGTCTCCGTAACGCATGAGGATGTTGAAATAGGAATTGATCACCGAAGACTCATAACGGCCGGAAACCTGGAACGGCGTCGGCCGGATGCCGTAGATCTGGTTGGCTTCGGCTTCGATGTCCGGGTCCGTTGCCGGGTCGACGATGTCCACCTCGAGCTTACCGCCTGCGGCGATTTCGTATTCGCGCAGCATGTCGCGTATCTGCGGTACCAGCGGCGCCAGCAGTGGATGCGTTTTCTCGCTGAAGTAGCCGCGTATCAGGAGCGGCTCCTGCAGATCGGCCAGAATCTCACGCGTCGCCTGGGAAAGGCTGTATTCCTTCTGTTCGGTGAGATCGAGACGAGCACCCCTTAATGGCAACATCCACACATTCACGAAGATCAGGTTAACGATTACCAGGGCGGAGATCAAGTTGACGTTCTTGCGGTGTTCGAGCGTGCGTGAGCCTGTGCTCCAGCGAATGCGGTCGAGTGAAGCGACGTTTAAGGTCAGGAACACGCCCGTCAAGGTAAGGTAGTAGACCAGGTCGCGCAGGTCGATCACCCCTCGTTCGATGCTTTCGAAGCGGCTGCTGGTGGAAATCGATTTCACCCCTTCCGCTGCAGCATCCGGCAGCAGGTCCGTAATCCCGCTCGAGCCCAGCAGGTAGAAAATACCGCAGATCAACACCGTCGCCATCAGGGCCACGATCTGGTTGTCGGTTCGAGAGGAGACGAACAAGCCGATGGCTGCATAGCTGCAGGCCAGCAGGATGGCGGCGAGATAGCCGCCGGCCACCGGCCCCCAATCCAGATCGCCCAGCAAGGCGACGGTGAAGGGCAAAGAGAGCGTCAGAACCAACGCCACGACCACCAGGGTCACCACAGCCAGGAATTTACCGATCACGAGCTGGATGTGGGAGACGGGCAGCGTGAGCAGAATCTCGAGCGTGCCCGAGCGCTGCTCCTCACTCCACTGCCGCATGGTCAGCGCGGCGACGAGAATGATCATCAAGAGCGGCATGGAGCGGAACAGCGGCCGTACGTCGGCGATGCCGCGTGCGAAGAAAGCCTCCACCCAGAAGAATGAAAACAGAGCAGCCGCGAGAAAGAACCCGACGAAGATCAACGCCATCGGGGAACCGAAATAGCCGCTCAGTTCTTTACGTAGGATTGAATAAATCTGTCTCATGTTAACCTCATCCCGTCGTCGCTAATTCGTTGAAAACCGTCTCGAGCGTCTGTCGATCCGGGCGCAGTTCACGCAGCGGCCAATCCTTTTCACGCGCCAGTTGAAAGATCGCCGGGCATAGATCGGCGCTCTTCTTCTGCGATTGACATTGAATGTAGTACTGCGAGTACCCGTCCTGGGTTTTCGTGATCTTAAGATCCTGGACGTTCGCAAGAGCTCGCAGGGATTCTTGCGCCTCCTTGACTCTCTTCTCCAGCACCAGGACCACGTTCGAGGTCACCGCCAAATCGGAGAGCCGCGCGTCGGCGCGAATCTCACCGTTGATCAGGATGATGACCCGGTCGCACAGCGCCTCCACCTCGGAGAGGATATGCGTGGAGAAGAGGATCGTACTCTCCTTGGCCAGCCGGCGAATCAACGAACGCACTTCGACCATCTGCGTCGGATCCAGCCCGATCGTGGGCTCATCCAGAATAAGGATTGGAGGCCGATGTAATATCGCCTGGGCCAATCCCACGCGCTGGCGCAAACCCTTGCTCAACTGGCCGATCGGCCGCACGATGAAATCCTGCAGGCCGGTGGCCAGGATGGCTTCACGCATGCGATCCATTTTTTCCGTCTCCGGAATCTCGCGCAGATCGGCCATCATCTCCAGATAGGATTGCACGCTGAGTTCCGGATAGAGGGGTGCGCTTTCGGGAAGATACCCGATGCGGGCCTGGACTTCCTGCGGTTTCTCGAGCACGTTGATGCCGTCGATCGTAGCGTCCCCTTCGTCCGGCTGCAGGTAGCCCGTGAGGATCTTGATCATCGTCGTCTTCCCGGCTCCGTTGGGACCCAGCAAGCCGACGATCTCTCCTTTGGAGATTTTATAGGATGCGTTTCGTAAAGCTTCGATGCCGTCGTACGATTTACTCACGTTGGTTACTTCGATCATGGATACTCCTTACCCTCCCTCGAAGCTGAAGGTGTTAGACGATAAAGCTCGTGAAAGTGGTTGTCAGGATCTCTCAAGCTTTCTCCGAGCCGATCACCAAATGTGTATTCTACCGCACCTCCCGCCTTCTTGATAAAAAACACATATTTTCACCTTGTCGGACTTCAACATGCCTACGACGCCGCCAGCATATCGAATGGATTAATGGATGAGATTCCTCATCCACTACAGTACGTATCGTTTCAATCGTGGTGGAATGTTTCCTAAGGCTCTATTCCGAATTTGAGTTGTTCCATGAATCGAATTACACCTGGCCTTCATAACGTGTGAGCGCCTCTTCGTCCGAATGATGGCGGGAAGAGCAGATAAAAATACCCGGCAGGAAAATTAGCACGAACGGCACCAAAAAGAGTCTGGTTTCATAAGCCAAGCCCATGAAGAGATGAATTACGACCCAAACAGGCACCATAAGCCATAACATTTGAACGAGTAATCGAGGCCACTGCTTATATCGAAGCAATGAAATGACCGGAATCGCTGAGAATGTGGCAAACCAATAGAAATAGGTGTCGATGCTCGTGATGTTTCGAATAAATAGATCCCATCCAGGAATGGCAATATTCAGATAGGGTCTGGGACCATAAATCAGACGCACCGAAAAAATGATTCCCACCATTAAAACGAGTGATATCAATCCCACGATGGCATGATTCCGTTCGATGGTCAATCTCGGGCGGAATCGTATTCCCGCAGCGATCACGATTATGGGAATAAAAAGCCCCGTTTCGCGATTGAACGCCACGAGAATGGAAAGCGGGACGATCCAAAATAGGGATTCTTTGAGAAGCAAATATGCCGCCATCAGATAAAAGAGAATGTCGAAGTAGGTATCAAAACCCAGATGACTTTTATACCCCGAGTAGGTAAAAGCCCATGCAAGCATGATGACGGCGATCACTACGTGCGAGCGTTTGATGGATAACCGCCGAAAGTATAGTGCAATCATGATGAAGATCATAAAGTTCTGAATGAGACGGAGTCCGAAAAATATCTTGAGGTAAGAACCGACAAAACCCAAATCGATCAAGATTTTACGTATCACGTCGATCAAGTAGGGAACGAAGATGCGATATTGCCATGGATCGATGGAAGTTCCCTCGATTACCCACCTCTGGAATCGCAGCTGCTCGTCCCAGATGAACTTTTCACCGACGCGGCGAAAAACTTGATCGTACACGGTAAATGTGGAAAGCACGGCGGCGAGCAGGAGAAAACCCATCCACCAGGAAAATTCCGGGCTGGAGAAGAAAGTGGAAAGCTTGCTTTTCGCTTTGGCGGGCATCTGATTTGGATTGTGCATGTGTTGAACTCCTTTACATTACAGCTCGATCCGATAAAACCAGACCGACGGACAAAGCCTGCGAGCGTCGATCCGCCGGGTCAGCCGGTCATTCGGCACCGCTCGAGGCGGCATAAACTCGAGCATCGTCGAAGATCGATACCAACCCGAATCCGGCCGTGATTTCCTCCAGGGTAGGCATTCCGGCGCGTAATCGATCGATATGAAAGACGATCAAATAGGCATCCGCTGTGGACAATCGTTCCCGCATCGTCTGCATGGCCTCCTCGTAGTAGTTGCGCACTTCCGCCTTCACCGGATCGGTCTTCTCCGGGATGGCGTAGGCCTGGTGCCCGGTGAGGAAGTTGAGCGCCGCCTTTTCGTTGCTGTAGATCGTCGCTTCCTGCGGCAGGGCCGCCACCCAGGCGACGGTCCCGGATTCCTGCCAGGCCCGGCTGGTGAAACCGATGCCCTGCTCCCGCAGCGCGGTCATCTGGCGCCACGCCGCGGGTGCCTGAACTCCGGCGAGTACGACGAGCAGGATCACCGCCAGCGCCACCCACAAGCGATGTTCGGCGAGGGTTTGATGCGCAGCGAGTACGATCAGCATTAAGAACACGACGTATAGAGGTGAGAGGATGCGATCGTCGAAGGGCGTGGAGGCGTCGAAGAAGGTCGCTGAAAAGACCAACGAGGCGAGATAGAGCAGCGCGAAAAGGATCGCGGCGCCGCTGAACACGAAGATCGGACCGGCCTCGGATTTCCTCGCCTGCCACAATCGATAGAGCAGCATCCCCAGCAGCGCGGCGACGCCCAACAAAATGAGTAACGTCCCCGGTGTCGTCAAACGGAAAGGCGACACCCAGCCCGCCACGGTGGCGGCGAACTGCTTGATCTTGGCCAGCTGCGGCGGGTGGAAGCGCAGCGTGCGGTTGGTCAGCGAACCGCTGCGGACGTAGTTGCGCGCCATCCACAGCGCCATGGGAGCGAAGGCAGCCAGGCCGAAGGCGACCGCCTGCTGCAAGCGATTACGCAGCGGACGCTCCAGGAAGAGCAGCAGACTCAGCGCGCCGCTCCCCAATACCACGATGCCGATGTAGCGCGTGAGGTAGCTCGACGCCGCCAGAAGGATGGCGACATAGAAGAAACGGCGGTCGCCGGCTGTCAGATACCGGGTTAACGCAGCCAGACAGGCAATCGCGGCGAGTAGAAACTGCGGCTCCGACATGGCCAGCAGGTGCACGCCGAGGAGGACGGACGAAAGCAGCGCCAGCGCAGCGCACAGCGCGCCCAGCCACAGGCGGCGCGTGAGGTGGTAGATGACCCACCCCAGCAAAGCGACGTTGGCACCGTAGAGCAGCGCGGCGACGAGGCGGACGACGCTAGCGGTTTCGATTCCCAGCGCAAGGCCGCTTGCAAGCGTGAGTGCATAAAGCGGCGCGAAGTGCGTCAGCGGGCGCAGTTCGGCGCCGTCTCCGAACCACGAAAGACCATCTCCCTTCACGAGATTTTCGGCCGAGGAGATGTAGTACACCGAGTCGTGATACACGCCGATGCCCCAGGGCGAATTGAGCCACAGCAGTACGGCGGCCAGGAGGAGGAAAGCGCCGAAGACGAGCAGCGGTAGAGCGGATCTGCGCATCGGCGTATCGGGTTGCGGATTCATGTGTGCTTCCAGGTGTATCGGAATTTCGGCTGGCGCGTTTCTGGCATGGGAATTATTGTAGTACCTCGACGGCATAAATCAAGGCATCGAGGCCGATTCGCCCCGTCGAAAGCCTGAACCTTGCAAGCCGTCCCGTTCTTGGTTAGAATTCAGGCGCAGTCACGGCGACGTAGCTCAGTTGGCAGAGCAGGGGACTCATAAGCCTCGTGTCGGCAGTTCGAGTCTGCCCGTCGCCACTTTTGATTAAGACTTTGTAGGGGCAGGTTTGAAACCTGCCCCTACAACGATTCTATGATTTGACGCGTATGGGCAACCCGCTCCTTGGTATGTTGGGGCGGGTTTTAATACCCGCCCCAACAATAATTCAATGATTTGATGTGTAGGGACGCCCCAGTGGGGCGTCCATTTCCGTAGTTGAAGGCCATAATACATAGGTGCGGCCTTCCAGGCCGCCCTAACAATGCCAACAACATGACGCGTAGGGGCGGTTCGCGAACCGCCCCTACAATGATGTGATAATTTGACGCGTATGGGCGACCCGCTCCTTGGTATGTTGGGGCGGGTTTAAAAACCCGCCCCAACAATGACTCAATTTTATTCATCCTGGGCGGCGGATTTACGTCCTCGGCGTGCAAGCAGCAATGCGGTCACGATGGTGCCGACAGCAAACACCCCGATTACGGCCAGCACGGCGATGTAGAGCATGTTGAGCGGCACGGCTTCCTGCGGGTGAATGGCGAAAACCTCATCGGACACGTCCTCGCTGGAGTTGACTCCATCGGTGGCGCGCACCTTGATCCTGAAAGTTGCCCCGACGGGGAAGGCTCCCAGATTGACTTCGAACTGAGTATCTGTCAGGTCGATGGCCAGGGGAATCCAGTTCTCCCCGCCGTCGGCGCTGATCGAGAGGGCGTAGCTCAGGGCGTCGCCGTCCGCATCGCTGCCTTTCCAGCGAATCTCGTGGCTGCGATCCTGGCCCCAGATTTCACCCCCGTTGGGCGCGGTCAAACGCACCTCGGGCGCATGGCTGGAGACGTCGCGTGCGGCCAGCACGTTTCCACTCGAATCCTGCAGCTCCACCCGCGCCATTCCACCCAGCCAGGCGAGGCGGTAGACGAAAGGCGCCGCCTCCGCCGGCCCACCGTGGGGATCGCTGTATTCGAAGCGGACTGAAAAAGCGCTGCGGCTCAATTCCTGCCCGGCGCCGTCCAAGAAGACGACGGAGTAGTCCCCCTCACCGCCCGCTTCGAGATCCAGATCGGCTTCAGGCAGGTAGTAGAAGGGATAAAAACTCGCCGTTCCGGACGTATACACTGTGCCGCTGACCAGCAGCGCCTGCGGATCGGTGCTGCTGCGGAACTTGGCGCTGGCCAGCATATTTCGCATACCGTCGTTAAAAGATTCAGCTCTGCAATGGTGGCTGGTGTTCTCCAGCCGCATCCAGTATCCGGGGAAGGCACCGGCCGAGGGGATGTCCATGAAGTAGTTGTTGCCCTCACCGGCGGGAATCCAGCGGTTGACCCAGTAACCCGGCGAAGCCGGATGGCTGATGCGGCCGTCGGGGCCGGTGAAGACCTGCGCCCCGGGGCAGATGCCGCTGCACACGCCGGCGCAGCAGCCGGCATTGCAAGCCTCAATCACGTAATCTCCGCTGTCGTCGGTCTCCATACAGACGCGGCTCTCCCCGGCCGGCGGTTCGAGGCGGTAGATCGAGCAGTCGCAGTCGCCGACGCAGACCTTGGTTTGCTCCTCACACATGACCTCACCGGCGGCGTCGTAAGTGCAGTTCAGCGCCGTATACCCATCGGGACGATCGAAGTCGTCCTCATAGCAGCAGTATTCGCGATGCCCGTCGGGGTATTCGCAGTAGGCTTCGTCCCAACCCACCTGGCAATCCAGGCTGTATATATCGGCGACGGCGGTGATGGCGTGGTTGAATTCGTGCGCCAGGACCGACATACCGCTGCCCTCGCCGATGGCGACGGCCTTGTCGAAGCCCCTGTTCGCGCCGCCCCCGCCACCGCAGGAAACGCCAACGGCAAAGTTGTAGCCTTCGGCGGCGGCCATGGTACCGATGCGGTTCAGAAAATCCCAGCGCCCCAACCCTTCCTCCCAAACCGCGTTCCAACCGCACGTATCGCCCACACCACAAGCTTCCGTGGTGAGGGCTGGCGCTATGGCGTAGGAGATCTCACCGTCAGCAATGGGGTACGTCGCCAGCAGGTATTCGATGTGGGTCTTGGCTGCATCAGCGAGTCCACCGAGCGCCGGACTGCAATCATTGGAATCAGCATAGTACGGCACAAAGAGGATTTTCCATTCACGCGTGCCGATCACCTCCACCGCCGGGGCGGCGAAATCGTTGTTACTCTCGTCCGTCTCGGCCAGGAGATTCTCCGGATCGAGCGTCACCTGAAAACTGGCTGCGTCGGCAATGGGACGCGGCACCACGCGCACATCCGGCCCCCACACCCCACCCACCTCCCGGCCGCGGATGATCCCCGCGGGATGGCTGGCGGGATCGAAGGCGCTGTCCTCGTCCCCGGGCGCGATGTAGGGCAGCATGATCTCGTAGTCGACGGCGTTGCCGGGGATGGTGTACGGCCCCCAGGTGTCGGGGTATTCCCAGCCCGCCGGCACGCCGGTGTGGTGCAGGCCGGTTCTGGGCGGCGCGGTGCTCCACTGGTCCTCGGGCAATTCCAGGCCCACCTCGATCTCGGTCTCGCAGGCGAAGGTGGAGTTCAGCGTCACCCGAAAGGCGGTGCCTTTCTCCTTGACCAGGTCGGCGTCGTAGACCACCTGCACGGCTTCGGCCGAGACGACGTTGAGATCGCCGATGGGATCGTAGACGAAGGCGGCCGTGTCGGCGCCCTCGTTCCCGGCGGAATCATAGGCGCGCACCTCGACCACGTTCTCGAAGCACTCGGTCAGGTCGACTCCGGAGAGGGCGTCCAGGGCGAAGAGATAGGTCGATTCGCCGGCCGGGCTGAAACCGATCTCGCGGTATAGTGATCCGTTTAACCAAACCTCCACCCGCGCCAGCTCGCGATCTTCGGTGATTTCACCATCCAGGCGCACGTAGGGATCGGTCACGTGGGCGCCGTCGAGCGGCTCGAGGATCTCCACCACCGGCGGCAGATCGTCCTCGGGCACGGGCACGGGCTCCTCCGGGCCGCGGATTACCAGATCGTCGATGATCTCACCTTCGGCGACGCCACCGGCGACGTCGTAGTTAATGGTCACCTCGAAGATGCGCCCGGGCGCTTCCACGGCCAGGCAGACTTCGATGGGCGTCTCTTCCGGGCCGAGTGTGTCGCTGTCGCTTCCAACGACCACCCGACGTCCGGCGTCATCGAGACCGTAGGCGGTGAGCGTTGCAGTAAAGGGCGTGTCAGCCCAGATCTTTTCATTCAAACCCACGAACACCCCCACGAAGTCGGCCAGGTTGTCGAAGCCGATGCGGATGGGGATGTTGATGCTGCCGAACTCGCGGCCGGCGAAATCGTTGAACAAGGCCTGCGAGCCCGAATGCGCGTCCACGCTCGGCTGCACGACGACCAGGGCGTCGTCGCCCAGGAAGCGCACCCCCGGCGCCAAAGTGGTGCCGTCCAGGCGCGTGCCGGCGGCCTGATCTTCGAAGTCGATGACGAACTCGCCGGCGGTGCCGCTGCGATCGCACTCCGTGGGCTCACGCGTGGGCGGCGGAGGCGGCGGGGCCGGTGTGGGAGTGAGAGCGGGCGACTCGAGCACATCGAAGGGGACGGAAGCCCAGACCTCTTTTTTCACCATTTCCCGGCAGTTCTGGCAGGCCCAGATCGTGTATGTGCCCGGCGCGGCGTTGCCGGGGATGGTGATCTCCACCGAGAAAACGCCGTTGGGATTGGGGGCGAAAGTCGCCAGCAGCGGGCCGGTCTTCGATCCGCCGTGTATCTCGTAGGGTTCGGCGTCGGGGCTCTTCGTCCAGCCCGATCCCATCACCTGGGTTTTCGAGCCGGCGTAGCCGGAGGCCGGATTCAGGGACAGCACGGCGGCCTGCAGCGGGCGCGCCGCGGCCACACCAAAGGAGAAGAATGCGGATACGACACTCAAGATGCAAAGCATGCTCAGAAAGGTTTTACGCTTGAGAACGCATGGGCGATACACCGGAACGAACCTCCGTGTGGAAGCGGGGTTGCCATCCCCGAGGCGGCTGGCGATCAGGACCGTGGGAAAGAAATCTTCTTGCGGGACTCCTCTCGTCTTCAGATGACCTCGCGCCCATGCCTTTGAGGTATGCGAACCGACCCGTGGAGCGTGGTAAGTCGAAGTAGCCATGGGATTCGAGGCCTCTGAAGATCGATTGGTGGATATTTTGGCGGCTGCCATCTATTATACAATCGCTTGGGCGCCGCGCGTGCGGCCAACTGCGGCGCGCGGCAACTACCCGCAAGGTGTGGAAAACTTCCGCAGATCGAGAAAATCGAAGTCGAATGCCGTTCCTCGGTACGTTGGGGCAGGTTTTAAAACCTGCCCCAACAAATCGTAGGGGCGGTTCGCGAACCGCCCCTACAATGATTGATAATGTACCCTGCACGAACGTCCCGATCTACCATCCGGTCAAAATCTTGTAAGGGCGAGGGTTGATCAGGTACCCCTCACCTCCATCCTCTCCCCACAGGGGAGAGGAAATATTTCAATCCTCCTGAGCGAAGCGCAGCAAAGTCGAAGCCCGTAGTCGAAGGACAAAAGTGTAGGGGCGGACCCCAGTGTCCGCCCAAATCCCAGGGCAACCCATTCCACGGTACGTTGGGGCAGGTTTTA
>CAYYVY010000015.1:18651-53464 GCA_964475265.1 uncultured Anaerolineaceae bacterium | reverse complement strand
TTCGAGTCCCTCCGCTGGCTCCAAATTTTCTCGCCGGTAGATGATAAGAAAATGGGCCATGAGTTAAAGTACCGCCCATTCCGCCGTTCGCAATCTGCTTCCCCATATCCTTTGATACTTGAAAATAGTCCGCTAACACCCGCCAGGAAGCCGTGAGAAGCTCTGAGAGCGGACTTCTATCCTTTTAGGTCTTATAGGATATATCGAGTGATATGTCTCCGTTTCAATTGCTACGATACCGGGGTGGGAGCACTTTCCGCGTAAACACTCGACGCGTATAATCTAGCCATGAGCGATCCATCCTCATCCATCGTAATCGGCATCGCCGGCGGCACCGGTTCCGGGAAGACAACCGTGGCCAACGTGGTCTTACGACGCCTCGGGGCCGATAAAATCACCTTCCTTCCCCACGATTCCTATTACAGGGATTTGGGCGGCATTCCGATTGAGGAACGCATCGCATTCAACTTCGATCATCCTGATGCGCTGGAAACCGAACTCTTGATTGAACACATCCAAGCCCTGAAACGCGGCGAATCTGTCGAAGTGCCCATCTACGACTTCACCACCCACATGCGCACCGATCAAAGCATGCACGTCGATGCGCAGCGAGTGATCCTCGTGGAGGGGATCCTGATTTTTGCCGATGAGGCGCTTCTCGAACTGTTCGACGCGAAAATATTCGTCGACACGCCGGACGACATCCGTTTCATCCGGCGCTTGCAGCGCGATCTGCTCGAACGCGGCCGCACAGTTGATTCGGTCATCCAGCAATACATGACCACCGTTCGGCCGATGCATCTGGAGTTCGTCGAACCTTCCAAGCGGCAGGCGGATGTTATCATTCCAGAAGGCGGCCTGAATACCGTCGCCATGGACATGGTCGTCGCGCGCATTGGTGAGATGCTGGCCAAGCGTTAATCCGCTTTGAGGCGCAGCGGCGAGCCTCGCAATTCAGAATACATGGCAATTCAGCGCCATCAAAACGATTTCGCAAGGAGCGAACAATGGCAGATATACAATACGCCTCTCCCCCCGCAATGACGATCGATACCACTAAAAACTACACAGCGACCATCAAAACCGATATCGGCGACATTGTTCTCGATCTATACGCCGAGAAAGCCCCCAAGACGGTGAACAACTTCGTCTTCCTCGCCCGAGATGGGTTCTACGACGGTGTTATATTCCATCGCGTGATCAAAGGATTCATGGCGCAGGGCGGCGACCCGACGGGGACGGGAATGGGAGGTCCCGGGTATCGCTTCGAAGACGAATTCTATTCCGGCCTGCGTCATGACGGACCGGGCGTGCTTTCGATGGCAAACGCCGGTCCCGGAACCAACGGATCCCAATTCTTCATCACCCACGTGGCCACCCCTCATCTGGATGATCGCCACAGCGTGTTTGGCCGGGTGCGCGACGGTCTCGATGTGCTTCTTTCGATCCCTGAGAGAGATCCCCGCGACACCCATGCGCCTGCGGTCATCATGCAGACGATCGAAATCGACGAATCGTGAACGAGCGGAAGCCTCTCAGCGGTTGGCGTCTTACGCTGATCCGCATGCTGGCGCTGCTCTTGGTCATCGCCGTCACGATATTGATCATTTCGCTTCGTGATCAACTCGAACAATTAAAGGGCTACGGATACCCGGGTATTTTTTTACTTTCCATCCTGGCCAACGCCACGGTTATCCTGCCCGCACCGGGGATCGCCTTTACGTTCGCATTGGGCGCGGTATTCCACCCGGTCGGTGTCGCCATCGCTGCGGGCACCGGGGCGGCGATTGGCGAACTCACGGGCTATTTGGCGGGTTTCTCCGGCAGGGGCATCATCGACGATAATCCGACCTATCGACGCATCGAGAAATGGACGGAACATTATGGTGGGTGGGCGATCTTGCTTCTGGCATTCATCCCCAATCCGCTCTTCGATCTCGGAGGCGCTGCGGCCGGAGCGCTGGGTATGCCGGTTCGGTCTTTTCTCTTTTGGGCCGTGATCGGGAAAACGCTCAAAATGCTGCTCATCGCCTACAGCGGCGCGGCGTCCATCGATTGGCTAAACCAGATCTTCGGCACACCTTGATCGTCCCGCAAGAGGACTCTATCTTGAGACACCTCAGAAGCGCATATTCACGCGCCGCTTACGGAAACGACAGACTCCGAAGTGTGAACCGCTGCAGCGCATCCATATCAACCGTCACGCCGAGCCCCTTCCCCCGGGGCACGTCGATGGTGCTGTCTGTATTCAGTGTGAATCTCGGCGCTGCGATGTCTTCGAAGTAATAACGGTCGCTGGCAGAGATATCGCCCGGGAGTGTGAAACCGGGCAACGAAGCTAAAGCCAGATTCGCAGAACGTCCGATTCCCGTTTCCAACATTCCACCGCACCAGAGCGGCACGCCATTCCTGGCAACATACGCATGAATCTCAAGCGCCTCCTGCAGTCCACCTACCCGCGCTGGTTTGATGTTCAAAATGCGGCAGGCATCGATTTCGAGCGCATGGCGAGTCTGACGCAATCCGCGAATACTCTCGTCGAGGCAGATCGGGGTCTTGATTCGAGCCTGCAGCTTGCTGTGATCGAGCAGATCGTCTTCGGCGAAAGGCTGCTCGATCATGAGCAGTTGATACTCATCCATGGCCGCGAACACCTCGGCGTTTTCGATGTCGTACGCCGTGTTCGCATCTACCTGCAGCGGCAAATCCGGATATTGCTTACGTACCGCTCGCACGCTTTCTAGATCGTTTCCTGGTTCGATCTTCAACTTCACCCGCTGGTAACCCGTCTCAACGTAGCCCGTTACGACTTCCAACAAGGCCGCTGTATCGGGCTGGATTCCAACGGAAACGCCGACAGGAACGCGGTCCTTTTTTCCCCCCAGGACTTCCGCGAGAGATGCGCTGCGCCGCTGCGCCGTAAGATCCCACAACGCCATCTCCAGCCCGGCGCGCGCCAGAGGATGGCCGCGGATTCCTTCCGCCGCGCGGCGAAATGCCGGCACGTCCCACGATCCACCTTTCAATAGAAGCGGGAAGAAGAATTCGGAAAGTACGTGCCACGCGGTTCCCACGGTTTCATACGAATATCCCGGGAAACTTCCGGCAACGCACTCGCCCCAACCCTCCAGCCCCTCGCTGAAGAGGCGCAGGATTAAACAGTCACGCTCATGTTCAACCCCTACAGATGTGCGGAAGGGCGAAGTTAATCGCATACGTACGTGGCGCATTTCGATGCGCTCGATCTTCATCGTCAACCCAGGCGGCTCTCGCCGTGCGACAGGACGTAGTACGATCGCGGCACTTTCTCGTCTTTCAGGTACACAAAATCGGTAACGATATACCCGTCGGCGAAGACTCGTTCGAAAATGCCGCGCGAGTGCAGCCGCCAGGCACGTGCCAATTCGATATCCTGCTCTTTCATGTGGAGATAATTCGGGGGTATTTCCACCAGCAGCAGATTCCCGTCCGGCGCAAACCACTCGTCGGAAGGGACGAGCAGGTTTTGCTCGTTCAACGTGCTCGGGTTGAGCTTCAACGCGCCGGCGCTCAAATAATTCGCCAGGTCGAGCGGGGGACGCTGATTGTCGACACGCGAATCGACCCGTGAGGAGGTAATCCACCACTCGATCTGGAAACGATCGGTGGCGATGCCGAGGTTTAATTCGTCGCGCAGCTTGCCGTACACGTTCCGCAGATAAACCTGGCAAATCGAAGCCAGTAAGCGGATATTGAGATGCGCATTGGTACTCAACAACGGATCGTAGGTCCAGGTAATCAAGCGCACTCCATCTTGCATCACCGCCTGGCGCTGCGCCAGCTTGAGACGGTATCCGATTCCACGGTTGCGGTACTGCGGATGCACACCCAGCAGATGCGAGCAATGTTTGAGCCGCGCCATCGCCACCCGCGCGGGGCTCATCGGATCGGTGCCCAAAAAGCCCATCACGATCCCGACGAGAGCATCCCCGTCGAATGCGCCCAGGACGACGCCCCCGTTATGGGCGATGGCGAGCAGCAGGTGGCTGGGTGTGATCTCCATTTCGCTGCCCGGCCAGACGAGCAACTGCAGCTCTTCAGCCCGTTCCATGTCCTCCACAGACCGCAACAGCCGTATCGTGAAATCATCTGTATTCATTCGCCGCGCCCTCTCGAAAATTGTTGTGCAAGCAGTTCCCACCCCCAATTGCGTTCGTGCAGGTAATCGATGTTCTCTTCCATGCGCGATGGTTGCAGCCCGAAGACTCTGGGTAGCGTGTTAAGATCCGCTGTGCGGTTGACGGCCAGGTAGTCCACCCATAAGGGGGTTACCGGGGAACGTGGCAGCAGCCATTCGAAAAAACGCGCGGCGATACGCAGGTATGGCGGCCGCGTCGAGAATACAATCCGCGGGCTGCTCGCCGCACGCATGATTAATTCCAGGATTTGTCGGAAGGATAGATACTCAGGGCCACCGATTTCGAACGTCGCACCGATCGTCTCGCGCTCATCCAGTATCCAGGTGATACACGTGGCCAGGTCCTCGATCCACAGAGGCTGGAGTAGAATCGATCCATCTCCAGGTATGGGGAAGAAGAGAGGTGCCGCTGAGAGCATCTTTGCCATTGGCACAGTGAAATAATCATCCCGGCCAAATAAAACCGCCGTCCGTAGTATCGTGTAGGGCACACCGCTGGCGCGCAAGTGTTCCTCGGCTATCGCTTTTGCCCGCATTGCCGGGTAGGCCGCCGAACGATCTGCGCCAAGATAGCTGAGATAGATCATCCGCGCGACACCCGCGTCCGCGCAGGCTTCTGCCAGATTCCGAGTTCCTTCAACTTCTGCGTCGAGGTGACGGGAGCTGTGCGTTGGACCAACGTGATCACTTAAATGAATTACGGTGTCGATATCAACCATAGCAGCCCGTACGCCGCGCCGGTCGGTCAGGGCAGCCAAGGTGACATCCACGGATACACCCGGCGGTAAGCTGGGAGATTTCTGCGACGGCCGCAACAGACTGCGTACGGAGTGACCATACGCCGTCAGCTGGCGGATGACACTGCGGCCGATGAAATTGGGACCTCCCGTAACGAGTATCATACGCCCTTTCCCGGTCCACGCCGAGCGTATCGGCGTACTTCCATCCGATTCTAGCACAGCCATCGAGGAACGTCTCCGCACCTTCTCAACCGGCGTGGTGTTATACCCGTGCGAGATACCTGATTTGTAAGTTGAAGGAGTACATCGTGGCACGAAACCGTGTAGTGGTAACTGGCCTCGGCTGTATCAGCCCCCTTGGAAACGACACCACCTCGACCTGGGAAGGTATCGTGGCCGGCCGGTGTGGAGTTGGACCGATTACGTTGTTCGATCCCGAAGAACTGAAAACCCAATTCGCCGCAGAGGTTAAGGACTTCGATCCTGAAGAACACCTCGGAAGGCGTCTTGCGCGCCGTACAGATCGCTTTACCCAATTCGCACTCGTCGCAACCGACGAAGCGTTGAAATATTCCGGCCTCGAGTACGACGAAAAGCAGAGCGAGCGAATCGGCGTCGTCATGGGCTGCGGTATCGGTGGTCTGGGTACCCTCATGGTGGAAAACGAGAAATACCGCGAACTGGGACCGAGACGCATCAGTCCTTTCCTGGTGCCCATGATGCTCCCGGACAGCGCAGTGGGACAGGTCGCGATTTCGTACGGCCTGCGTGGACCGAACATGGCGATCGTTACGGCATGCGCTTCGGCGTCGAACGCCATTGGAGAAGCCACCGAGATGATCCGCCGCGGCGCTGCTGACGTGATGGTTACCGGTGGAAGCGAAGCGCCCATCATCAAAATCGCCATGGCAGGTTTCAATGTGATCGATGCCATTTCGTCGCGCAACGACGATCCCGCCACCGCCTCGCGCCCCTTCGACCTCGACCGTGATGGTTTTGTCGTTGGTGAAGGTGCCGGCGTTTTGATCCTGGAATCGCTCGAACATGCAGCCGGGCGTAACGCCTCCATCTTGGCGGAAGTCACGGGATACGCAGCGACCAACGATGCGTACCACGTTTCCGCACCCGCCGAAGGAGGCGCCGGTGCAGCCACCTGCATGCGCTTGGCGCTCGAAGACGCCGGTTTGAATCCCGAAGACATCGATTACATCAACGCACATGGTACGAGCACGAAACTCAACGACGCCAGCGAGACGGCGGCGATAAAAACCACATTCGGCGAAATTGCCTACGATGTGCCGATATCCTCCACCAAGTCGATGACCGGTCACCTCACCGGCGCAGCCGGTGGCATTGAAGCCATTTTCTGTGTCAAAGCCATCCAGGATTCCGTGATTCCCGCCACAATCAACTACACAACGCCCGATCCAGAATGTGATTTGGATTACGTCCCCAACGAGGGACGCAAATCCGAACTCACTCACGTCATGAGCAACTCCTTCGGATTCGGGGGGCATAATGCATGCCTGATTCTGAGTAAACCATTGGGGGTAAACTAAGCATCATGACGCGTTATGCACACATTACGGCCTGGGGTATGTACGCGCCCGAGCACGTAATGACAAATGACGACCTGGCGCAAATGGTTGACACGAACGACGAATGGATCGTTAGCCGGACCGGCATTCATGAGCGCAGGATTGCGGCGAGCCATGAATCGACCTCCACCTTGGCGACGGAAGCGGCGATCAACGCGCTGAGAAGAAGCCACCTGGACGCACACGAATTGGATTTGATCATCGTCGCCACGTCCTCGCCGGACTACTTGTTCCCTGCCACGGCGTGTCTGGTTCAGGACAATTTGGGTGCTTCCCGCGCCGGCGCTTTCGATTTGTTGGCCGCTTGTACGGGCTTTATATTCGCACTCAACATGGCGGCCGATGCGATTCGAGCCGGATCTGTCGACAACGCCCTCGTAATCGGCGCCGAAACGCTCAGCCGGCTGGTGGATTGGCAGGATCGCAGGACGTGTATTCTCTTCGCCGACGGTGCCGGAGCGTTTGTGCTCGAAGGGCGGGATACGCCGGGCGGCGTGCTTTCCGCCGTGATGCGCTCGGACGGCTCGGGCAGAGAATTGCTGATCCTTCCCGGCGGCGGCAGCCGTCATCCAGCAAGTGCGGAGACCGTAGAACAGGGCCTGCACACCGTTCAGATGAAAGGCCGGGATGTCTTCCGCTTCGCCACACGCGCCATGGCCTCCGCGACGCGAGAATCCGTCGCCAAAGCAGGCTTGACGATCGAAGACATCCAACTTATCGTTCCCCATCAAGCCAACCGGCGCATCATCGAAACCGCAGCCCGCAATTTACGCATACCGATGGACCGCTTCATGATCAATGTCGATCACTATGGAAACACTTCAACCGCCTCGATTCCCATGGCGGTATGCGAAGCCGTCAATGAAGGGCGCATTCAAGCGGGCGACAACATCGTCCTCGTCGGCTTTGGCGGCGGTCTTACCTGGGGCGCAATGACCCTCCGTTGGGTTTCACGCGAGCGGAGGATTTCTCGGACCCAGCGCATTCGCCGCAACCTCTTGTTCTCCCTGGCGAAGCTGCGCTCCCTGATCCGCCGCATCCTTCGACGCATCGAGGGTCTGATCTGGGGTGCAGCTTCCAGGAGAAAATAAGCAGCGTCCCATCCGATTGATAAACAAAAAACCGGAGACGATCTTCCCCATCGTCTCCGGTTATTTTTTATAAGAATCAACCACTAAGGTTTTTCGGGGAGGGGATGTTCTTGACATTCGCGGTTTAGCTCATATACTTAATAAGAGTAGAATATAGCATATTTGCTAAATCTTAACTATATTAAGGCTACAGGCTTAATGATAACTAGAGCGAAATTATTTGCGGTTATAGGCGATATTGTAAAGTCCCGGGAAGTCGAAGACCGGGAAGCACTTCAAGTCAAGATCCAATCGGGTTTGGATCAGGTCAATGATCGATATGTTGATACGATTGCTGCGCGGTTTATTCTCACAGCAGGAGATGAGTTTCAAGGCCTCATGACATCGCCTAAAAACCTCGACGAGATCATCGCATTACTCAGAAGCGCCGTGCACCCAACCCAATTACGATTTGGGATCGGATTTGGATCCCTTAGTACATCATTACGGAGCGATGCAATTGGAATGGATGGTCCGTGCTTTTACCGTGCAAGATCTGCAATCGAGAATGCAAAGCTGTATAAAATTCTCATTTCAGTTGATGTTGGCAAGAAACGGTCTTGCCTGGATATCTATGGACTGTTATATAGTCAATTGCGATGGGGCTGGACGGAAAGACAGAGCCAGATCATTGATTTATCGATGATCGGGTTGTCTGGAAAAGAGATCTCAAGGAAAATCGGAATCAGTGCTTCAGCTGTAAGCCAGCATCGTCGTGCGGCTGGAGAGCAATTTATTCGTCGTGCGACTGAACTCTGGAAAGAAGTGTTATTGCGACTTTCCGATAACATCGTTTTCGAAGACGAGGATTGATCTTCTCAAGAGGACGACCTATCTACTCGGAGTATTTATCTTCCTAATAACCGAATACGGATTCCGGACGAGGAGGAAGGTACTAACAGCTTTCGCCTCACATTGGGATTGGAAAAGGGCACTCTTTCGGACAACCCTTTGGCTTATTTTCCTGGGAATAGTTGGCTGGTATCAATCATGGACGACTGTGCGCACCGTGCTTGCATTCATCCTGGCAGGAGAAATTACAGCGATTTTCTTCAGGTTTCAAATGAAAGCGACCATGAACGAGAGGAGGATGCATGGAAAGCCTTGGGTTAACCTCCTACCCTTCTTGCTTGCCCTTTTATTCCCAATCGTCATGGCAGGCGAAAATCTCGTTGGACAAGCACAAATAGCTTCCAATATGTTCGAACCTAAATTGAGATTGTTGCTGATCGCCAACAGCGTTGTAATCCTCTGGAGTTGGTCGAATCTTTTCGTGATCAGCGTAGTAGAAGCAGTGAGAGCTGGTCAGGTTAAAGAAGAGATCGAGCCGTCAATAAGCGCAGGCGAGGTCATAGGCATACTCGAGCGATACATCACATTCATTCTAGTGGCAAGTGGAATTGGCGCTGTGGCCGGATTTGTAATGGCTGCTAAAACTGTGGTTCGGTTTCCACAATTTCAGCATAAGGAATTTGCTGAATATTTCCTAATTGGGACTCTCACATCGGTAGGAATTGCCGTTCTACTAGGTTTACTGATAATAAACCTTTGACACTCTATCTGATGTGAGTTTCGACAATTGGCGATCTCAAGACTCTACGCTCTCGTTCACCGTACTTAAGAAAGTGTCGATCATATCGCGCAGATAGGGTTCCGGTACGGCACCGACCTGATGGTGTACGACCTTGCCGCCGGCGATGAACAGCATTGTCGGAATGCCTTGGACGCCGTAATCCATCGCCCATTTCGGATTTTCGTCCGTATTGACTTTCGCCACCAGCAATTTGTCCTGATACTCGCTGGCTATTTTTTCCAATATTGGTGTCACCATCTTGCACGGACCGCACCACGGTGCCCAGAAATCCACAACGACGGGAATTTCTGACTGCATGATCACCTTTTCGAAGCTTTCGTCTGTGACGTTGATCGGCTCACCCTTCATGGTCAACTCCATTATCCTGATTTACTGCTATGTCCACTCGTCATCATACCATGACGGAATCGGTATAGCGCATGTTACTTATATAGATGCAGAAAGGTCTTTTTGGTCGCGTCTCAATACAGGCATTTGCCCCACATGCGTAATATTAAAATCAAGTCGGCACGTATGTAATATCCACCGATGGTATAATCGTGAAATCTCCGAAATCCGATCATCCATGGGCTTGGTACGAAGATGAACTGTCCTGTTTGCGATGCGCCTGAGGTAAGAATCATCGATGATTATCTCGAGTGCGCCTATTGTGGCAGCAAACTGCCTCATAATATGTCGATCTGCCCGTCCTGCCAGCACCCAAATCCACTCGAAGCGGAAAATTGCACGGTTTGCGGGGAACCGCTGACCCTCTTCAGCCAGGTGATGATGCGGCACGCCGAATCCGATTCAGGACCCTACCGCCTGCGTCAGGCTCGCCAACAAGCTGCACGCCTCAAAGAAAGCGAAGAACGCGCCTCCCAACAACGCATCCACGATCTGGAGGATGTTGATCGCAAACGAATTCAGGCCGTGATCGAAGCCGAATCCGCGCGCAGCAAAGAACAATCACAACTTCTGAAAATCTCGCTTGCGATCATCGTTCTATTTGCCCTCATCACCCTCGTTCTGACGATCCGATCCGCCCTCGGCCAATGACAAACGAGACGGACACCTACGTCATCCACCTGCCCGTCTACGAAGGTCCGCTGGACTTATTGTTGGAGTTGATCGAACAAGCCGAGCTGGATATTACCAAGGTTGCCCTGGCACAGGTTACCGACCAATACCTATCCTACCTACAGCGCTTGCAAGAACATCAACTCGAGGACCTGGCTTCATTCCTGGTCATCGCGGCCCGCTTGATTCAAATCAAGTCTGAAGCGTTGCTCCCGCGGCCCCCGCAGCGCGAACCGGGTGAAGAAGACCCAGGTGACGCCCTGGCGCAGCAGCTCATCGAATACAAGAAATACAAGGAAGTCGCCAGCATTCTGGCTCAGCGTATGCAGGAGGGCTTTCGCTCGTATATCCGCATCGCTGCGCCGCCTTCCCTCGATCCCAAATTGGACATGATGGAAGTGGGGCTGCAAGATCTGCGAGCGGCGTTACTGGATGCACTGACTGCGATTGAGGAAAACCCGGAGGAGAACATCATCATTCCTCACCACGTGCGCATCCGGGACAAGATCCACCACATCATCGATAACCTGACCAACGCCAAGCGTACGACGTTCCGAGCGATCATTAAAGGCGCAAAATCGCGCCTGGAGATCGTGGTTTCTTTTATCGCCATTCTCGAGCTCATCAAACAGCGACGCGTGTTCGTCGAGCAGGAATCCCTCTTTGGCGAGATCGTATTATCCCGGGGAGAGAATTGGAGCGAGGATCAAGAGGTCGATTTCGAGCTCGAATTCGAAGAATAGCCCAAACCAAAAGTAAGCATAACCACTGCCCCCGCGGTATCGATCAACACGTCTGCCAGCCTCGAATGTCTGCCTTCCACAAAGGATTGATGAAACTCGTCACTCAAAGCAAACAGCACGACCATGAGGAGGCTGAGCAGCCAGCGCTGCCGGCGTGAAATGCGAGCCGGCAAAGCAAATGCATACGCCAAACCTAACATGCCAAAGCCGAGCGCATGCCCGCCTTTCTTGATCAACAAATCCCAGTGTCCGAAGTAAGGCACGACACCGATGGGCAGCGATGAAAACATGAAAATCAATCCCATCATGATAACCGCCGGGATCCAACGAAAACCCAATCCAGATCTCTGTGTGGACATGGCGCACATTCTACCACCATCTACCTCGTAGCGGTCCCAACCGGGAAACCTGGCGGCTCACCTCGCAAGCATGTTGCATGCGTTTGAGGCCTGTCTCGCGCGGTATCATGGTGTCAACGATTGGTGTAATTCAACACAGCGGCGTTTGGAGAAATCAAAGTGGCAAATCGCCTGAAAAATGAGACCTCCCCGTATCTTCTGCAGCATGCGCAGAATCCCGTCGACTGGCATCCCTGGGGCGAGGCGGCGCTGCGTCTCGCACGAGAAACGGATAAACCCATCTTCCTCAGCATCGGCTATGCGGCGTGCCATTGGTGCCACGTAATGGCGCACGAGTCGTTCGAAGATCCACAGATCGCCGAGATCATGAACGATAGATTCGTCAACATCAAAGTTGACCGTGAGGAACGACCGGACATCGATACGATTTACATGGACGCCGTCGTCGCCATGACCGGCCAGGGTGGCTGGCCGTTGTCCATCTTTCTCACGCCGCAGGCGGAGCCATTTTTCGGCGGTACTTATTTTCCACCTGTGCCACGTTACAATATGCCTTCATTTCGGGAAGTACTTCTCAGCGTTGATCTTCAATGGCATGAAAAACGTGAGCAGATCGAACAAGCGGGCGTGCATTTAAAAAACCGTCTCGCCGCGCAGCTCTCATTCCAGACAACCGAAATACTCGATCCGCGGGGTTTCGATCGGGCGAGTGAAATCTTATTCAAGACTTACGATTGGACGAACGGTGGCTGGGGTGGAGCACCGAAATTCCCGCAATTCAGTGTGATCGAATTCTTGCTGCGCAAACATCACCGCGACGGGGACAAACTGGCCCTCGAAATGGCCGTCCACACACTCGACTGCATGGCCCGCGGTGGCATTTTTGATCAACTCGCCGGCGGCTTCCATCGCTACTCGGTAGACGCACAATGGCGTGTTCCCCATTTCGAGAAAATGCTCTACGATAATGCGTTGCTCGTCCAGGTGTATCTGCATGCCTGGCTCATTTGCGGGAAACCGCTCTTCCGCATGATCGTCGAAAGGACGCTCGATTTCCTGCAGCAGGAAATGCGTCACACGGAAGGCGGTTTTTACGCCTCGCTGGATGCCGATTCGGAAGGCGTGGAGGGAAAGTACTACGTTTGGAGCGCAGCGCAGGTCAGCGAAGCTCTGGAACAGGAAGAGCAAGCCCTTTTTTCAGCCGCTTACGGCGTTTCAACCGAGGGCAACTTCGAAGGAAACAACGTCTTCTATCGTGCGCAGCCGCTAAAGGAAATTTCTGACAATTTTGGAATGCCACAGGATGACGTGGCTCGAATAATCGACAGGGCTTGCGAAAAGTTGTTGCGCATACGCGCCGATCGAATCCCACCGGCTGCAGACGACAAAGTGGTGACTGCCTGGAACGGTCTACTTTTGAGTTCGTACGCCGAAGCGGCCGGCGCGCTTGCGCGGCCGGATTATCTGGAAACCGCTCAAACGCTGGCGGAATTTCTTCTTGGCAGCTTGCAGAAGGACAGGAGATTGTTCCGCACGTGGCGCAGCGGTCGTGCTCGCCACAGCGCATATCTCGAGGACCACGCTGCTCTCGCCGAGGGACTGCTGGCGCTGTATCAGATCGACTTCGATCCACGTTGGTACCAGGCAGCCGTGGAACAAGCGGAGGAAATCCTTAGGAATTTTACCGATCCATCCGGAGGTTTCTTCGACACACGCCAGGATCACGAAACCCTGATCGCCCGCCCGAAGTCGCTGCAGGACAGTCCCATCCCCAGCGGCAGCTCGATGGCCATTTCGCTCTTGTTGAAACTTGCTTCCTTCAGCGGCGAGGCTCGCTACAGCGAGGCTGCGGAAGCCGCCCTTCCCGCCATGCAGGACATCGCCCAGAGTTATCCGATGAGTTTTTCCGGCTGGCTGGGTAACATCGACTTCGCTGTCGGTCCGCAGGTACAAGTCGCTCTCGCTGGAGCGACTTCATCTGAAGGTTTCAATCATTTGGCTGATGTCGTGCGGCAGCAGTATTTCCCGAGATTGGTGATCGCGGGTGGAATAGATGAAGACCAAGAATCGCCCATGTTGCTCGAGGGACGTGTAATGCTTGACGATCAGCCCACGGCGTATCTCTGCCGGCAATTTACGTGTAAACGCCCCACAACGTCGCCCGAAGAGCTCGGAACGATGATCGAGGAAGCGCGTGAAATTACGGACATTTGACGCCTTGCTCGCCCCACAAATCCGGCAGCCGCAGACGAATCTTTATAAAGACCAATTGGAATTCCTCGCCGACTTCTGTATGATATAGTACGCATACGATCCGGAAGGCGACAAGCAATCGAGTTTCGGATTCGAAAGCCATCTTTCCCTGATCGAATAGCGGAATTGAATTCCACCTGCGGAGGGATTCATGCCTCTCGAAATTAATTGCCTGCTTTACAACCGCTACCGCATCCTCGAGTTACTCGCCAGCGGAGGCATGGGTGCTGTTTATCAAGGTTTCGATGAAAATTTAACCGTGCAGGTGGCGATCAAGGAGAACCTGTTCGTAACACCTGCGTCGGGCCGCCAATTCATGCGCGAAGCGAGGCTGCTCGCCTCCATGCGTCATCCCGGATTGCCGCGCGTTACCGATCACTTCGAGATTCCGGACCAGGGGCAGTATATCGTCATGGATTTCATCCCCGGTGAAGACGTCCATTCGCTCATGCGAAAACGGGGTGGTAAACCGCTGCCGGAGGAAACCGTCCTGCAATGGGCGCGGGAGATCATGCAGGCCCTGGAGTACATGCATTCGCGCCCACAACCGGTGATCCACCGCGACATAAAACCGGGGAACATCAAGATCACACCGGAAGGACAGGCTATCCTCGTCGACTTCGGCCTCGCCAAGGCGCACGATCCCACAGAGACCACCACCATGGGCGCCCGCGCGTACACACCGGGATTTGCACCGCCCGAGCAATACGGTAGGGGCAGCACCGATACTCGCACCGACGTCTTCTCCTTGGCCGCCACGTTGTATGCGCTGCTTACCGGGCACATCCCCGCCGACAGCATCAAACGCGAAATGGGCGTTGAACGTCTGGTACCGATTCAGAAGTTAAATCCATCGATTTCAGACCACGTTGCGCAAGCCATCGAACGCGCCGTCAGGACGCAGCCCGATGAGCGCTTCCAGTCTATCCGTGAGTTCCAGGAGGCGCTGTCTCCGACCACAGCCAAGGCCTCTGCCGTTACAGCAGACCAGGTCGTTACCAAACCAGCGGCACAAGCCGATTCGGGCGCTGGCGCCGGCAGCGGTGCGACGACGCTGTTTCGTGTTCGGAGACAACTGCGCTCGAAATGGTGGATCCCGCTGCTCGTGGTGATCGCCGTGGCCGCCGCAGTTACCCTACCCGGCATGCTCGGAGGAGCTGCGCCTCCGGCGACACCAGAAAAGGGGACGGATAACATCGCCGCATTGTTGCCCACTTTGCAAAACACCTTGCAGCCGTCGAACTCGACTGAACTAGGGCAGGCCACGGATACGCCCCAACCAGGACCCAGCAATACGCCGACCATTGAATATACCCAAACACCCTCCGCAACTTCTATTGGCAGCGGTGGCGGCTTGATTGCTTTCGCCAGCAACCGCACAGGCGTGCCTCAGGTTTTTCTCATAAACGTCGATGGAAGCGAAGTACGCCAGTTCACGGACGTTCCCGACGGCGCCTGCCAACCGGCCTGGTCGCCCGACGGTCAAAAACTTCTCTATATCTCACCATGCAACGGGAAAAAGGACAATTATCCGAACGCGGTCATCTATCAAGCCGAAATCGCAGGAGGCACACCGTTTCCATTGATAGCCATGGTCGGAGGCGTCTTCGATCCACAATGGACGCAAGCCGGTATTTCATTCACCTATCTTGAGGACAACCGGCCTTCGGTCTGGCTCGCGGATGGAACCGGCAGCAATCCCCTCCGGGTGAGTCGTGAAAATGCTTACGATCGCCAGGCAAGCTGGTCGCCTGATACGGATAAAGTCGCCATCCTGAATACTTCCGGCAGTGCTTATCCGGTGGTTTACTGGTTCTATCGCGACGGATCTTTCAACGGTTCGACTCCGGACCAAATCACGCGCGACCAACGTGCCCATACACCATCCTGGTCGCCAAACGGAGAAACGATCGCCTACGCCGCCAGCAATCACATCTGGGTCATCCAGTGGGACGCCCTTGGGTTCGGCGAAGTGAGGCTTACGGAACTGGGTCCCAACGACGATCCCAACTGGTCGCCCGATGGAGAATGGATCGTGTACGAATCCTGGCAAGATAACGCCAATCACGAAATTTACCTGATGACCGCAAACGGCGGCTCGCAAACTCGTCTCACGAATCACCCCGCGCTCGATTTCCAACCCGCCTGGCAGCCTTGATCGATTCGTTGAGCGCTGCGTAACCGAGACGAAGTCAGGAATTGGGTAGCGGGAGTACAGGCCATTCAGGATAAGAATAACACCATGATCGATACATCATTTCCCTTGATGGACCTGCATCGACATCTGGATGGAAACGTACGCCTGGAGACGATCCTGGATATCGGCAGGGAACATGGAATTCCCCTGCCTGCGGACGACGTGGAAGGATTACGGCCTCACGTTCAAATCGTGGAACCCGAACCGGATGTAATGACCTTCATCGCCAAATTTAAATGGATGATGGCGATCCTCGTCGATAGCCAGGCATGTTTTCGCGTCGCTTACGAGAACGTCGAAGATGCGTTCAACGAATCCCTCGATTATGTCGAACTGCGTTTCAGCCCCTGGTTTATGGCCGAAACCCACCAGCTCGATCCCCGCGAAGTCGTCGAGGCAGTCGTCGACGGCGTGCAAAGCGGCAGCGAGGAATTCGATATTCGCGTCAACCTGATCGGCATCATCAGCCGTACCTACGGCCCGGAAATCGCTTACCGGGAGCTTGATGCGCTTCTCGGCTGCAAGGAGAAGATCGTCGGTCTCGACCTGGCCGGAGATGAAGTGAATTGGCCCGCTGAACATTTCAGCGATCATTTTAAGAAAGCCCGTGACGCCGGGTGGCATTTCACCGTACATGCGGGGGAATCTTCTGGACCTGAAAGTGTGTGGCAGGCCGTCGACAAACTGCACGCCGAACGAATCGGGCATGCGGTTCATGCTGCGCAAGATCAAAGATTATTGGAGCATATGCTCAAAAAACACATCGGGATCGAAGTCAGCCTGACGAGCAACGTGCAAACCAGCACGATTCCAGATTTTCCTTCCAGCCCGCTGAAGAAATTCCTTCAACGAGGCTTGCTGGCCACGATCAACACGGACGATCCTGGCGTGAGTGGAATCGATTTACGCCACGAATACGAAATCGCTGCCCCTGCGGCGGGTCTGACAGCGGATGAAATCCGCCAAGCGCAGCATAACGCCCTTGAAATTGCCTTTCTCACCGATCGTGAAAAACAAAAACTGATGGATCGCTATCGATAGACGCTGTGAACATATCTCTGCTTTTCAGCGTTGATGAAACATGCCCGGAAGAGGATCAAGCTTCAATGCAGGAGGTCACCCAATGCGTGTCAAGGAAATATTAAAATCCGCCCTATGGGGAATGGTATTTACGGGAGCCGGAATCCTGGCTTTGTACTTTTTCGCGCGCACGACCACGCTGAATTGTGAGCGAGGACCAAAGGACCAAGTCACCTGTGTAAAATCGGAACACTTACTTGGCGTAATCGATTTCAGCGACGACCATATCCCCTCACTGGAAAACGCATGGGTAAGTGAGAGCTGTGACGATGATGGCTGTACCTATCGAGTGGAGCTGGACGCCGCAAGGGGCACGTTCCACCTCACGAGTTATACATCTTCCGGCTATCGTTCGAAAGAGGAAATCGCCGATCAAATCAACACATTTATTCGCTCATCGTCTGAAGCGAGCTTGGAAATCGAAGTCAGCACTGGGCTTTTGGGCCTCTTGCTTCCGGCTGTTTTTATTTTTGCCGGCTTGCTGCTCACATTCACCCAGGTGCGAAATTCATTGATGCAATGAGGATACTCGAGAAGTAATGCCGCATCCCGTCTTGGAACTGGCTGGCGAGTAAGATGACGCAAAGCATCGATGTGCTCTGCGCCGGTATGGCGTCCTACGACCTGATCTTTCGGGTCGATCGTCCGCTCAACGAAGATGACAAAAGCGCAGCCTCCTCATTGACGCAATCCGGTGGTGGACCCGCAGCGAGCGCTTCCATCGCGGTTTCCCGTCTTGGGCTCGCCTCAGCCTTCGCGGGTTATCTGGGAAGAGATCCTTTCGGGGACTACTTGCTGAACGATTTTCTCGAGGCCAACGTTAATTTAGATTTGCTCGTCCGAGATTCGGCGCCCACATCGATATCGGCCGTATTCGTCACACCCCGCGGCAAGCGATCGCTTGTCAACTACCGCGCACCCAAACCGATTCCGGCGCAGGCGCTCGACTTCTCGAAATTGCGCGCCAAGGTCATTCTCTTCGACGGTCACGAGCCGGAAATATCAATTCCGCTGCTCGAATATGCAGATCGCTGGAATGCGAAAACGGTCCTGGATGCCGGTTCGGTACACGAAGGCACACGACAACTCGCCCCGTGTGTGGATTACCTCATCGCTTCGCAGAAATTCGCCCTGGATTTCAGCGGGGAGAAACAAATCGACGCTGCGCTTGAGGCACTCACACAGCATGCGCCTTCGGTCGTCGTCACGGTTGGGGAAAGAGGTTTATACTGGTATCACGAAAACCGAAGCGGGCATCTCCCCGCTTTCCGTGTCGATGCGGTGGACACTACGGGTGCTGGTGATGCGTTTCACGGCGCGTTCGCCGCATGCTTGGCCAGGGAATGGGATTGGGAGAAAACGCTGCTGTTCTCCAGCGCGGCGGCGGCAATTTCCTGCACGCAGCTCGGCGGGCGCCCCGGTCTACCCACACTGCGAGAAGTCCGTAGTTTTCTATCCGAGCACGAACCCATCGATGTCCAAATGTAACCGGTCAAACCGCTCTGTCAGCAAAAAAATGGGAAATGATGATTGAAGGATAAGGAGTGGAATTCATGCTTAGAATGCGATTTTTGCTCTGGTGTATATTCGTTATTGCTTGTACGTTCTGGATCGCGGGCTGCGCCAGCGCGACGCCCGTGATCAGCGACTCCGACGAGGCAATCTCCACGCAACGACCCGCATCCTCGCCAGTACCCACGCTACCGGCTAACGAACCTCCAACGAATACGCCTGCTGGTATGTTTATTGATACGGAGAAGGACACCACGACGGCCGCAATTGGGGACGGCGAGCTTTCGAGAGAAGGACCGTGGTGGATTTTTACCACGTCGCAGGGTTTGTGGGCGGTCAACCCCGACGGCACGGGACTCAAACAGGTTTCCTGGCAGGAATTCACACCGCCTTTCAACAACCAAATCGTCATCGCTCCGCAGGGTGGAACGATCGCATTCCTCAACGGCAGAGATGGCATCTTCGATGTCACGCTGCGCATCATCGAACTCCCCTACCCATCCATGATCACGGAAAAACCCCTCACCTCCGCGCAAAGCGAGCCCAGTGCAGATGCAATGCCGGGCGATGCGAGTTTCGAAGCCATTCGAGCGATGGTCGATCTTAAAAGCCTGGCTTTCTCGCCGGATGGCGAATATCTGGCGTTCATGGGCGCGATCAACGGACCCAGCTCAGATTTGTATGTCTACTCCATGCAGAACATGGCTGAGACCCAATTGACCGACGGCCCGAGTCAGGGAATTAAACCTGTTTGGTCCCCGGACGGGAAATACATCGTACACGCGAGCGTCAGCTCTTTGGGAACGGGCGCCGGATATGGAATGCAGGGAATGTGGGCCGCTCGGGCGGACGATTCGGACATCATCACGCTTTTCGATCCTTCCGGCACGGGCGATCAGGTGGTGGTTGGATGGGTGGACGAACGTACGTTCGTGGTCTACTCCTGGAATGCGATGTGTGGTCCGAATGATTTGCGAACCTTTAACATCGAAACGGGTGAAAGCCGAGTCTTATGGGAGTCTACATTCCAAACGATCGCCTTCCACCCGACGGAAGCCGTGGCGTTATTGGGCGTGAATGACGATTATGAAGCGTGCAATCCGGAGCAGAAGCTAGGGCTTTATTTGGTTCCCAGCGACGGCACGCAGCCCTTCAAAATCCTTGGCGAGGATATCTACCGTGCAATATGGTCGCAGGAAGCCGATCTCTTCTTCGCCGATACGGAATTCAGCGTGATCGCCGTCGATTCGCTGGGTCAGTACATCGATCTCGATGTTCCAGCCGAATCGTGGCCCTTCCCAGCAGTCGCGCCAACCACACGAGATCTTGCCTGGACCGGAGATGGCTTGTGGGTCGGCCCGCTCTTGGGTTCGATCGAAAATCCACCGATGAAAATTTATAATCAACGGACCTACAACGTCACCTGGGATCCGCAAGGGGAATACGTGCTTTTCTTCAGCGATTCGGGACTGTACGTCGCACAGAAGCCAGAATATATACCGATTCTCGTCGCCGAAGGGCTCGACAACCACAACGGATTTTCGGGATGGGTGATGCCGTAAGCTCGTAGATATTTATGAACGATCGCCTGAAACGGTCGAAATGGAACGAAGTATTGAGTCAGATTTGGAGGCTAGCCGATGAAAAAGTGTGCAATCACAGTAGTGCTCATAATCGGGATCTTTGCCGCCCTCACCGCCTGTTCGCCGAACACACCAACCGAGGCAGGCGAATCTGAAATAAATACTCCAACGCCTTCATCCTCACCGTCCCCGACAACCGCTCCCATTGCCACCGCCTCTGCGACACCTACTTCGATCGAGGTGTATACCATCCCTGAACGCCCATTATCCCAGTCAGGTCCCTGGCTCCTGGTCTATGAATTCAGTGGAATCTGGGCGCTCAATGCTGATGGCTCGGGGTTGACGAGAATCGTCGATTGGGCCGCCGAAGGCTACCCCAATTACTCCGTTTTTCTGGCTCCCAATCCCCAAGATCCGATCGTAGCCATACTCGCCTACGACACCACCCTTATTAACTTCCCGATCTTGACTCTAGTCTCACTTCCCTCGGGAGAAGTTATCTATTCGACTCCTTTGCTCTCGGATTCGATCGAAGAGACCCTCAGCGACAGCGACGGCTATTGGCAAGCCAAGGATGTCTTCGCTACCGTCGGTCCGTATAACCGGCCTGTCTGGTCCCCGGATGGGCGTAAGCTGGCTTTCAACGCGGCGATCGATGGAGACTCTTCCGATCTATACGTCTACGACGTTGAGGCCGGCACGCGCACGCGGCTCACAAGTGGTCCGACACAATCCCTTGAACCTGCATGGTCGCCCGACGGGAGCACGATCGTGCAAGGCGGCGCGGTGGAAACCAGCTGGGAGAAGTCAGGATATGGGCATGGAATGGACGCAGTCTGGGCCGTGCTCGCCGACGGCTCCGGCGTGCGGCGTCTCTTCAAGAGCGAGATCTGGGGGTACGAGAACACATTGGGTTGGATAACCGATACGATTGTCGTTGTCGACACGCTCGAATCCTATTGTCCCTACACCAATCTGCGCACGATCGACGTGGAAACGGGAGAGACGGAGGTCCATTGGCCGAACGGATACATCCTGCGCGCCTTCGATTCGGCAACCAACACCGTCTTGATCTCCATCCAGGAGAACAATCTCCCCATACTCCCCGAATGTGAGACAACGGACCCACAGGGACTCTATCTCATCGATCTCGACGAAGGAAGCAGCCAATTCCTGGAAATCGATCTGGATGCAGACGCTGAAATTCAATACGCGCCCAATGCCGGCCCTTTCTTTATACATACCCTTGAAGATCTGCTCACGATTCAGGCGAACGGCCAGACGGAACGATTTCCTGCACCCGAACGCGGATACGATCCATTGGTGATCGCCCCGAATGGAAGCCAATGGCTGTTCGTTGACAAACAAGGCCAACTCTGGATGGGAGATGACGCCGGAAATCTAACGCGCCTGTACGAGGGAGAGGTGGAAGAAGTTACCTGGAGTCCGAACGGAGATGCAGTTTTCTTCCTCACCGGGGAGGATATGATTTACATTTCACGGACACCCGAATTCACGCCCACGCTCGTTTCTGCTGATTTAATATTCCCCCCCGCTGGCTTCGGGGACAATTTAATCTGGGTTGTTCCATGAATACAAACGCGTTCACTGCTGCCGCATAAGAACGCAGCATACCGCATGAACACGAATTGCCAATCGCAAACACATACATTACGTATAGGATCGAGTTATAGGCTCTTCGAAGGAGAGGAACATGTTGCAGAAACGATTGTCCTCGATCATTTTCTTGGTTATTTTCATTGAGTTATCAGGGTGCAAGCCTTCAACTACCGCGCCAGCAGATCAGCCCAGACCATCCGCGACCGTACCGCCAGCGACCGCGACCAACAC
The DNA here is from genome assembly GCA_964475265.1 of uncultured Anaerolineaceae bacterium. GTDB lineage: Bacteria > Chloroflexota > Anaerolineae > Anaerolineales > E44-bin32 > WVZH01. The sequence goes on along the minus strand of CAYYVY010000015.1, from coordinate 31,588 downwards.
CATGAGCAACGAACCGACGCGCGCGCTTTTCCTCGACGTTCCTACGGCAACTACGGAAGCTTCATCGGCGACGTTACCGCCGCCCGTGTTCGATTACGAACATGCCATACCACATCTAGCCGCGGGAGAAGAGATCGAGATCATCAAAATCGAGATGTCGGATTCGAAGCGAGGTTGGGCAATCGCTCAAGCAAATGAGGCGAGCGATCATATTTTGCGCACGGACGACGGCGGTGAAACCTGGTGGGACATCACCCCACCAGAAACGGCACCGACCGATGATGCCTATCTGCAAGCCGCAGCGTTCTTTCTGGACCAGGATAACGCCTGGGTCAGCTTTCAGCTTTACGAGATTATCTGGCACACTTCCGATGCCGGAATTACCTGGCATCCGTCGCGCACGGCATACGCCAGTAATTTTGGAGTGGATTTCTATTTCGCGGATGAAACCTACGGCTGGGTCCTGAAATACCTCGATGCAGGCATGAGTCACGTCTACTCTGCGATGGCGCGTACCACGAGCGGCGGTGCGTACTGGGAGACGGTTTTCGATCCATACACCAGCTCCGACTTGCAGAGTTTTTCAAAAACCGGCATGGTCTTCATCGACGCCGAAATCGGCTGGGTAACACGAGACAGCGGCGGCGTACAACCCGGCGCGTTCGTCGACGCGACGGACGACGGCGGCAATACGTGGCAAGAAATCCCTCTGCCGCCGCCCCAGGACGAGCCAAATAAATTTATCGATGAATACTGTTCCATGTACGATCCGCATTTATCCTCCCGAAACGCTGGAGCACTGACCGTGCGCTGTACTCGATACGACGACGGAGATAAGGTGCTCACGGAATACCTCTTCTCGACCACCGATGGCGGCCAGACCTGGCGACGTGACGACTTTCCGGGAGGCGAACTTCGCTTCGTCAACGACAGTGTAGCCTACGCACTCGGACGTAAAATCTACCGTTCCCGCGACGCTGGAAAAACCTGGAGCCACGTGAAAGACGTTAATTGGAGCGGTCAATTTTCATTCGTAAATGAGAATCTCGCCTGGGTCGTCGCACGTGCAGGTGACGAAATTGCCCTGGTTAAAACCACAGACGGTTGCTCCAGCTTCGTGGAGATTCAACCCGAACTCATCGCAGCGCCGAGTGAATACCAGGTGGCATCCAAAACCGAAGCACAAGGCGAATCGTTCGAAACGCTTACGGGACAAATTGGCCTCCTCGCGCAAAACGAATCCGGCCAAGATGTATATGATATTTTTCTCCTGGATCTCGAAGATCAGTCCCGCCGGCAAATCACCGACGGCTCTGGGAACGTTCTTAACTTTTCATGGTCGCCAGATGGCCAACGCCTCGTTTTTGATTCGGACAAAGACGGTGATTATGAAATCTACATTATCAATGTCGATGGCAGCCAATTGATTCAATTGACGAACAACTCGATCCAGGACAACGACCCGGATTGGTCGCCCGACGGTACGCAGATCGTCTATACGGTGTGGGAAACAGATCGTCAAGCGATCTACATCATGAATTCCGATGGAACCAACACAAACCGCCTGACTACAGGATTCACGCCGTCCTGGTCGCCGGACGGGAGTCGCATCGCATTCGGTCGTCTTGAGGACGGAATCTTTACCATCGATCCCGGCGGCGGGAACCTCACACGCCTGACAGACAGCAGCACATACGGTTGGGATTACTACCCGGAATGGTCGCCGGATGGAACCAAGATCTTGTTCGGATCGAACCGACATCAACCCGGGGATGCGCTCACGGAATCGGTCTACATTATGGACGCCGATGGTAAAGGTGTCGGACGGTTGACCCAAAGCTGGGGTCAAGCCCCCTACACCTGGTCCCCGGATGGACGCTGGATCGTCTACACCAAGGACTTCATCAGCATGGCAACCCTATACATCATGGACGCTTACGGTGTAAATACGATACCGCTGGCAGATAACAACATCGGCTTTTATCCGGTTTGGCGGCCCTGACGAACCGAGGATTGAAGCCCCGAAGCAGGAATAATCGCCGGCGCCATTGGCAACGTGAGGGCTTGAATGCAGATTCGAAAATTGTATTGGATGTGCGCTTTAATCTTGCTGTCAGCGGCAATGCTTGCCGGTTGTAAGGCGGTAGATTCGGATCAGTGGTCGACCGAAACGGAACGACCACAGCCAATCGTTCAGGCGACCTCGAGTCCAACCGTAACGGCGCAATCGTTCCCTCCCGATCTCGAGACTCCTCCATCCACACCATTTCTGTTCACTGAAGATCAGATCGGGGTTACCGCCTTTCAATTGAGACCCGCAGGGATCGTGTCGTACGTGTGGACCATCACCGTCGCCGAAGATGAGTCGCTTTGGTTCGGAGGTGTGATGGGTGCGGTTCAGTTCAACGGGAAGACCTGGACCGTATACGGCACCGATGAGGGATTGCCGGACGACAACGTACAAGCCATCGTGGTCGACGAGGATGGTGCACTTTGGTTCGCCACATTGGGCGGCGGCGTGAGCCGTTTCAAGGATCGAACCTGGAATAACTACTCGACGCTGAACGGCCTGGTCGATGATTCTGTGACCTGCGCTTTTGCAGCCTCCAACGGTGATCTCTGGTTCGGTACCTACGGGGGTGTTTCCCGCTTCGATGGCGAGAAGTGGCAAAATTACACCCGCATCCACAGCCTGGCGGACGACACGGTCAACGCAATCACGGAAACACTGGACGGCGCCATCTGGTTTGGCACCAACCGGGGTCTATCCCGCTTCGATGGATTCAGCTGGCTGTACTACGGCGCCGAGCAAGGTTTGCAAGGCGGATTGGTGCGAGCCCTGGCGGTCACAACGGATGGAACCTTGTGGGTTGGAACCCACGGCACATTAAACCGTTTCGACGGCGACAAGTGGAGCTACTTCACCCAGGACGATGGATTGGCGGACGCGCGCATCGACGCACTTTACGGCGCCTCGGACGGGACGTTATGGGTCGGATCGATTGGCGGCATCTCGCGCTGGACCGACGAGCACTGGATAAATTATTCGCAGGACAACGACCTGCAGATGTACGACGTCAATGCCATCCGAGAAGACATGCAAGGTACGATCTGGATCGCGGGCGGTTACAACCACATCTATCGTTTCATTCCTCCTTCGAACCCCGATGATCCTGTGACGGTACAGAACGCCTCGAATCAGATATTCTCCCGGCCCATCCTGCCCATGACGGACGGACAAGCGTTGATCATCGCGCAAATTGAAATGATCGACGCGCAGGAAGGTTGGGCAGTTGGCGGAGCAGGTGAGCACTTGGATCACGTTCTGCGGACGAACGACGGTGGGTTAACCTGGCGCGATGTATCTCCACCCGCGATTCGATCACTTCTCATTACCCCCTCGCACACCAGCACCTTTTTCTACGACCGAGACAACGCATGGATTGTATGCAACGACAGCGCCGAAGTGTGGAAGACCTCGGACGGAGGTCAATCGTGGAATTCCACGCGGATTGACTTCCCGCAAAGCCGATCCGATCGACTCCATTTCAACGACCCGAAACGTGGCTGGCTGCTGCGCCATGTCGAATCGGGAATGGGTAACCAATATGTGGCACTCTACCGAACGCTCGACGGTGGACTATCCTGGGACAAATTGATCGATCCCTACCAGGATCAAGAGCTTCAAGGTTGTTTGAAAACGGGAATGGTGTTTCAAGCAGACCGTGGATGGCTGACCTACGATTGTCAAGGAGTCTATCCACAAGCCCTGGTCGAGTGGACCGCGGATGGAGGAGAGACATGGCAGTCGATCTGGCTTCCGCTTCCAAATGTAGATGCGGAAGATGCGGATAGCTACTGTACCTCGAAGGATCCTTTTCTATTTTCGAATGCAGGCGGGGCGCTCCTGGTCGAATGCTATAGCTTCTCCGGTACGAGTAAATCAACGCAGCGCTTTTTATACATCACTGCAGACATGGGATCGACCTGGGTTGTGAACGAATTTCCCGGCAGCGCGGTGCTATTCCTCGATGAACAAACGGTTTTCGCGCTGGGTCCGGATATATTTATCTCGAACAACCAGGGCCAGGATTGGACGAACGTGAAAAGCGTCCAATGGCAGGGTCAGTTCAGCTTCGTCGACGAAAATCAAGGCTGGGCTGTCGCTACCTACGAAGATGAAATCGCCCTGGTCCATACGAACGACGGCGGCCAGACGTGGTTGGAAATCAAGCCGACTATTTCCGTAGAATAGACATTTTTCACGGAATCGTGGTTATTTCACGCTCGACGCTAGGGTAAATTTTCCGGTAGTACCGTGAAACTCAGCAGGACGTCTTCCGTAAGTTGATATTCTCGAGGAATAAACCAGAAGATCAACAAGGTTGCCACGAAAGCCTGAGGATCGTCTTTACTCACGAGTGAATAAATATCGACCGTCGGTCCATCATGACTGCCGCAATACCAATAACGCTCCGACATACCGCGGTAATAATCATTTTCGAAATCAGTGCGGTAGGGAACGTCATCGCAGACCTCCGCGAACACGTCGCTATACTCATCCAGCACTTGGATATATCCCTTGCCCAGGCGTTTCGAGGCGCTCAAAATTACGCCCGATGCTTGCCAATTCATCATGGCATCGATATCGGAAGAAGCGTAAATCGATGTGCCTATGACCTCACCATCCTCCGTCCAATCGGAGTAGGAATAATTCGGCCATTGAGACGTCGGTAAGTAAATGGCGATGGCGCCGTATTGGTCTACGGCGATATACCATTCGCTTTCGGGTGAGGAAGGCTCAGGCGTAGGATCTTCGGTATCCGGGGGTGGAGGGGGTGGCGCTGCTTCTTCTTCCTCCGCATTTTGCGAGAATTCCGAAGACAAAGGCCGGCCGTTGATCTGCCCCTCGAGGAATTCACCCGTACTGAAGCGTAGCACTTGCACGTTCAGCGTGTCTCCCGGACTGTGCGTGCGCAGGATGTCGCAGTAATCCGACATCGTGTAATCCGTCGACAGCACCAATCCCTCGATGGTGATGATGATGTCTCCGCCCTTGATCCCCGCCACGTCCGCCGGAGACCCCGACTTCACCGAAGACACCCAGATCCCCGACAACCCCTGGCCGTTGTTCACCGCCTCACCGTTGATCCCGATCGAATCCACATCTTCCCCTGACTGCATCCGCTCGATCGGCGTCTTCGCTTCGTCTCTCGCTATGGCGAAGAAACGCGTCTGCGTCCCAGGTATCGTTGAGCCCATGTAGTTGATCCCCACCACTTCCCCGTCCGGCGTGATCAGCGGACCACCCGAGTTGCCCGGGTTGATCGTGGCGTCGTGCTCGATCACGTTGTCCACCGATGACCAGGCCGATTCCCCGGACGCCTTTTCCTTCGACACGATCCCCTTGGTCAGCGTGTACTCTGGATCGCCCAGCGGAAATCCCGCCGCATACACGTCCATTCCGGTGTGGATCGAATCCTCGTACCATTGCAGATAGGGGAAGTCTTCTCCATCGATGTCGATCACCGCCAGGTCGGAACATTCCGATACCCCCAGGATCCGGGCGTTACGCGACTCCGACTCCCCGCCGACCCATACTTCCAACGTCGCCGCACCGGTCACCACGTGATTGTTGGTCACCGCGATGCCCGACGGATCGATGATGAATCCCGAGCCTCGGCCGGCGACGTTTAACATCAACCCCACTTCCGGATCGATGAAACTCCCCTTGGCTTCGATCTGTATGATGGCGCTCTTGGCGTCCTCCAGCGTGGAGGCCGCCCCTCCGCCACCGCCACATGCAGATAGAAGAACGGCCATACCTGATAGGATCACCAACCACTTAATTTTTCGTGCATGCATTTTCGTAAGCCTCCATATGAATTTTAGCTAATGATAGGCATGTTCCAATCGAAAATCAACCACATAGTAAACCAGTAGGATGACATTGATTACAACTTGAAACATCCCATAATTTTTATTCTCGCTTATTATACAAAGCGAGAGTGCATTAAACAAAAAATTAGCGCTCGAGACTTTAACGCCAGTCAGAACGAGAAAAAGCCCCGGGAAGTTGCCCGGGGCTTTTGACGACTAACATTTATAAAATTTTTCTATTGTGGCAATTGTGCCACGACATTAAGTGTGCCGATGATCCTTCCCCAGGCATTTATATCGGCGTTGGTTCGCACCAATACAACAACGCTGGCGAGATACATGTTGGGATAATCCTTGGGAACCATCACGGTTTGGAGAATCCCAGAATTTTCACCCGCAACACCACAACCTTCAAAAAAGTCAGTAGCGCCGGTCCAAAGTTCGTTTTCATGGGGGTAACGTTCACCGACGCTGTTGCAATACTCCAACCAAACGCCCTGAATGGAGTCGAGGTAACTTGTGTAACTTCCAAAGAGATCCACTTCGTCCGTCACCTGAATGATAACGCCGGGTTCCGAATATCCCTCATAAAATGCATCGAGACTACTGCTGGCAATGAGGGTTGAACCGATAACCGATCCGCTGTATTCCCATGCCGGACCGATGATATCGGACCAATCGGATGGCACTTCCACGTTTATAGCACGAGCGTCATCCGTAATGGCGATATAACTTCCGTATTCGGAACCTTCCGGCAGCGCACCCGATTCCCCGGAAGAAGAAGATCCACCCGAAGATGGTGCTATAGCGGCAGTAATGCTGGATTCCAACGGCCGGCCGTTGATCTGCCCTTCGAGGAACTCACTCGTGCTGAAGCGTAGCACTTGCACGTTCAGCGTGTCTCCCGGATTGTGCGTGCGCAGGATGTCGCAGTAATCCGACATCGTGTAATCCGTCGACAGCACCAAGCCCTCGATGGTGATGATGATGTCTCCACCCTTGATCCCCGCCACGTCCGCCGGAGATCCCGACTTCACCGAAGACACCCAGATCCCGGACAGCCCCTGGCCGTTGTTCACCGCCTCACCGTTGATGCCGATCGAATTCACGTCTTCCCCTGACTGCATCCGCTCGATCACTGACTTCGCTTCGTCTCGGGCGATGGCGAAGAAACGCGTCTGCGTCCCTGGTATCGTGGAACCCATGTAGTTGATCCCCACCACTTCCCCGTCCGGTGTGATCAGCGGCCCGCCCGAGTTGCCCGGATTGATCGTGGCGTCGTGTTCGATCACGTTGTCCACCGACGACCAGGACGATTCCCCGGAAGCCTTTTCCTTCGACACGATCCCCTTGGTCAACGTGTATTCCGGATCGCCCAGCGGAAATCCCGCCGCATACACGTCCATCCCCGTGCTGATCGAATCCCCGTACCACTGCAGATAGGGGAAGTCTTCTCCATCGATGTCGATCACCGCCAGGTCGGAACATTCCGACACCCCCAGGATCCGGGCGTTGCGCGACTCCGACTCCCCGCCGACCCACACTTCCAACGTCGCCGCACCGGTCACCACGTGGTTGTTGGTTATCGCAATGCCCGATGGATCGATGATGAATCCCGAGCCCCGGCCGGCTACGTTCAACATCAACCCCACTTGTGGATCGACGAAACTCCCCTTGGCTTCTATCTGTATGATGGCGCTTTTGGCGTCCTCCAGCGTGGAGGCCGCTCCTCCGCCACCGCCGCAGGCAGAAAGAAGGAGTGCAAAACAACAGATGCCATATATCGCTGTCCTAAATCTTCTGGGCTTCATCTTCTTCCTCCATCGAAAAATCGTATGAACTTGACCAATCTTACATGGAAACGATGTGCGAGACAAGCAATCGGCCGTGCGGATTACAAGATCGGTGCGATGACCTCAAATGTTTCCAGGATATGATCCAGGGCATAGAGATCGTCTTCCGTTACAACCTGGATGATAATCCGCACCAGCACATCCTGCGTTGGGTCCTGGAGTTCAGCCACGAGCGCCAAACGCATCGGCCCGCCAACGCCATTACAATCCGTGTATAGATCGAACATCCCTCGAAAATTAGGTTTTTCAAAGGCATAACGATTGTCGAAAACGCAATCATCTTGACGCACGAAGGGATCATCCAACTCCTCCTCAATCGTGCCCACAGCCAGATACTCGCGGTTGAACGCGGCAAACGATACACCCGGTCCCTCTTCGAAAATGGTGAAGTCTACGAGGTCGGGCGCCGCCCACAAACTGGCGGTGTAATCCCATAAGATATCGGGATCGACGTCACGCCATGCCGTTGGCACTTCCATCTGGATCTCATTCTGGCTGTCCCGGATGAGCATATACTCCTTGTAGGCGCCGCTGGGCACCTGCTTTTCCGTTTGTACATTTGAAGCCAGTTCGCGCCCAAAGGAATACGACACTTGCAGCGCAGGTCCGTTCACCCGACCTTCCAAAACTTCCTGCGTATCAAAGCGAAGAACCTGGATACTCATCACGGAATCTTCACCATGTGTGCGCAGGACATCGCAGTAGTCCGACATCGTCCCGTCGGTCGAAAGCACGAGCCCTTCCAGGGTAACGATGATATCGCCGGGTCGAATGCCGGCAACATCCGCCGGCGATCCTGCCGTCACCGAGTAGACCCAGATACCAAACAGGCTTTTTCCATCGTTAACCGCTACGCCGTTGATACCCATCGAGGTGACGTTTTCACCCGCGCGCAGTCGATCGATGATCGCCGTGGCCTCATCGGCTTTGATCGCATAGTATTGAGCCTGTGTGCCGGGTCGTTGACTGGAAGCAAAATTCACGCCGATGACCTTCCCTTCGCCCGTAACCAGCGGCCCGCCCGAGTTCCCCGGGTTGAGGGTGGCATCGTGTTCCAGTACGTTGTCAATGGAGGACCAGGGCGTCTCCCCGCTCGTCTTTTCCTTCGCCACGATCCCGGAAGTCAACGTGTATTCTGGGTCGCCCAATGGGAAACCGACCGCATATACATCGAGACCGACCCGGATGTCTCCCGCATACCATTCCAGGTAAGGATAGTTCTCGCCGTCGATATCGATGAGTGCCAGGTCCGAACATTCCGAAACGCCGAGGATCTTAGCATTGCGTGACGTCTCCTCACCTGCCACCCATACATCCAAAGTCGCTGCGCCGCTGACGACGTGATTGTTGGTAACGGCGATGCCGGAGGGATCAATGATGAAACCGGATCCCCGCCCAGCGACGTTGGAGAGTAAGCCCTCTTGCGGGTCAACAAAAGTGCCCGTTGCTTCAATCTGGACCGTTGCATATTGGACGTCATCCAAGGTGTCGATCGCTTTACCTGCGAGCTGCGCAGCACGATCCGGACTACCGCAAGCAGCACTGAGGATTAAAAAGGCGAGTGTATGAAGCGACCTCAAGATGATGTTTCTCTGGCGCATGGGGCACCCTCCGCATGAACTCAACAACCACCAATCCTCACAGGATTGTAATTTCGCCGCGAATTTGAATTTTCCTCGCTCGACATTCAGTACACTTGAAAGCTTGTGCCGTTTACTCTTCCCAATAGGCAATTTCATCGACCACGACTTCGAAATCATCCGTCTGCTCAGCAGCGATGAACAATCCGAAGCGTCCGCTCTTGAACACACTGTCGTTGAGCGAGGTCAACAATTTTCCATTGGCATAAAGCTTGAACGTACTGCCTTTAACGTAGATGCCCAGACGGTTGGTCTGATTCGGACCCGACACGATGTACGGAGAGCTCGACCAGCCGGCCAGAGCTTTGAATTCACCGTCGTTCCAGCGGTAGAGGCGGTACTTGCCGTCGCAGGAAAAACCGAAAACATAAGCATGATTTGGATCGGACGCCCGGACCAGAACACCGTATCGATCCTGGCCGGCGCAATGATCGCCGGTCTTGGCGATCATCTCCAGGTAGAAATCATCCGCTACCGGCCTGCTGGAAAGTCCCCATTCATCCAGACCGCCCTTGCTGAACGTTCGCATCACCATCTGGTCATTCTTGATTTCGAATTTGGTTTTGTCCGTATCCAGGAGGTACCAATAGATGTATCCATTGAAACTATCCCGCCACGTTGCCGGTCCCAGATCGAGATCTTCCACTTCGCTCGAGACGACGATTTCCACCCAGAAACTCTGATCGGCATCCTCCCCCGTGCCGAAAATCTCACCGGATGGATTTTTTATACGCCAATCCGAGCGGTAACTGCCTTCGAGTTCGGGCGTTTGGAATACGATGGAGAGATCGACTGCATCCCCGGGCTTTACCTCACCCGCGAGCGGATACGATTCATCGGCGCCCATCAAGTCACCCTCGAAGAAAACAAGTTCGTATTCGCTTGTCCATGTGCACGTACCGTCGTTTCGCAAGCGCCATGTTTTGGTAAAGGAGGTTTCGGGTTTGAATTCCGTGCCGTCAGCGATGGTCACGTCATCGACGAACACCGCCCGATCACAATTTTCATCGCCGGGGGTGGTTGTGGCAGTTGCCGTATTCGTTGCCGCGGTGGATTCCGGCGTCGGAGAGGATGAGGCACCTGGCGCTTCGGGAGTCGTCGAATCGACGACTTCGTCCTGCGTCAGTCGCGATTCGACGGTCTGAGCGGCTGACGTTCCCAAGATGTCCGGGGTCGATATATCAGGAGCCGGCATGTTGCAAGCGCTTAAAAGCGTGGCCAAAAGCAGAAATGCGATTGGAATAATCAGACCTCTTGCTGTGCTTCGAAGCATTCTCGTCCTCCTGAGACGCCGACCCATTCAACGTTAGCTATATTGTAGTTGAATTCGTCATCACCTCGCCATTATCCACCCCATTATACAAAACGAATCATCTGCGTAAGTTACGATTTCCGCAACTCGACGAAAAGCCACCGCCAGCGCAGTCGCTGGCGGTGGTAATCGATTTACGTTCGTTTGCCGGAAATGATTCACATAGGATTCAGAAATCGTTGCGGCATTCATATGCGAATTCGTATCACACACTCACTCGACGGTCACGCTTTTCGCCAAATTCCTCGGCTGGTCGACGTCTGCGCCGCGAATGACGGCAATGTAATAAGCAAGCAGCTGCAGCGGGATTGCCGTTGTAACCGGGCTCAACATCCACGGAGTCTCCGGGACCCAGATTATGTAATCCGCAATCGTTGGCAGCAGCTCGTCACCATCCGTCGCCACGGCAACGACCACGCCGCCGCGTGCCTTTGTCTGTTCGATTTGACTCAGCATTTTTTCATACCAGAGATCGTTCGTCGCGATGGCGATCACGGGCATTTCCTTATCGATCAAAGCGATCGGACCATGTTTCATTTCCCCGGCGGGATATGCTTCGGCGTGAATATAAGAGATTTCTTTAAGCTTTAGTGCGCCTTCGTAGGCGATAGGCATTTGAATGCCTCTTCCCAGATACAGGCAATGATCGACGTCTTTCAGTGACCAGGCGATCTTCTTGACGTCGTCAGCCCGGTCGAGGCACTGCCCCACACGATCTGGTATCAACCGTAAGTCGCGCACCAGATCACGCCGGTGCGAGGCGTCGATCTCGCCACGCATATCCGCGAGTAAAATCGCAAGCATGTACAAATCGATCAGGGGTGCGGTGAACGCCTTGGTCGACGCCACTCCGATTTCAGGGCCCGTTTGCATTCCTATACACCCGTCGGCTATGCGCATCGCCTGTGAACCGATGGCGTTGACGATGCTCCACAGTACGGCGCCGCGCGCACGCGCTTCCGCCATGGCCGCTAATGTGTCCGCTGTTTCTCCGGACTGACTGATCGCCAAAACGACCGTATTTTCGTCTACCAACGGCTCCCGGTAACGAAATTCCGAGGCGATATCGACCTCCACAGGAATTCTGGCGATGCGTTCGATTAGTACCTTTCCTACCATGCCCGCATGTGCCGCCGTGCCGCATGCAGTAATCACAATCTTCTCGATCCTCTTTGCGAGTTCCGCACTCAAATTGAGCTGCGGCAGCAGGATCTTCCCCTGATCGAAATCGACTCGTCCAGCAATCGTGTCCGTCGTACTTCGCACCTGCTCGAAAATCTCCTTGAGCATGAAGTGCTTGTATTCGCCTTTTTCTGCGGAAACTGGATCCCAAGCCACGGATTGAATCTCGGCGTCGACGACTTCACCGCGTACAGAGCAGACCTCGAAACCGTCTCGCTTCACGACGGCCATCTGGCCCGATTCGAGAAACACCACCCGTCGTGTGTGCTGCAGGATGGCAGGAAGATCTGAGGCGACAAACATCTCACCCTCTCCGACTCCCAAAACGATGCCGCCGGCGTTTCCGATGCGAGCCGCCACGATTCGATCGGGTTCTCGAATGGAAAGCAGTACGATCCCGTGCGCACCTTCGATATTATCGATCGCCAGGCGGGTCGCTTTAGCGAGGTCATGGCCCATCGCCAGATATCGCTCGACCAGATGAACGATGATTTCCGAATCAGTCTCCGAATTGAATTTGATCCCCTCTGCACTCAATTCGTCTCGCAGGGAGAGATAGTTTTCCACAATGCCGTTATGCACCAGCACGACTTCGCCGGACGCGCCGACGTGTGGATGAGCGTTGCGCGCGCTCGGCTCTCCGTGAGTCGCCCACCGCGTGTGACCGATCCCGATCGTGCCGTGTACGGGATCAGTTTCCAGGAGTTCCCCGAGACGCTCGAGCTTTCCCGCGTCGCGCCGTATTTCGATTTTTCCATTTTCGATGATCGCTAATCCTGCGGAATCATACCCGCGGTATTCCAACCGCTTTAAGCCTTCATAGATAATCGGCTCGGCACTACGCGTGCCGACATAGCCAACGATGCCACACATGCTTCGCCTCCAAGTTGATGGTATTTGCTGCGTACCACAACCCGATGCTTTGTATATGTCGTTGCCAACACACTTTTGGACACCAGGAAATTTTAAATTTTCTGGGGGAAGGTTCGGGCGGTGGTTCACCCGGAGGGCATCCGCTGATTTTTCGATTTTCCCGGCTGGCCACATGAATGCGTGGTCCCGGCCAGTTA
>CAYYVY010000015.1:0-18641 GCA_964475265.1 uncultured Anaerolineaceae bacterium | reverse complement strand
GGCCTTGCGCTATGCCTTCCCAAAGCATTTTTTCTCTCGCCGATAAGCAGCTCCATTCCAGTATCGATTCTAGGACAATTATACCGTTATTTGCCGGACTCAACGATGTTTGTGAAAGACCTGCCCGCGGAAATCCGAATTCGCCGGACAGGATTGAATGGAGCAGCAGCGATTCACAAAAATTCAATCGTCTCATTGGTTGCCTGCGACAGATCGGAATAATACCCTCTTCGTTCTTCCGGAAGCATACGGGCCAAGACGTACATCACTTCGTCCGTCATCTTATGCAGACGCTCTCGACGCAGACGGCCATTGAATTTCCGGAAGTGAAAAGGACGGCCAAGTCTTACCACGGCGCCCGGCTGGCGCATGCGCTTCGGGCTCAGCGTGGGAAATCCTTCTGTCCCCGTTACCGCCACCGGTACGATCGGGGCTCCGCTCCGGTAACCCAAATAGGCGATCCCTTCCCGCGCCTTCTGCAGTGCAGGACTGCGCGTACCTTCGGGTGCGACCAAAATGATCTCACCTGCTTCAAGGACCTCAAGCGCCATGCGAATGGCACGCCGGTCGACTTCGTTGCGGCGCACCGGTATCACCCCCCATAGATATGGAAATATCCCCCAGATCGGATAATAAAAGGCTTCCCGCTTTGACATGGGCACCAAGTTGCGCGGAATGCATCCCAGCACCACAACCGGATCGACAAAAGCGATGTGATTGATCATCACAATCGCGGGCCCACTTTTCGGCAGGTTGTCCAGTCCTTCTACTCGCTCAACTTTCGTCAGGAGACGAAATCCGATTTTATCGATGAGCCAACGCAAAATCCTCCTTCGCGGTTCCAGGCGTGCATGGTCATAACCGCCGCGCCATCCGGACCGCGCCCGGGTATTTGCTTCCGCATGGATCATGTTTTCCTCCGTACCACCTGTCTCTTTAGCCACGATCTTCCACCAAGGTGAAAACCCGATCGAAAACCTGCGTGATATTCAGCTGCGTGGAGTCAATTACGATCGCGTCCTCGGCAATCCGCAAGGGCGCAAGCTCACGCGTCGTGTCGATGTGATCGCGCCGTTCAACAGCTTGTAGAATCTCTTCGTAGCCCATCGTGTTACCACGTTCTTCATTTTCCAAGAACCGTCGTCTTGCGCGGGTCTCCGCGGAGGCATCCAAATAGATTTTTAAATCCGCATCGGGCAGCACGACCGTTCCGATATCACGCCCTACCATGACGACCTTCCCGCGCATCCCGATTTCTCTCTGCCGCCGAGTCAGGAAATCACGTACACCGGAATATTTCGATACCTGAGAAACGTTACGGTCGACTGCGGAAGATCGAATTTCCCACGTTACGTCGACGCCGTCGACGAGGATATCGTTTTGCCGGCCGTCGTTTTTCGTTGGCGGACGTACATCGATTTCGATTTCCGAAACCAGCGCGGTTACGGCACGTTCATCTTCGACCGGAATGGATCGCCGCAGCACGGCAAGCGTGGCGGCACGATACATCGCGCCGGTATCCACGTACAAATAACCCAACCGTCTCGCCAGATCTGCGCCCAGGGTTGATTTCCCAGAAGCCGCCGGCCCATCGATGGCGATGACACTCACAGGTTTCATGATGAGAAACCTTCTACGCTACTCATCTTTTACATCCGAGAGTATAACTGTTGCCCCGGGCACCAGGTCCGCTCGTACGAGGAGAGTCCATGTGTCTTCCGTAAGGGGTGCCTCCCGTGTTATCCACCATTTTAAGAAATCAGGCGGAAGCAATCCACTCCAAGCCCATCGTTCAGATAAACGAAAACTCTGCCCGACATAGTCGCCGGAATATGCGGGTAGGTTTGCGTCCTCCGGCGCAAGGATCAGCTCTGGCGCAGCTGGCAAGCCTTGTTCTTCCGAGTTTCTGGCAATATCCCGCATTGCCCAGGCGACTTCGGCGTGTGAATCGGCTTTAAACAACTGCAGCTTCAACGCATCCTCTCGACCCGTATTCAGCGCGGAGATTATTTCTATGGTCGATCGCAAAGTCGGCATGCCTTCGGTCGTAGACTGGGGATACCACAATTCCCTGGCGTCCGCTTCGTAAAAATTCAAATGCCAGGTTGAAGAGACCGTGAGCAGCGCCAGAAACATTGCTGCTGAGGCACCCACGACATCGATGGCCGTCTTTACATCCCAACCGAGCGCATAGAACACAACGATCAGCGTCAGGAGGATGCAGATACCCAGGACGACGAGTGGATAGAATCTGGGATCGATTAATCTCAATAAGCCACCCAACCTGGAGCCGGACACTTCCACGTTGAGCAGCATCAAATTGTACGTAAACAGAAAGACAACCAAGGAGATCAGAAAGAAAAATCCCAGCCATTGCGTCCCATTTCCAAGGCGGGTGACGAGTATAACGAGCATCTGCGCCGCCAGAAACGCAAGCGGCAGCGTAACCCAAACGAGATCATTCGGCCGGCGCGCCAGATAGAGTAGATTGATGGCCAAAGCGGCGACGAACCAAACAGCGGCGCGTTGCCCGAGCCGATCCGAACTGCGTGCCGCGAAGACGATGCCAGCAATTCCAAATACCAAAACGAGCGGCTCGTAAATCGGAATCATCAGCATGGAGGTAATCCCCGGCAGTTGCCCCGGAATAAACCATGATGACAGCCAGCCGCCGACCGATTCAGCCATTCCGCTGAAACCAGCGAGCGAAAAGCCCAAGCCGCTGACCGCTGCGGCCCACGTAATGAGCGTAATCCCAGCGAATCGAAGTATTCTATTTTGCTGGATCGGTCTCACGAACTCTTCGAACAATGATTTCTGAGAGAAGAGCAGTGCTGCCGCAACGCTGATGGTGAGCAGGCCATGCAAGGCATCGGCACCTGTTGCCAGCGTCAGACCGAGAACACCAGCGATCCTAGGCAAACGATCCTGTAAGGGGGATCCAGCCTCTGCACCAAAGATCAACAACAGCATCGATACAATCCCGAGCACGGCCAAGGCAGGACCTCCGGCAGTTCGCGAAACCGTGATCAAGATCGGTGAAATACAAAAAACGATCGATAAACCGATAGCGTTTGCGCGCCCCAGCCGCTTGCGCGCCAAAAGCGGCGTTAAAACCAGTGCCGTGCCCGTTAACGCACTCACAAGCCGGGCGATCGCATCCGTGGCGCCAAAAAGCTGGAATAGCAACGCGGTTAGATTGTTGTAGACCGGGTTGCTCGGCGCCACGATCTCGCCACCATACCAGTACGGCGAGGCGTGCGGCGTGATGCTTGCTGCGGCGAGTGCATGACTCGCTTCGGATTCAGAGAGCGGTAAAGCACCCAGGTGGGCCAATCTTAACCAGGCAGCAACAAAGAAAACGAAGAAATAGAATAATCCTTCAACGCTGATCGACTCACGCCTGAAATTCACGGAACCATCGCTCCTTTTCTGGCATAAATCCGCACTTCATCCTTGTTATAAATCAATTCCATGTGAATTTCGAACTTCTGCTCGGATAGATACTCGTACACCGCCCTTTCCGCAGAGCCGACATACACATAATCGATACCGTAGCGATCGAGGACGAATTCCGCTTCCTCCCAATTCCGCGCTTGGTACAACGTGGCGATATCGCTCTCCCGCGAACCAATCTCATCATACCCGCCGCGCCATTGGCTTTCGTGCCCTGGCCATCCCAACACCGTTGGCAATCCGGTATTTGTGGCGATGCGGGCGTAATTCGGGTTATAACTTCCTCCAACAGCTTCGCTGATCACGCCCATGGGCAGATTCTCGCGTATCCATTGTATGGCCTGATAATCCGAAGGATTGCGCCTTTCGATGAAGTTAGCGCCGTCCAGCGTGTACCCATCAACGGGATGAAAGTGATTCGTTTTCGTCCACAGCGTAAGGAAAGGGTACAACAACCCCAGGAACAGCGGCAGCAATACCAGTGCGGTTAACCCTCGCTGGAGGATCAATCCGCTCGGTTTTAATGTGAACGTCGCCTTTCCGACGCTGATAATCCACACGATCCAGGCCAATCCATACAACCCCAGAACCACAATAGCGACGGATGCGATCTTTCCTTCCAGGCGATTCGTAGATAATTCATCGTAGAGATTGAGCAGGATCGGTGCCGTAGGTAACAAGACTGCGAAGATGGTGATTTGTCGCCAACCCCAACGCCATATATCACTCACAGCGTACGCAGCAGCCAGTCCCCACAAAATCCAGGCTGCGAAATAGAACTTGAAAATGGTATTCAAACGATAACCGAATTGATCGCGCAGGTAAAAGAATTCCGGCCCGAGCACCAAAAGCGCACCGATGACAACGAGCATGGCGACAAATACCCAAGTCGGGTTGTTTTCCCTTTCGGACTCAACCCGAGAACGGTAATGACGCAGCAAGAGAGCTGCTCCCATCGCAAACAGCAAACCCACTCCAAGCGCAGTCCAACCGGTCCACAATCGCGAAAGGGCCGCCTCGAACACCTGTCGGACCGTCGTGGCGCCAAAGCCGGCCAGACTGAGATCCAATTCAGCCTGGCTGATGACGGGAAGGATGACACCCCATGTAAAAACCCATGAGAGGAGCATCAACCCCAACGGCAGGCCGATCGTCAAAGCCAGGATGAATCTCCCGTCAGAGCTCTGCCAGCGATCACGCAGTCTCTGCACCAACCACCAGATAACCGGCAGCAGCAGGGGACCAAACATGACCAGGAACTGCGGGAATCGCGTGGGAAAGATCAAATTCGGGAGGACTCCGCCCAATTGCGAGCTAAAAGTCGGATACCAGGGAAAATACATTAGGACCGCAGCTGTTCCGACTGCGACGATGGTATTGAAGGCGCTTCTCAATATTTCTTTCCAGGCCAATCCTCGAAGACGCCAAACGATGCACAGCGCGAACAGAGTCAGATAGATCGGGGAATCCCAGGTATTCAAGAAGATCACACCACCGAAGATCCAGGCGCTTACCCAGAACTCAATTGGTGATAATACGGATTCTTCTACCCCGGAGAGAATCCGAATCAACGTCCAGATCAGAAAGATCCCAATCGTTGGAAGGATGGTGCTTTTAATCACGACGAGTAGTACGGTGCCAAAATTCGTTCCCGGGACAACGGCGACGACAAGATTGTGTGCGATAAGGAATAAGAGCAATATAAACAGGCCGAGATTTATCGCATTTTCAACGTTTGCCGGCGGACGTTCCGAACGAAAGCGAGAAATTTTCTCCCGGCCGCATAAAAAGATATGCAGCGCCAACGTGACAGCCAGCAGCACGAACGGCAGAGCCAGGAGATGCGGGTGATTGTCTGCGAGTAGAAATGAGAAGAATGGGAACTCATCAATCATCTCATTTTCCACCCCGGCAAGGTTTACATCGGTAACGACACGGGAAGCGCGCCACCACCACCAGAACCGCTGCGGCAGCCAGCTGGGGTCCACAGCGGGCACATCCACGAGCTGTTTGATGTTGAGCCATTGCCAGAAGGGGGACTCCCACGCGCCTTGAAGGGTCTGATGCCAGAAGATTCCCCGGGCATGAAGCACCTCCAGGAAACCTTCAAGATTGCCCGTGATCAACACGAAGACCGGTCCTAAAAACGAAGCTCCGAACCGAGGCCGGCCATCCCGCTGGCTGAGCAGGTTGTACAAAATCGAATAAGTACCCAACACGCTCATGGCGAACCAGAGCGCATTGGCGATGTTAAAACTGACGCTGCCTGCCACACTGGTCAATTTGGCCAGGAAAGCAATCTGGATATATCCAAAGTAATAATAGGAAATCGCATACCCGGAGAGCCATGGATCGAGAGGTGGAAAAGCTTCCGACCGTAGAATGCCATTCAGAAAAGCGAGTTCCATCGGTTTTTCCGTGTGGTCTAAATCCGGCATCGTTGAGCGCACGAAGGCCCAGAATAAAAAGGCCAATAGGAACAACGCCTCCATTACGATAACCATTTTGCGGTTGGATCGAAGCCAGCGCTGCATCTCGGACCAGTGATGGCGAGAGACCAACGCGCCGAGCACCACCAGTAGTATTAAAACGAATACCGCCCCTCCGAAGGTATTGTGCAGTAAACCAAAGTTTGCCCCGATCCAGAATAAATAGCTCGCAGCCATGATACCTATGGCGCGTATGAAACCGAAGCCACGATCAGGCAAACGAGGGAAAATGCGCCACACGACCGGGAGGACGAGCAAGGCGATCAGCGTACTCGCCGCCCACCACCCAATCACAGCGAAGATCATTGCATCACCTCAAATATTTGCGTTTCGCCAAAGTGATACACTTCCCGGAGTATTCCAGAATCAACCATCGAGTCAAATTTTTCCAATCCGTGTGTAGGACACGCCAACTGGCTATCGCTCTCATTCGCATCAATCGGTTGACATTCTGACGCAGGCACATCAGGTTGGTCCATGCCGTATGGATAACCACGCATGTCACAACTCACACTGCTGCTGTCCGGTCCGCGCATGCATGGCTGGACATTTTCGTAGTAGGCACGCTCGAGTCGTCCGAGGACGACGTAGCGAACGTTATATCGCTCGAGTACTTGCTGCGCTTCCGCAATCGACTGCGTGAGGTAGAAGCGCAAGACATCTGCGGCGCGCGCCTCGACCGCACCAGGCGGTCCCTCGACGCGTTGCTGCCGCTGGTGATTCAACCAACCAATGACACCGGGCAGCCCGGTGTAGATCGTGAAACGCGAGCCCCAACGGTATTCGGGCGCATTGGCTTCGAGGATGACCGGCGTTCCCTCGACGTTGTCCTGCATCCAGCGAATGGCTTCGTAGTCCTCCTGCAGTGAGAAAGTACTGTGCAGTTCGTCCCGTACGGCGAAAGGCATGAAGGCCATTCCATCCAGTGAAAGCGGGGCTTCGTTCACCCAACGGTCTTTAATCTTTGCCGGGGTGGCGAACACCGGATACAGCAGCGCCGAGGCGATTAATATGCACGCTAAAAGCGCCCAAACGCGTCTCCATGTCCGTTGCCAGGCGGGAAAATCCGCCAGCATCCATACAAATGCCGCACCGGCAGCCAGACTGAGCATGTCCCACACTTGCATGTAGAATTTAAAGACTGTGTTCATGCGATCGATCGTCGCCTTCACGACGACGACTTCCACGAAGAACGTCAACGTGATCGCTACGCCGATCAACGCCAGCACGACCTGCTTTTCAACCGCCATATTCTTGCGTAGAAGCAGCACGCCCACCAGGGAAATGATCGGCACGACGAAAAGCGCAACGGAATACCCTATACCGATTACAATCGCTGTGCCGGCTGCGATTACGATGCCGCAAAGCGCGATGATCCCGAAATACGGCTTTAGCCGCTGTAGTGCCGAGAGCGGAGTCTCGTCCATCCAGCGGATCGATTCCCAGATCAACCAGGTCGAGATCATGAACAAAAACAGACCATGAACGGTGACGTAATCCACAAGGGAAGTTTTCGAGCCCTGCCAGGCTTCCAGATTGGTGTACCCCTGGGCGTAAGCATCGTGAAAGGGTTGGAAGAGCAGATTGGCCAAACCAATTAAAAACACCGCCATAATTAGCGCTTCGAGAACGGAGGGTAAATTCAACTTTCGCCGGAAAAGCAACACCGAATACACCGTTCCCAGCGCCCCCAATGCCCAATATACGGGATAATCCGCCATGTTGGTCGGGCCGAGTGCGCCAAACAACAAGCCGCCAAAGAAAATAGAAATTCCAAACGCACACCGGCGACCCCGTTCACCACGTGCCGCAAGCAGCAATTGAGACAGAATCCAGCCGATGCATAATACGGTCAACGGCCGGCTGATCATGTGTGCGTGCAAATCAGCATATAGGAATGTGAAGAAGGGAAATTCGGTGATTGGACCGACTTCGCCCGGTCCGGGCGCGATGGCACGACTGGGGTTCCAATACCAATGATGCAGGGGAATCTGCATCTGGAACCCGTTGGTCACATAACGTATCAAGCCAGCCAGCGCCTGAAAAGTCCCGGCCAGTCCGTGTGCCTCCGCATTCGGCGTGGCGCCGAGCGCCTTGAAGCCATCGTAGAGCATGTCCGCCGTACCCAGATTGCCCAGCAGAACGAGCACCAAGGCGGCGGCGATGCCGGCCGTACGTGCGTTGGGAAGGTGAATTTTCCCCGATCGTCCCCGGGTGAACACCACCAGGTTATAGGCCACACAATAGCCCGCCATGGCAAGTAAGGAAAAAAGCGTCGGAATGACGAGGTTGTAGGCCATGGAGGGCAGGATACCTAAGAGTTTGATCGGCATGCCAACGATCACAAAGCCGAAATAGTAATAATTGATGTAACCGCCTGCAAACCAGGGATCGTATGGTGGGAAGGTGCTGCTCTTCAGCACTGCGTTTAAATAGGAGAAATCCATCGGTTTCTCCCCACCGAAGAATGGATGCCACAAATCCGGATTTCCCAGGCGGATGACTAGATCGAACACAAAGAAAGCAATTATGACGGCTTCGGTGATCCAAATCTCACGTTTCCGCTTTCGCAAGAATTCGAGGAAATTCTTACGATCAACCCAAACGACAATCCCGGAAACAATGGCAATCGATCCAACCACAGCCAGGATCGTCAGCCGGGACACCGGGATCCCCAAACTTCCCAGCATCCAACTGCCCCATGCGACCAAGAGTAGCCCAACAATCCGCGATACCGGATATCCCCCATTTTTAAAACCGCCGAAAACAACCCGCGTGATTGGGAAGGCAATCCAGCCGATCGCAGCAATTGCCAACCACCAGACAACGATGGCGACCGCATCGGATTGATTAATCAAGCTCGAACGGTCGAATAGCTGCGACCATGTCCCGGATTGCTGCTGCTCTTCCCACACGCCTTCATCCAACAGCAGGCTTTTTGGGGCTTCTACTTTGCCAACGTCCTTGGGCAAAATGTGCTGAACCTGACTGAGGTCAACCTTCTCCAAGATTTCCCTGACACGCTCGGGTGTGAATGATTCTGTTTTCTTGAAGATCAGCACTTTCGGATGATCGTAGACCGTGAACGCCTCCTCGGACAATTGATCGGAAATCTCCAGCGGACCGAGTTGAGGATTGCTTTCGAATACCTGCACAAGTTGATAACCGAGGTTCTCTCCGGTTTCGCCAGACTGCGCCTTGGCCCCACAGGTCAGGACCGTCTCCGCATCCGGGCAATCCAGCAAGGCGCGGTAGTAGGCGATGGTGAGTGGATAGCGAATGGGAACGCGGGTGATCGTCCCGTACTGCCGATTCGAGGTGATGACGAGGTAATCCCCTTCCGTCAAAGTCGAAACGATACGCTCCAATTTATCCGAGACGCCGCTGTTGTCGTCATCGGTGTCATCCTGCCAATACAATTCTTGATTGAGGCTGCGGTATCGACCGCCGATATCGTAGCCGCCCACTCGAAACGGCAATCCGTCGTCCCAGGTCGTCTCGCTGATGATGGCCGAAGCCCGCATGGCCAGGGCTGTACCCTCGAGTAAAGACAGGCGCAGGTAGTACGTCTCGCCTGCAACGGCGGGAACAGCTTCATCGAAGGGAATCTCGAGTTCGATTTGCGTAGCTGCGGATAACCCCTGATGGGTGGCCACCGCCAAAGGTTGGTCGGCTGGATCGCTAAGCAATTCGATTTGAAGGGATCTCTCCGACCCAGCCTCACTCGAGGCATCGAATACAAACGGGAGAAACAGCGAGACAATCTCACCATCGTGATGGACGGTGAATTGATGGATGGGCGTGTTGATGCTGCCGAGCGCATACTCCGAATCTGGCAGTTTGATCACTTGGCGACTTTCCGCTCCGGCCACGTCGAACACGACGTCGATCTCGCGATCCAATTCCACCGCGCCGCTCGACTCCATGCCAAGTAGCATCCGGTAAGAGCTGCCCGCCGAGACTTCAACTGGAGTCTCGAAACGAATTTCCACATTGGTCGGAGTATCCTGGATCAACGCGGCTTCGGCATACTGCTTTCCGAGAGCCGCCCCAACCTGGTTATCTTCTGTGAGTTCAACCGAAAACGAGACCAGCCCGCTTTCGAGATTTAAATCACGAACAGAGGCCAATGAAATGCCAACGAGACGTCCACTTTGCTCACTCTTGAAATTCGTCTCGTAGGGTTTATCAGCAGCCACGACGAGGTTGAGCGGTAAAGCGAGAGGCTCATACAAACGCTCACCTTCCGCATCCACAACGATATTTATCGCAGCGGGGACATGCGCGTAAATCCAATCCGATGCCTCGACTCGTGTGAGCGGACGGGTGTAGATTCCGGTAAAAGCCAAGGCCCATATGAACGTCCACAGGACGGTTGCACACGCGACTCCCAAAACGAAAGTCTGCGCCATACGTCGTCTACCGATGCGCACTTCGTGTGCTTTTTCCCAGGCTCTCCACAATCCCCACGCCGCCAATAACGCCAGCGTGGGATAGACGGGGATTTGGTATCGCATTGCAGGGGTAAATCCCCTGGACTGCCAAAGAAAATACACCCCCGTCCAGAGGACAACGATAAAATGGCGACGCCATCTTCCGTGGAATATTTCCCACAAAGCCAAACCCCAACCCGCCCACGCAATCAAGCCAAGAGGCAGGCCCATGCCCCACAAAACCATGTTCTTCAAGGAGAAAAGGATGGGCGGTCGATCGGCCCACTGCAGAGCGTAGGGAGCATCGGTATCGCCGCGGTTCATGGCCCGGATCTCGGCCATGTTATCCAGCCAGCGCTGATTGAGTCCGATGTTGAAGAACGAAGGGCCTTCGAAGGCATACGGCTGGAAAATTCGAAAAGTCAGCAAGGACAGGAACGCCGCCAAAAGCAGAAACACGGCGGCACGCTTCAATTCTCGAACAAAGCGACCATTGTCTGCAGTGTAAACTCTCGCGGCGGCCGCCAATGCCGCCATTAATGCCAACGGTGCGGCGTTGATTTTCGAAGCCACAGATAAACCCAACGATAAACCGAATAACGTGTAGTCGATCCCTTCCCCGTAATCGAAAATCCGTATGGCAAAATACAAACCGGCCAAGATGAAGGCGTTGGCAACTGGATCGACGACGAAGAAATGCGCATGTTGGATCAACAAAACAGAGAGGGCGACGAAGAGCGCAGCCAACAGCGCCACGCGTTGTCGATACAACCGTTTTCCTATCAGGTAAACGACGTAGATCGTCACCAAATCGAACAACACGGATACCATTCTGCCGACGAGATGAACCTCGTCGTAACCCATCTTGTCCACCCACTCGGCGATCACGCGCACGAGAAAAATCGGAAAAGTGCCGTATACGAAGAATCCATGTCCCATATTATGCGGGTTCATGGTCGAACTGTGGGTGTCGAAATACTCACCGATGGATTCAGGGATGCGAATGCTGTTTTCGACCATTGTAAGGAAGCGTTCATCCGGATGGTTGTGGCTATACGCATCCCAATTCAAGCCCACCAGGCGCAGCGAAGCGGCCAAGATGAGAATTAAAAGCAGCATCAATCCCGGCAGGTACGGACGCAGCGAGCCCAGTGAAACCCTGGAAGGAGATTGCTGCTGTAACTGTGCTGATGATTCAGAATTATTCATCGCGATTCACTTCCATGCTTCTCGAACCATCCCGCCCTGAATCCGGGGGGACAAAATAGAGTAAAAAGCCCTTCCCCTCGATTCCCCACTGTTTGCTTGTGAGTGTCCCCGATGGGAATAGATCTTCCAATTTGGATAGCGATTCCTGATCCTCCGGCTTAAGAATAAAAAGCATCGCGCGTGGATCAGATAACAGCGACTCAAAGGAATCCGCCCAGATGGCGTAATCACGATCCGGCTGGCCGGCATTGATGCCCACCAGGCGTGTGTCCATCCAGTAGGCATAGGCAACGACGTACGCAGTATCGTACGATCCGACCGATTCGGCAAAACCCTCGATCACAGCACCCGCGTCGCTGGTGTTCCACGAGGCCCGTCGATATCCTTCTGTGTATTCGTCGAAGACGAGATGATAATTCTCCATCGCTGAAATGAGCACCAGCACCGTGATCGACACGGCACTGGCGATGACGTGCCGCCGCTCCCTTCCCAGTTTGCGGAAATAAGCCGCTACGGCCGCAAGTGCAATCCCCGCAATCACGAACGCCGGGATGAAGGCACCTGCAGCCCGATTGGTGGCCGGATTTTCGTTGGGAAAAGCAACCGACAGGGTCGAGGGCAATTGAAGGAACGGAATCGAGAGTAAGAGAAACAGGTCGACCCAATTTCTTTTACGTGCATAACGTACAACCAGGATCACCAGGCCCAGTAGAAAAAGTGCCGCCGTGATCCAATCCAGCGCAGGACGATGAGGTACCGAATTTACCCACACCTCGCCATCGTCCCATACAAACATTCCCAATCCCTTGACGACGTTCGCCGCAAATACTTTCAACGGAGATACGGAAATCTCACGTTCTGCGGCGCCAACGCGCGTCAGCGTGCGTAAGAATACTTCGTTCGGCCGTTCGATCGCCACACGCAACAGCGGAAGTAAAACGACCAGGGCGATGAACCCGATGGCTATTAAGCGTGTGATCAACGCCCAGCGTTGATGGCGCGACTCACGCTGCAGCAAGCACAGGACCACGCCCAATACGATCACAATGGGAATCACGCGCGCCGGGCTGTATCCGTGCAGCCCCAGCCCGACGGCAAAGCCACACAGCAGCAAATCGTTCAATCGCTTGCGACGCATGCCGCGCACCAGGTAGTACATGGCCGGCGCAACGAAAAGGGGATAGAGCGGGAAACGAAGGCCGACGCGGCTGATCACGTTGGGCCAATAGCCGATCCCTGCCAGCACCATCGCCGCCAGACCGACCTCTCGACCGCCGACTTCCTTTCCCAGCAAGTAGATGTAGGGCAAGGTGATCAAACCGGCGAAGACCGTGCCGATTTTCAGCGTCATGAACGAAATGCCGGTTCCAAACCATTTCGCCGTCGCCGCCGCCATGTAGAACTGCAGCGCTTCCCGCCCCGTGTTGCGCGGGAAGAAAATCGCAAGTTTTCCAGCCAGGATGTCCATGACATCGAGCAATTTCTCCGCATGATCGCTGACCATTTCAGGCGGCACAGAATTCAAGTGCAGGATGCGGAAATACACCGAAAGCCCAAATCCGAGCAGCACCAACAGCGACCAAGCGTCGAGCGTGATCTTAAAATCCATCTTTTGCAGATGATCTTTCCAACGCTCGAACGCAGGCCGCAGGGAAAATTCCCCTTCCCAGAACGCCATCAAAGCGGAAATCAACGCCGCCACCCAAAACACCACGGTCGACAATCGGAAGGTAGCCTTGCTCGATGCAAGATACGTCAGCATGGAAAAAACAACGGCAAACAGCAGCGGCAAGGGGCGAAATGCTACGACGCTGGCCGCACGCTGTACTACCGGCAAAGGTTGGATGCTGAAATCTCCACGGATCAGAGAAAATATGAGTATTGCAGCCGCGACGATGAACAATCTTATACACATGAAAATCAGGGCATTGTGTGTGGAAGTGCAGCAGCTTGGACTGGTTTTAATGGCCTCGATGGTAAATTGACCGATGAGGGCGAGGATCAACGCCAGTGGAAATCGCATTTGAGACCACGTCGGCAGCTCCCTCAACGCGGGTTCCGCCTCCCACCTCGTTCGCGATGGGTGTCGATCGGGTGCAGCCTTTTGATCTACAATGGCAGGCTGCTCCAGAATGGGAATGGGGTTAAAACGCAGGATGGATTTCACCCAATCGAGAACCGTTGGTTCCCGGATTGACGTATCTGAGTCTTCGCGCTTCAAGAGATTGTTCCGTTTATCTTCCATCATTGTTTTCGTACTTTATAGAAGCTATACGTGCCGTCTTCACATGGTCTTGCATCCGCATAGCGCCGAACAAGACGATCCGTCCATTTTAGATTCCATCGCTGCGGAACGAGAATCCATTTCCCGAATAACCAGCGCGGTATCAAACACGGCGCACCAAAATAATGTCCCCATTCTAATGCATGTAGGGAGGCTGGTGGGAAGTAACGATAAGTATTTTCGATTGTAAAACCCGCGCGGGCAAGTAACGTACCCCACTGATCCTCATTATAAAGATTGTAGGTTCGGGACATCCACATGAAATACCGTTCGTATGCGTCGCCCAAAATTCCGAGATGCAGCCGCCGAAGAAAATGGGGAAAGCTCAGTCGATCCCGATAACCTGGATTTGGAACCGTAAAGACGAAAATTGCGCCAGAACGTAGAACCCGGGAAGTCTCCGCCAGCACGGATTCCAGGTCCGGCATGTGCTCCAGGACGGAATTGCTCAAGGCGCTGGCGAAAGATTCGTCCGGGAAAGGCAGCCGGCTTCCATCGGTTTGCGTAATGGCTCGATAAGCCTTTCGAGATTGCGCTTCTCGGATCGAGGGTAAATGAAGATCGATGCCCCAATCGATGGGGTGATCCAGGGCGACGGAAGCAAAATGACCGTCGCCGCAGCCCACGTCGAGAATCGGATGGGAAAGTGCAACGCTTTGGAGGAGTTCAGCCTCAACCGCCCGCAGAATCGAACGAAAATATGGCAACGCCCGTAAGTGTTCCCCAAAGAAATCTTTTCCCATGCGGTCTACAATTCCTTACCCGCTGAAAGCAAGCGATGAAACAGTGCTTCATACTCCCCTGCGACCTGCGTGGAACCAAAACGTCGATTTAATTCCGCGGGCTCAGAACGGTATTCCTCGGGTGCGGAAAGCATGTGCGCGATCGCATCCGCCAATGCCTGAGAGTCACCGGGTGGAAATACCTGGCCCATCCCGGTCTGCATCACGGGTTGGCGTATGCCCGGCAAGTCGCTGGCGATAACCGGCGTCCCCAGAAGCATCGACTCGACTTGAACCATTCCGAAACTCTCCGTGGAGTTCAAGCTCGGAAGTACCGTAAGATCACAGAGCGAAAAGTATGCCGCCAACTCATCCTGTGAGAGCGACCCGACGAATTGCCAGTGTTCTCCCAATTCGTCGATTAAAGGCTGCAGCCGGCGTGCGTACGCTTCCTCGCCGATCACGTCTTTATACTGGCCGGCGAATATGACACGCGCATTTGGCCAGCGCTTCAACACCTGCGGAAGGGCTCGTGCCAATACCTGCGCACCTTTTTCCGTTGCCAGCCTTGCTGCCATACCAATAATCTGCTGCCCATCCCGGATGTTCCAGCGGGATTTTAAATCGTTCACGACTGCAGCATCCGCCTGCGACACTTCGATCGGCGGCGGGATGACTTGTAATTTTCCCAGGAAGCGCCGCAGGAACAGGGAGCCTTCGGCGTAATCCTGCGTGTTTGTTACCACGACATCCGCCAGCGTGGCCGAGGCGGCGTTGGCGAAGCGGGAAGCCTGGCTGGCGAGCCAGTTAACCGGCGTTGGCGGTAAACTCAAATCACAATGATAGGTGAGTACGACCGGTTTCCGGTACAACCTTGCCAGCATAGCGAAGAACGCAGCGTCCAATTGCGGCACGTGTAAATGCACGATGTCATGCTTGGGGATCAAACGCAGCGCCCAATACAGGATGGTGGGCATGATCGGGCCCTTGCTGATGGTCAGGGCGACATTGATGCGTCGAACCTGCACCCCATTGAGCGTTTCAAGCGGAGCCAGAGCGCGATCGTAACGCGAAGTTAAGATCGTTACATCGTGTCCTCTGGCAGCCAGGGCACGGGACAGCCGTTCCGTATAGACGGTAAGTCCGGAGAAATGGGGGCGATAGTAGTAAAGACTGGTGAGGATACGCATTCAATCCACCGGTTTCTTCGCCTGGAGCAAAAATCGCTCACGTGCTTGAAGCAGGATTTGCCAGATGGTCTCGCCTTCGCCGATGAAAGCAAGCGCACCGATCGACGATGAGATCAGGTAAACCATTGCATGCAGGATCAGAGTAACCGCAAGCGCCTGGCCTTCAGGCACGTGAAAAGCCGATAACGCCAGTACGCCCGCTGCCTCGAACACGCCGATGTATCCTGGCGAAGAGGGGATCGCGACGCCCAGCATTGTAATGGTAAGCATGAAAAAGGCCCAGTGAATCTGTCCCTCTGGAACGATCGACAGCAGCACGAGCCAATACTGCAATCCTGCCAAAAACCAGCTAATCAAGAGAAAACACAGACTCACGAGAATGATGCGTGGGCTGCGCAACGTCATCAATCCTTCTCTAAATCGATCGAGGTGCTCCCCCCATCGCTCTCTTCCGCCCGGAAGGAAATCGATGAATCGGAAAATGATGCTGGGGTATCGAAGGAGCACGAATAATCCCAGCGCGGCAAACACGATCACGCCGATCGCAAAAAATGCACTGCGGGAGACGCCCGGAATTCCAACCGCAAAGGGGACCAACGCGGCGAAGAAACCGAGCGCGATGATGATGTCGTAGAGTCTTTCAACGAATATCGAGGCGAGCACACCTTGCGCAGTCATGGTGGGCCTGCGGCCAAGCAGGATGGCCCGTCCAAACTCCCCCAACCGCCAGGGAAGAACGTTGTTGATGAGATATCCTTGATTCAGCACCGCAAACACTCGCCACAAGGATACAGGCTGCTGAAGCAAAACCCGCCAGGCGGCAACGCGCAGAAACATCGAAAGCAAGAAGGTTATCAACGCCAAGTATAAGAAGTGAAAATGGACGGCGCTCAGGGCATCTTTCAAAGCCTTGAAGCCTGCCCAGCGGAAAGCCAGCACTAGAGCAGCTACGCTGATGCCCAAACCGATGAACAA
The DNA here is from genome assembly GCA_964475265.1 of uncultured Anaerolineaceae bacterium. Taxonomy (GTDB): domain Bacteria; phylum Chloroflexota; class Anaerolineae; order Anaerolineales; family E44-bin32; genus WVZH01. The sequence continues at coordinate 1,883 of CAYYVY010000015.1, read as the reverse complement.
ACCGATGTAGGTTCGAGGAGATCGTTTGCTCATCCAGGCACCACTCGTGTAGGAATCTCGTTGGGAATCACTCGAGACAAACCGCTCATTCGTCCCCCAAGCGGAGCACCGCCATAAATGCATCTTGCGGAATGTCGATGTTGCCCACACGTTTGAGGCGTTTCTTGCCGCGCTTCTGATTTTCAAGCAGCTTCCTCTTCCGCGTGACGTCCCCACCGTAGCATTTCGCCAAGACATTTTTTCGCAGCGCACTTATGTTTGTGCGCGCGATGACGCGTCCACCCGCCGCGGCCTGTATGGGAACGGCGAACTGCTGCCTGGGTATAAGCTTCTGCAGCTTCGCAACCAGCGCTTTCCCTTTGGCCAAAGCAGTACTTCGATGCACGATCAATGCCAGTGCGTCGACGGGCTCGTTATTGATCAGGACTTCCAACTTGACCAATTCCCCGGCGCGGTAGCCGAGAAATTGATAGTCCAACGAGGCATATCCTTGCGTGCAGGATTTCAAACCATCGAAAAAATCCACGATCATCTCGGCCAGCGGTAGATCGAAGTGCAATACGATTCGATCTGCCGTAGGGAATTCTTGCTCGATGAATTGTCCTCGGCGTTTCGACACCAGTTCCGATATGGCACCATAATAGCGTTCCGGTGAAAACACCTGCATGCGCATCCAGGGTTCACGAATCTCGCTGATTTCACCACTATCCGGCAGCTCGGCGGGAGAAGCGATACGCAATACGTCTCCATCTCGAAGCACAACCTCATATTCAACCGATGGAGCCGTCGCGATCATGCTGACATTAGATTCACGCTCCAGGCGCTCCTGCACGATGTCCATATGGAACAGCCCCAGAAATCCGCAGCGAAAGCCGAAATTCAAAGCCTGTGAGGTCTCAGGTTCAAAGACCAGCGCAGCGTCATTAAGCTGCAGTTTTTCGATCGCCTGCTTGAGATTTTGATACGTCTCGCCCTCACTGGGATAGAAACCTGCGAAGACCATCGGTTTCGGCAAACGGTAGCCCGGCAAGGATTCCTTTGCGGGGTTTTCCGTCAAAGTCATCGTGTCGCCCACGCGGCATTCACGAAGGGACTTCAATCCGGTGGCGACGTACCCGACCTGACCGGCAGCGAGCGGCGGAGTCGGGGTCATCCCGGGGGTAAACACGCCCACCTCCATGGGTATAAAGTTGCTGCCCGAGGCCATTAATCGGATTTCATCCTGCACACTTACTGCTCCGTCGACGACCCGGATGTAGGCGACGACGCCTTTGTAGGAATCGTAATGCGAGTCGAAAATGAGTGCCCGCATCGCGCGATCTCGATTCGCCGCCGGCGCAGGGATTTTGCTGATAATCGCATCGATCACGGCCAGGATGTTGTCTCCCTGTTTCGCAGAGATCTGGAAGATATCCTCCTTCTGCGTACCGAGTAAGGCGTGAATTTCATCTGCAATCTCTTCCGGACGAGCCGCTTGCAAATCGATCTTGTTGATCACCGGGATGATCTCGAGATTCGAATCGAGCGCCAAATACAGATTCGCCAGGGTCTGCGCTTCAATACCCTGGCTTGCATCCACTACCAAGATCGCACCTTCGCACGCGGCCATGGCGCGGCTGACTTCGTAGCCGAAATCCACATGTCCCGGCGTATCGATCAAATTGAGCGTGTACGATTGCCCATCCGGCGCATCATATAACATGCGCACGGCTGAAGCCTTGATCGTCACGCCCTTTTCGCGCTCCAAATCCATACTGTCCAGGACTTGGTTCGTCATCTCGCGATCGGAAATGGTATGGGTGATCTGCAGCAGCCTGTCGGCCAGAGTCGACTTCCCGTGGTCGATATGGGCAATGATGCAGAAATTGCGAATATTATCCGTG
>CAYYVY010000014.1:0-57714 GCA_964475265.1 uncultured Anaerolineaceae bacterium | reverse complement strand
AGCCTTGTCCATGCGGCATTGTCCCGTGAGTTTGTTCGTTGTATACTTCCTCACGGTTTGATCGAATTCTAAGGATGAATTGCTCATGAAAGTTTCTTGTCTACAAGAAAATCTAGCTAGCGGATTAAGCACCGTCGCGCGTGCCGTTGCGCAACGCAGCACGTTGCCTGTATTGGGGAACGTGCTCGTCGCCGCAGAAGATGGGCGTCTCCGTCTCTCGGCCACCAATCTGGAGTTGGGAATTACATGCTGGATTGGGGCGAAAGTTGAGGAAGACGGCTCGACGACCATTCCGGCACGTACGTTTGTTGACCTGGTGAACACGTTTCCCGCCGAGAAAGTTGACATGGAACTCAACGTACGTACGCAAACAATCAACGTGCGCTGTGGGGTTTTCAACAATGAGATCAAGTGCATCGATGCCCAGGAATTTCCGCCCTTGCCCCCATCCGACCTGGATGACGGGTTGGAACTCAACATCGAGGATTTGCGCGCGATCATCCGCCAGGTAATTTTTGCAGCTTCAGCGGATGATGCCCGGCCGGTACTCACGGGCGTTCTCGTCGAAATTGATGGCGATGAAATGACGATGGCAGCCGCAGACGGCTTTCGCCTCTCTGTAAGAAAGGCTCATCTTTCATCTCCGGTGGGCAATCCCTTGAAGGCCATCATTCCCGCTCGTGCGCTGGCAGAATTGGCTCGCGTTATCTCCGAGGACGACGAAATTGTGACCATGCATCTTCCTCCCAACCGCGGTCAGGTGATCTTTCGCAGCTCGAATGCCGAACTGGTTTCGCAACTGATTGAAGGCACTTTTCCGGATTACCAGGGTATTATCCCCACGAGTCACACAACCCGGAGTGTGCTTCCCACGGGCGCATTCTTAAAAGCCTGCAAGGCGGCCGATATTTTTGCACGTGAAGCAGCGCATTCTGCACGTTTGCGCATCTCGCCGGGAAGTGAACTCGAGCCGGGTGTCGTCGAGGTATCGGCGACGGCCGCCGAAACCGGGTCAAACGAAAGCATCGTCGATGCGACGATTGAAGGCGAAGCGATCGAAATTGCTTTCAATGTGCGTTTCCTGGCTGAAGCGCTGAACGTCGTCGAGGCACCCAACGTCGCTCTTGAAACCTCCGGGGCATCTTCCCCGGGTGTAATTCGCCCCGTCGATCAAAGTGACTTCATCCATGTGATCATGCCCATGCATCTCGGTCGCTGAAGATCAAATCGAAGGGGAGAAGCATCATCGTTTCGGATTCGTTGTTTTACCCATTCGCTCTATACTCCCAAAAACTCAACGCAGTTGAATGTACGTACGTGTTAATTGCGAACCGTTGGCTGCGAGTAATCCAAAATGCCAAAGGAGTCTCTGGCGGATGAGCAAACGTCAGATTAGGCTGATCATTGTATTGGCCTTCGTTTTTCTCGTTATCGTGGTCGGGGGTGGCTACTTCGTGCTGCGCGACTTGGGTATCATCGGGGAAACCTCGAGCGCGGGAACGGATGATGCTCAGCCCGGGGGAGCAGATACGTCCGCCGGATCGAGCGTTGAATTGCCACCCGCATGGACTCCAACGCCATCCGGCGTTTCGGATATCGAATTTGCCCAATGGGGACTCCAGCTTTCGGATTTGCCCCTCGGATTCGAGAAAGAACCGATCGATGATCCGAGCATTCCTCCCAGCCTTACGGACGAGATCGAAGAGATCACACTGATAAAGCAGTTTGCATTTTCCAAAGAAGGTGACTCGCCACAATTTATTGGCGGCATGGCGCTTCTGATTCCCAGTCAGCGCGGACAAGCGGAATTCGACGAGCTGTCCTCGACCCCCGAATTCGTCGTTGGAGATATTCTCTCCACACTCGATCACAACGGCATTCTGGAGCAAAACGAAATCAACGGGTTAGAGGCAATCGGGGACTCTTCGTATGGGCAGACTTGTGTCCTGGATATGGAAGCCGTGGAAATGCGCGTGGACGTCATCAGCTTCCGCAGGGGCGTCGCTGGAGCAATTTTATTTGCTTTTTACATCGATGGATATCCGCTTGAAGTCTCCGCTCAAGATCTCGCCGAAATTTTAGACCAGCGGATCATTCCCACGCTGGTGGACAATCCGTAGATTCGGTCGATGGTTGGATGCCGGGATCCGTCCTTGTTTCGGCATCCGCAAGCAAAGGCATGCGCCCCGTGGAAGCATAGAAACCTCAAGAGTTGGCACAAGGGGGCTTGCTTTCGAGGATCAAACGATCAATGAATCAATCCGGTCAGAGTCGAGGCAGCATCGGTATGACAAAGGGGCAAATTACGCTTCTTGCCGTTTTGGCCGTGCTTAGCTTTGCGGTCGTTATCGGCGGAGGATATTATGTGCTTGCCGACTCCGGCATCATCGGTGGCAAAACAAACGATCTGGTTGCCCAACCGCCGGCAACAGCGACGCTGACGTCCTCTGCAGTAAATTCCCCAACATCGACTCCCGAAGAAATTGGAGGCAAGTTACTCCCTCCAACGTGGACTCCCACGCCGTTCGGTCTCTCGGAAATCGACTACGTACAATGGTCGATCCGGCTTGCCGATCTACCACTGGGATTCAAGAAATCACCGGTTGAAGAGTTCAATAGCGAATCCGGTCTCATCGGAGAAGATGGCCGTGGTGAATTGGTCAATTCATTCTTTTTCACCAAAGAAGGTGATGATCTTCAATTCATCTTCGGAGTCACGGGCCTGGTTCTTGAGCATGAACAACAAGAATTTGACACACAGATCGCCAAGCCGGAATTCCTGGTCGATGAGATTGTCAATACCTTCGACCACAACGGTATCCTGGAGCAGGAGGCAATCAGCGACTTGGGAGATCTTGGGGATGTAGCTGTTGGATATGAATATCTCCTAGATCTGGAAGGCGTAGAGCTTCGCCTAATTCTCATCGTATTCCGCAGGGATATCGCAGGGGTAATCATCGGCACGGGTTATGTCGATGGCTACCCGGCGGCCGTCTCTATCCGAGATCTTGCACATGTGCTAGATCAGCGCATACTTCCGACGCTGCCGCACGATCCATAGATCGGTATTGCGTATTCGGATATGGATGCATCCTGCATGAGAGACTGTAATACAGACGTGCAATCAGTGTATGATTAGAACATTAGAAGTTCGATTAACGAAGGACCTTCTTCGATGAGAAATCAAGGCATGCGCAATTTCAATCAGGGACGAAGTCGCTTCGGTATGACAGGCAGGCAAATTGCGTTTCTGGCTTTTTTAGCCGTACTTACCTTCGGTGTCGTCATCGGGGGCGGGTATTATGTCCTCAGCGATTCGGGGCTCATCGGCGGTGCAGAACCCGAACTCTTGGCACAATCCCCGGCAACGCCAACGATGACTTCCACGAGCGCGCCTTCACCGTCTCCAAGCGTAACTCCCGAAGCGGCTGAAGGCAGTCTGCTGCCTGCCACATGGACGCCGACTCCCACGTTGACCGAGGTCCCCGTCGATACCGCTTCCTGGACATTGGGCAGCGATGATTTGACAGTTAATTTCGAGGAAACAACCTTGGAGGAATTGGGTATCGAATCGGACAACCTCCTGTTTGAAGGCGAATATCCTCTTATAAATATCTTCAGTTATATTGACTCTAACGACGAATTCGAAAGTATCTACGGTTGGACGTTCCTGATCGAAGATGAGGCGGATCAAGCCGCCTTCGATACAAAGATCCAGGAGATGGAACTTTTTACGGAACAAATGATTGAGGATCTCGCGGTGGAAGAGGTGCTCGATCAGCAGGAATTGGGGATGCCGGAGGATCTGGGTGATTCTTCCCGGGCGATTACTGTTGTCGCCAGGATCGAAGATGTGGATTTTCGTTTCGATATGGTTCTTTTCCGCCGTGACACCGCGGGTGTGTACTGCGTCACGATCTATCTGGATGAGGAAATCCCTGTAATTCCCATTCAAGATGCTGCGCTGACGATCGACGCCCACATCCAGGATTCGTATCCCTAGTATCTTTTAAAATAGGTTGAGCGATCAATTGCTGCCGGCGTTCGTGTTTTTACTTCCACCAGGAGCAGGGGCGCTCATCGGATTCCCAGCCATGTTCCCCGATCAAGGGCACAAAAGATACTGGCACGACATGCTCTCGTTTGAATTGTTCTCCCCGCCTCTGCCAGCACTCAAGAAGTTGCCCGGTTTGCCCGCCAACAGGCAGCACCAACCTGCCATCGTCATCCAACTGCTGTTTCAACGGTTCCGGAACGTTGGGTGCCGCAGCGGTCACAATAATTCCACCGTACGGCGCGTGCTCGGGTAAACCGCAGGATCCATCGGTAACAATCACTTCCACATTGTCGAGCCCAAGGGAGTTTAATACTTGCCGGGCTGCATTGGCGAGTTCTTCGATACGTTCGAGAGAATATACCTTCTTGGCCAGATGCGCGAGGACTGCCGCTTGATAGCCAGATCCCGTGCCAACTTCAAGTACGGTCTCGGAGCCGGTAAGCTCAAGCAGTTCACTCATCAATGCAACGATGTATGGCTGGGAAATCGTCTGGCGACAGCCGATCGGCAAGGGCGCATCTGCGTAGGCTAAACTACGGTTCTCCTCGGGCACAAACAGGTGCCGAGGGACTTCAAGCATGGCAGCGAGCACTCTAGTATTGGATATGCCTCGTTTGCGCAGTTGTCGCTCCACCATGCGTTCGCGCGCCTCGCGCGTATCATCTTCCTTCATCATCATCTTGGATTATACAATCCCGAAGAATGAGAGAGAAGCATAGTGCCCACGTTCTTGCGTGGGCGCTGTGGAGGTAGCCAGGGAGAGATAAACCGCTCTAGACAGTACGTTGTTCCTTCCACACATCGGCTTTGTTGTGATAGCCGGCTTGCTCCCAGAAGCCCAGCCGATCGGAGGACATAAATTCCAGGCCTCTCAACCATTTTCCGCCCTTCCACAGGTAAAGGTCCTTCAAATCCTTCCGTCCCGGTATCGACCCGGTAACTCCCCGCAAGGGGTAACCATGTCCCGGGTCGATTGGGGCTTCGTCGAATTCTGTGGCCAAAAGGAAATTGTCAGCCAAAGCCACTTCAATGGGAATGTTCACCGTAAAGCCATTCTCACAGTGCTGCAATACATACCGGGCTGAAGGTTTCAGTTCGATGAGACCGGCTTCGACGAGGGATTTCAATGTCACGCCTTCCCAGACTGTGTCGAATTTGCTCCAGCGTGTGACGCAGTGCAAGTCCAGTGTGATTTTCGTGCGAGGCAGTTCCTGAAACTCCGTCCACGTCCAGGATCTTGATTGTCCGACTTCGCCCCAGATGCGAAATGTCCACGCTTCAGGATCGAAGGCCGGAACGGAGCCATAATGTAAAATCGGGAACTTCAGTGTTGCAGATTGGCCTGGTGGCAGCCGGCCTGCTTCACGCATGCGAGTTTCCAGCATCTGTCGATCGTCCCGTGAAGTAGACATAAATGTGTTACCTCCGGTGCAAATTCAAACCCCTACTGCCATGCCCAAGAAATGTATCCATCGTATCACCAAGATACTATCACAGACTCAGATTCGAAAGGACCAGACCTCAGTGCATTTTTGCGAGAGGCGAGAGGGAAGGAAGCTCCTGCGTTCGAATGCCCGATCTGCCAAAGTGCTTGCTGCGATCTTTCAGCAGCAGATGTCTTCTATGTGGATGAATTATTTTGTGGAATTTTATTAGCTGGACGATTTCCATCTTTAGGAATGGGAGCGAATGGCTTCACCCATTCTGCGGATGTGGTCAGCGGTGCTTCCACAACATGCCCCAATTATCCGCGCGCCCAGAGCGGATACTCTTAAGGCATGTTGGGCCATCATTTCAGGCGAGGCGTCGTAGACCGGTTTACCCTCGTGAAGTCGCGGCATGCCCGCATTGGACTTGGCCACCAAGATTTTGGCGGGAGCCACAGCGTGCATTTTGGCGATCACGGCTTCGATCTCCTCAGGTCCGTTGCCGCAATTGGCGCCGTTGGCCGCCAGGTTGTACCCCGCCAAGTTTGTGACTGCGTCTTCGGGAGAAACCCCCATTGATGTATGTCCATGCGTATCGAAAGTCATCGTAGCGACCAGTGGGAGATCGGCGCCTACTTGTATACAGCCGCGCAGGGCAGCCTGCACTTCCTGCAAGTCCGACATCGTTTCGATCCAGAGCACATCAACGCCTCCGTCGATCAGTCCAGATGCCTGTTCCGCAAAAATCGCCTCCGCCTCATCGGATGACAGATCGCCCAGCGGCTGCATCAATCTGCCTGTCGGGCCGAGGGAGCCACCAACGACAATTCCATCTTCTGCGGCGTTCGCCTCCCTGCGTGCGATTTCCGCAGCCGCCCGGTTTACTTCCAGCGTTTGATCCGACAAATTATGTCGTCCGAGACGAGCGCGATTTCCCCCAAACGAGTTGGTCAGGATGATCTGCGAACCCGAGAGGATATAGCCTCGGTGAATCTCTGCGATCGTATCCGCTCGCTCAAGATTCCACAATTCCGGTGCGACACCACGGTCGAGCCCCAATGAAAAAAGTGTGGTCCCCATGCCCCCGTCTGCAAGGACTATGCCTTCTCCACGCATGAGATCATCCCAAGCAGCCTTCATTTCCGATTCCTTTCAGAGCCATCAGATGCTGGTTATCAAGAAATCCTGCGGCGTAGAAAATCGATCAAGCGTAGAAGCCGAAATCACGGACCTGGTTGAAGAATGTCACTCGGCTCTTGGGTAACGCAGGACCAAGGCGAGCCCGCCCAGGATGAGGATGGCAGGCCAGAAAAAATGCCTTATGGTGTAAAATAGCACGGGGCTCATTTCTTCGAGCAGGAAAATTCCGCCGAACACAACCAGCGTTCCACCGATGATTAAGGCGATTTGGTCCCCGGACGTATGGGGTGCCTGGCGGCTTTGATCGACGATCGAAAGTAGTTTTTCTGAAGATCCATCCATCACTTCACCTGATGGAAGCACGATCCAGAGAACAAGATAGAGAATCGCTCCCACACCTTGTGCAAAGAGCAGCAGCACGAATACCAGGCGGAGCAGTGTAGAGTCGATGTTGAAATACACACCCAAACCGCCACATACACCCGCTATCATTTTATCCGAGTTGCTGCGTCTCATCCTTTTCGTATCCATGATTCCGCTCTCTACAATCTTCTGCTGAAATGCTCACCGGCGATCATCTGACAGCCGCCGCACACGAAGCGGTTCAATTAACGCATCCTCATGGCCAACGGAAGATGCTTTGAAGTAAATAAAGAACGCCGGCCGTAATCAGCAGAATGGGCCAGACGGGTACCCGAAAATCGTTGGCTCCAAAAATCGATCCGAATATCGCCACGCAAAGCATACTGATCTTGATTAAATTCAAGCCCTCACGCAACGCCTGTTTCAATCCCGCACCGAGCAATCCGGAGAGCACAACGCCGATACCCACGAAACCCGGAATCAGCGCCCAAGCATAGGACCAACTTGCCCAATTGTTGGTCGCGTTTTGCCAGTAGAGTATTGCTCCCACGCCGCCGATGATGCAAGCAGGTACCGCCATTGCCGGCACACCGATCAGTAAACCCATAATCAACAATAACAACCCGACGGTGATGATAATCATGGGCCAGTTCTGGCTTGGATCCAACCATTTATACCAGTCCGGCGATAGTTGGCCGATTAAAAATGCAATACCGAGTAATATCAACACCAATCCCGCACCGAGATTTGAGCGTCTTTTTGTATCCATTCAAGCCTCCTGATGTTCTTTAACTTACTATACGGCAGACAGGCTCAGGCGTCGCGCGTTTTTCCAGATTGTTTCCGCTCTATCAAAGAGCGTCAGCTGATTTTACGTTAACTCTCCAATTAATTCGAATCGAGGGCATCGGCGCAGCGCGGCTTCTGTTTTAGATTGACTGCGTGGATGGGGCGATCTTTCCCAACCCACATTCGCTACCTGCACAACTTCGAGTAATCAATCGCGACGACGGCATCACGAGTTGCCTGTGCATGGTTTATGTGCATCAATGTCGTCCTGATCGGAGATCGATCGAGGGCTATGGGTTGAAGCCATGCTTTCTCAGGAGATCGAATCTCGCACGGGTTTACGAAAGTCGAATACTCCCTCTTTTAAAGCCCACATACGCCCACATGTTCCACATTGAACCCCATCCTCGTTCGATTTCATTTCCGTCGATTCACATGCGGGACACTTCCAGATAGCATCCTTTAACGTGTTTATCTCTTCACCAGTCGCCTTGCAGCGCACGAAGACGCTGGGCGACAGCTGCCAATATGCACCGGTCCACTGCAGCATCGAATCCAGCGCCACGAGGAGACCGAGCGGCACGAATCTCTTTAAGATCGGAAGGCGAAAGTGGGAAACCGCTAATTGGCGTTCGAGCCTAAAGTCCGATTTCTCCAACCACTCGCGGACCGTCTTGGGATGGAAGTCGAAATTTAATTCGGCAAATTCGACGGGCGCTGGATCGAAGGGGTTCCAGGATTGGCGGCGCAGCAGCCAGCGGAAGATCGCCTTCAGGTTTCGCTTGTTCGAAAATTCCAGCACGAAAACGCTCTCGGCCTTGAGCGTGGCCCGAATTTGTTGTAAAGCCGCGAGGGGATCGGCCATGTGATGCAGGGTGCGGATCATCGTCGCACCATCGAAAACTGAAGCCGCGAAGGGCAAGTGGTACACGTCACCTGCCACGTAGCAATAACGCGAGCTGTCACCGAGCCGACGGCGAGCGTGCTGCAGTTGAGAAAACGAATAATCAAGGAGAACGATTTTTCGAAAGCCCGAGTATCGCTGTGTGTTCCGCCCGGCTCCTGCGCCCACCTCGAGCAGTAGATCACCTGCGGCCGGCAGCAGACGTTTCAAGGCTACGGCCTCGACGCGATCTTCATAGGCGCGATCGGCGGTTTCCCAGAAACGTGTCTGGTAATCGGATCCTTCGTAATCGCAAACGGGCGGATGGTCTTTTTGCATCCAAAATCGCCATAGAAAAACCGGGGCATATTGCCACCGGTATCTGCTGATCGTTTCGATTGTACCCTCGAATTACCTTACATGGGAAGTCGTCACTAATTCTCCGTAGTTTGCACGAGCGAGTGACTTGAAACCAATCAAGTTCACACAAAAAGAGCGGTGGTCGCGTCGAGAACGTGTCTCGCTTCTATCATTACTCCTCGAAACGAGACTCTTCAATCAGGCGCTCGCGCCTGGATTTTTCATCCTGCGGTTCGATGCGGCCCTGTTGACGATCGGCTTTGTACCTGGCTTCAGCCTGCGATAATTCCGCGGCTGTTGCCCGGCGAACGAGTCCCCATTTTCCGCAGTGCGGGCAGCGCTCGAGTTTTCCGAACACCAGGTTGGGGGATAAGACGCGGCGACTGAAAGGCAGGCCACAGCGGGAGCACACCGCGCCACCTGCGGCACTGTATTCTGCGACTCGAAATCCTTTCTTACGGCCGATAAGTGAAGAAGCCGTCATTCCGAAAAGACCTAATACGACAATTAGAATAAACAAAGGAATAATAATACCAGAGGCGGATTCCCAGCCTTGCTCGGCACTGACGAAATCGAATCGAAGGACTTCGCTTTGCAGCGTCGCACCGCTGCCCGCAGTGCCGACGGCCTCGATGGTGTGCACGCCGAGGTCGAAATCCGAGGTATGAAATTTAAATTCGAAGGGAGGTTCATCATCTTGAAACATGACCTCAGCGTCGATCATGAAATCCACGCTGCGAAGGTCGGCGGGTCCAGAAGCCGAGAGCGTGAAACTGCCCTGGATCCGTCCGCCCATGCTGAAGCCGAAATCTCTGCGAAAATTCAAGGAGAGCGACCCGCTGTCCTCTTGTGCCGAGGCGAATCGAAGCGGTAACAGTAAGGCAAGCAGAATCAGGATTGTTGATGTGCGTCGCATCGTTTTCATCGAACTATTTCCAGCGCGTGAGGATCGTCTCACGTTGAAAGAGGTGGGTGGCCAGGGCCAGCAGCCCGGCATCAATAACCACGAGGATGAAAGCCATCCAAACGATCAACTGGTCGTTGATAAAGAAAAGTCCTGTAATTTGGCCGAAGAAGAGCCCCAATAAAGGCAGGATAACCAGCATCGATAGCTGCTCGGCCACGCGCGGGTCATTGGCCCGCGATGAGACCATCACCGCCACGCTGACAGCGGCGATCGAAAGCAGCGGCCCCACGACGAAGATCGCCGTTAACCAAAGTGCATCCGACAATCGACCAAGCACGATGGGACTGGTCGAGAGAATCCGTGCCCCAACGGCGAAGACCGCAAATCCCAACCACGTCGCGCCGATCGCCGGCAGAATCGCCGCCAGGCCTTTGCCAGCCAGCAACTCAACAGTGGTTATCGGTGTGGCCAGCACCGGTTCCAGCGTCCGTGTCGACTTCTCTCCAACGATGCTGTAAGAAGCAATCGTAACCGGAATGGCGAGGGGCATGATCATGAAAAGCAGCATGAATTGACTGATGATGAAATATTGGCCGCACTCTGCGGGGCTCATTTCGGCACCGCATAAATTCATGAATCCGCTGGGCATGTCCGCAGAGGAAAGCCCACTGAAATCCGTCGAATTACGTGTGGCGTAGAGCGTTATTAGTGGCAGTGCCGTGAAAATAATGGGCAGAAATGCGACTGTAAAAAGCACAAAGCGATTCTTGAATACTTCCGCCCATTCCTTGCGCGCGATAATCCAGACCTTGTTCATCCGTCACCTCTGTCGTCAGGATGCGACACGTGTTTTATTTCCAGTTATCGGGCATCGTCGGAGTCGTGATCCTGCGGATTGACCAACCGTAAGTACACGTCTTCGAGTGAGCGACGCAGTTCACCGACGAATTGAATCTCGGCACCCATCTCAACCAGCGCCCGCACGATAGCGGGGTTGTTTTCTTCAGGCTCGTCGAGGCCCACCAGCAGCTTTTCGCCAACCGCTTCCACGGAGCGCACGAAGGGAAAATTCTCGATCCGTTCGACAAAGCCCGGATGGATACCGCGCAGATGAAAAACCACCGTACGGGCATAGATGGAGCGGCGCAGTGCGGATGGCGTGTCGAGCGCAAGAAGGTGCCCGTTGAACACCGCGATTCGGTCGCACAATCGATCCGCCTCGTCCAGGTTGTGCGTGCACATGAAAATCGTACGCCCTTCGCTGCGCAGTTCGGCGATAAAATCCCGCACCAGGTGTGCGGCTTCCGGATCGAGGCCGCTGGTTGGCTCGTCGAGAAACAGAATCTGGGGTTCATGCAGCAGGGCTCTAGCGATGGCCAATTTTTGGCGCATACCCTTCGAAAATTGTGCTACCGCCTCCTGACGGCGGTCCCACAATTCCAGCATGCGCAAATAACGTTCAACCTGCCCGGCGACGTCTTCGACTTCATAGAGGCGGGCGAAGAAATCCAGATTGCGCTCGGCACTGAGTCGATCGTACAAGCCGGGCGATTCGGTCAGGATGCCAACCACTTTGCGAATTTGCTGATCATCTTTGCCAAGCTCGAAGCCAGTAACAGTCGCGGTTCCCGAGGTGGGGGCGATCAACGCCGTCAGCATGCGAATCGTCGTCGTTTTGCCGGCGCCGTTTGGTCCCAGGAAGCCGAACACCTCACTGGAATTCACCCGTAGACTCAAATGATCCACTGCAAGAACCCCATTAAACTGCTTGGTTAACGAATCGGTTTTTATCATCTTCTCAACCTGTCAGACCCCTCATCCGTTTTAGTATCCATTCCCTTTTTCGTACAGCGGGGGAAACACCGAACTGCACGGGCGGTCTTCTGATGTATTGCTTGGCTACATGTACCTGCTATCTTCAATCTGTTCCAGCGTTAAATCTTCCGCATTCGTTGTCGGAATCAACCTCGCAGCTCGAAGCGTTTCGGCATCACGCTTGGGCGTCGACTCGACGGCGTCAGACAATATATCACGCAACATAAATATTATCACCAAGCTGATGATTGCAGCCACAGCCATCAACCCTTCGGTATTGTAGACGCCCCAGCTTTGAATGGCGAACAGGGCCGATGCATCGACCAGCGTGTGCCAGAGCACAGCCGCAATTCCCCAGCGCACTTGCCTGCGGGTAAACGCCTGCAGCATGAGCACGGCCAGGCTGATTTGAATGGCCAGGGCGAACATGCGCTCAACGGCGCCGAGCAGTGCGCCATACCAGGGCAGAGTCCAGTACGCCTCCAGCTGTGCCGCCGTTTCCGCCACCCGATCTGCGGAGACGAGGGATGAAAGGTCTGCGCCTCGCAGGGCGATGGCCTGGATTAACCCGTATGTCGCCAGACCGCCAAAGATGATCGCCTCGGCGCCCCCATGACCCAGACCGAACATCAGGGCTTCCCGCCAGGAACGCTCTTTGCGCAGCCAGATGCGGTAGACGAGATACCTGGCTCCCTCCTCGAAAACGCCGGCCGAAAGCCCCACGACGAGTGCGGCCCCAATCAGTGGAAAACCAGTTTGCTGCACGGACAAACCGAGGCGCGTGAAGACCCTGGGCAGGAAGAATGAATTGAAGGGGATGTGTCCAATCTGGCTGGCGATGAACGTCGCCGCACCGACCAGGAAGAGCCGCCATTCCACTTTTAGGCGCTTGACAAAGAGAACTGCCAACGCCAAGGGTAATGCAATCATTGCGAGTGCGTTGATCGAGTGGATGATTACATCCATTGGCGGCTCCTAAAACGGTTGCTCATGCGTACGGATCGCCTGCGAGGAAGATACCAGCCAGGAGATCCGTGTGCCGGATGTTTCAATGTTTCACGTGAAACATTGCCTGCTACGGCCAGCCTCGTTTTCGCTCGCGTGAACGCGTCTGGGCCGCTCGTCGCAGGATGACCATCAATTGACTGCCGTTGGATGAGCGTAAAAAGATATTGTGTGGCTCCCAACCTTCTGCGGCGGCAAGATTGAGGAACTCGGTCAATTCTTCGGGGCGCGCTCCCCGCAGCGCGCCTCCAAGCACCTCGACGGTGTACTCCCATTGCGCGCTCACTTCTTCCGCTCCTGTTTACCCTGGCTGCCCGTCAGGTCGATGCCTGTAGCAAGTGAAGTCAAACCCGCAATGCCGCCCAGATTCATGGTGTCGACGGCGCTGGACGGCACGATCACCAGGGCGCCTTGTTGTTTCAAGCCTTCGAAAAGCATGTTCATCGCGCGTAAGTGCAAGGCGGTGGGGTTTTCCTTGTACGCCAGCGAGGCGTCCGCAAAGGATTGCGCGATCTGCTGCTCGGATTCGCCCAAGATTACACGCGCTTGACGCTCGCGTTCGGCCTGCGCCTGGCGGCTCATGGCGTCTTCCAATTCCTGCGGGATGATAACATCACGGATTTCAACCGATTGAACGGTGATGCCCCAAGGCGTTGTCCTTTCGTCGATGATTTTTTGCAGTTCTTTGTCCATGCGGGCTCTGCCGACCAATATGTCCGCCAGATCCATTTGTCCGAGTACTTCCCGCAAGGCGGTCTGTGCGGCCCATGAGATTGCCACTCGGTAGTCTTCCACCTCGAGGGCGGCTTTCTCAGCGTCCCAAACCAGCCAAAACAAAACGGCGTCGACGTCGACGGGAACCGTGTCCTTGGTAAGCGTTTTTTCGGCGCTAAACGGGGTTACCATCACGCGGTGATCGATCCAGGTGGATGCTCGATCGATGATCGGTACAATGGCGAAAATTCCGGGGCCGCGCAATCCGATGAAGCGGCCGAAACGCAGTATGACGGCCTTTTCCCATTGGTCTGCTACTTTCAACCCGAACAACAAATATACGCCGACGAGATTGATGCCCACCAGCAGCACCACGGCCACCCAGTCTGGGGCGTTGATTCCCTGCATCAGCCATGCCAGCAAGAGGGAGATTGCAAGTAATAGTAGATTCGTCGCCACTGCAACGGCGGGAACGCGGATGATGTCCCTCCGCTGCGTTTGTTCTTCGTTCCTTCGTGTAAATTGGTTTGCTCTTCGTGTCATCTCACACCTTCCTTTGTCCCTGAGGACTTGTATTCGTATTTTATTGCTCGTCTGGTGGTGATCCTTCGTTTCGCCAGCGTGCAAGCATGTTCTCTACGTTCGCTTCTACTTCTTCGGGTTCGAAACCCAGACGATGCGTTTCTAGCAAGTACGAGCGCGTAATCGTATCCAGTGCGGCGTCCCGCATTCGTTTTGCATTCTCCGGCAACGGGGGGTCGAGCACGAATGTGCCCCGCCCTTGCTGGGTTGAAATCACACCCGCCTCGTCCAGAATACGATAGGCGCGGGCAACGGTGTTGAAGTTCACCCGCAAATCCGTCGCCAACTGCCGCACGGTCGGCAGCTGCTGGCCGGGTTTGAGTGCCTCCGTACCCACCAGGTGCTTGATGCGCTCTACAATCTGAACGTAGATCGGCGTGTGACTGCGAAAATCAAGCTCTAAGAACATCGTGTCATTGTACCAATTGTCTCATTGTACTAATTGTACTAAATATTCTACCATTGTCAAGATCGACCGGGGTGAGATTTCCACGATCTGCGCGCAGGGGTAACTTGTTGAGTGATTAATTCTGTGAAGGCGCTGCATTGCCGTTGAATCCGGCAGCGTGGTAAAATCGCAGTGAGGGCCGAAATTGCCCCCGTAGGAGGTAAGTGTGGAGAAGCAGGTTAGTACTTTTGCCGTTAAAAAAGGCCTGGCGCAGATGCTCAAAGGCGGCGTGATCATGGATGTGGTCACACCGGAACACGCTCTTATTGCTGAAAATGCGGGTGCCGTCGCTGTGATGGCTTTAGAGCGCGTCCCAGCGGACATTCGCGCCCAGGGCGGTGTGGCTCGCATGAGCGACCCAAAACTCATCCTCGAAATCATGGATGCCGTATCCATTCCCGTCATGGCCAAATGCCGTATCGGCCATTTCGTCGAAGCACAAATCCTCGAAGCGCTCGGTGTAGATTACGTAGACGAATCGGAGGTGCTCACGCCGGCGGATGAGGCGCACCACATCGATAAGCATCCTTTCAAGATTCCCTTCGTATGCGGCTGCCGTAATTTAGGTGAAGCTTTACGCCGCATCGGGGAGGGCGCCGCTATGATCCGCACGAAAGGCGAAGCCGGAACCGGCGACATCGTGGAAGCCGTGCGACACGCGCGATCCGTACTGGGGGAAATCCGCCGCCTGGAAAACATGCCCGATGAAGAGCTAATGGCTTTTGCCAAAACGATCGGCGCGCCGTTTACTTTGGTCAAAGAGACCAAGGAGCTCGGACGCTTGCCCGTAGTCAACTTTGCTGCGGGCGGGATCGCCACTCCGGCCGATGCAGCGCTGATGATGCAGCTCGGTGTGGATGGTGTCTTCGTCGGTTCGGGAATCTTTAAATCCGGAGACCCTGCGGCGCGCGCCAAAGCGATCGTCGAGGCGACGACTCATTATCGAGATCCCAAAATTCTCGCCGAAGTCAGTCGTGGTCTTGGGGATGCAATGGTGGGCATCGGCGTCAGCGAGCTTCCCGAAGCGGAGCGATTGGCGGTACGCGGTTGGTGACTCTAAAAACTGGCGAGTCCCGCATACAAGATGAGCGCGTAGATATCCGGCGCAGTGACCGGGCGATGCTCGATGATACCGACATCCGCGCGCTGCTGTGTGAAGGGCAGGTCGCTTTCATCGCGACTTGTGATGACAATCAACCCTTCGTCCTTCCCAATCTGTACTGGTATGACCCCGATAGGCATGCCCTCTACTTCCACACCGCCGCCGATGGCCGCACGCGCTCGAATGTGGTTAACAACCCAAACGTCAGTGCGAGCGTAGCGACGATGGGAAAACTGTTGCCGGCCGCTAAAGCGATCGAGTTCAGTGTGGCCTACAGCAGCGTTTGTGTTTTTGGCAAAGCCAGAATCGTCGAGGACGAAGAGGAAGCTCGTTGTGCACTACAAGGTCTGCTGGACAAGTACTTTCCAGATCACAATGCTGGAGAAGACTATCGTCCAATCACCCGCAATGAAATCAAACGCACCGCAGTCTTTGCCATCGAGATCGAATCTTGGAGTGGAAAGCGGAAAGCTGCAGATTCGTGAAGATCGGTGTTCTTGCGCTTCAGGGTGATTTCGCGGAGCATATCGCTATGCTGAGCAGCATTGGTGTGGAAACCGTTGAAGTCCGCCTGCCGCAGCAGCTCGAGGATATCGAGGGTCTCATCATCCCCGGAGGCGAATCGACCACCATCGGTAAATTGGCGGTCCAGTATGAATTGATGGACCCTATGGCGCGTTTTGGAAAGTCCCACGCCATTTGGGGGACTTGCGCCGGAGCGATCCTGCTTGCGAGCGATATCCAATGTGAGCAACCGCTGCTTAAGTTAATGGACATCTCCATCGAACGCAATGCCTTCGGTCGACAGGTCGACAGCTTCGAGAGCGATATATCGGTCCCTGCGCTGGAATCACCGCAGCATCCCTTCCCGGCCGTCTTCATCCGTGCCCCCGTGATCAAGACCACAGGCAAGTCCGTCGAGGTGCTTGCACGTTTGCCGGCAGATAACGGCTCGGCGGAAATCGTCGTCGCCGCGCAGCAGGATCGTTTGCTTGCCACCAGTTTCCATCCAGAACTCACGCAGGATGATCGGTTCCATCGCTATTTTCTAGATCTCGTGGAAGGGTGAATTGCGCATGATTCGGCCAATGGATTGGCGAGACCTGGCCATACTGCATCGGTTGCGAAATCACGGGCTATGCCTTGACTCTCAGCTCGACAGCACGCGAGGTCCAGATGCCTTTCACGATGCGCTCCTCGATCCCTTCTCGCGAAGCAGAAGCACGTGTACGCTAATCGCACGTTCGGATGACTCCGACCAGGCTGTTGCCGTAGGCCAGTTCACCCGCCAGATCCGCCAGGTAATTGCGCATCTCACCTTCCTCGGCCCTGTAGATGCGCTCTCACTATCCCCTGGTCTCAATCTGATCGACGCATTGAGCCAAGCTGCCGGATCGCAAAACATCCATCACCTGATTGCCGAAATCGACGAACGCAATCCCGCTTTCGAACTCCTACGCCGTGCGGGCTTCGCTGTTTATGCCCGCCAGAGAATTTGGCAGCTCTCAGGTCCACTCGCTATCGACTTGGAAAACGTCGACGCAAATTGGCGTCTCGAAATGGAAAGCGATGCCGCTGCGATTCGCAGCCTGTACCACAACCTGGTGCCGGGATTGGTCCAACAAGTTGAAGCGCCACCGCCCTCGAACAATCGCAGCTTGGTGCACTGGCGGCAAGACGAACTTCTCGCGTACATGGAGATGGAAGACGGCCCCAGAGGTCTTTGGGCACAGGCGTATATCCATCCTGCGGTCGAACAAATCGACGATCTGTTGCTCAGTCTCCTCAAGCAAGTAAAAACGAGCGCGCAAAAGCCGCTTTATTTTTGCGTGCGTTCCTACCGGGCTGGATTAAACCGCAGCCTGCAGGACCTCGGTTTCACCCCTCGCAGCGATCAGGCTGTCATGGTGAAACGTCTTACCGCCGTGATGCGAGATCGAGTTCCTGCAGCGCTGACCGCCATCGAAGGAACGCAGCCTGAGCCAACCGCACCGATTGCTCACACGCCCTCCACATTACACACGGCTGCGGAGAATTCAATTCGAAATCACTTCGATTCGGACGCCATCCATCCGTGAGACTATTTCACGCAAAGCCGGATAAATTCCCAAACGCCGCCATACTGTATCGCAGATAGCGGGAACGCACTTCAACCGTATAATATTCTCGGTGTCGAAGGAAAAATGTATATTGATGATTGGGTTCATCACGGTGCTTTCATCGATAGATTCCGCCGCAGCGGACCGCCTGTTCGGCATCGCACCGGTGGCTTCTATCATCCGGGTGGTTTGCAGCGGCGATGATTTAAATCTCGATCGACATGCCATCTAAATTGCCGCGCACTGTCCAGGCCCCTTGGAATAAAGCAGCACGGCTTTCCCGTTCCAAGTTGCTTTGCGGAAAAGTGATGCCCTTTGTGATTCTGCTTTTGGCGGTATTCCCACCCGTTCTTGTCGTGCTGGATCGCTGGTTGGACGTCCCTTGGATAAGAACTGAATTTCTGTCTCCGTGGTGTTATCCGGCGAATTACTGTAACGCAGTTCTCCCGGCATACTTCGTAATCATTCTCCCCGGCGCCCTTCTCCTTCTGCTCCTTTTTATCTTGCGCAACGACGATATCCACACCTACCTCTCGGCTCGAGACTCGTTCCCCGAGCCGATTGACACTCGCCCAAATCGGAAACAAACGCGCAGCGGAAATTTCCTCATCGCATTCTCCCTCGGCTGGCTCGTGTGGCGCATCGTGGCCGTATGGGCGCAGCTCTCCTTGCCGGATTGGGGATACGTTTGCGCTTATTCTTTATTGCTTTGCGGATGGCTGCTGCGAGAAATTCCGCTCCGCCTAATCGTTGCACATTGGAAAGAAAATCGCCGCAAATTCGTATTCATGCTGGTCAACCACCTATCCTTGGTCGGGATTCTGGCGAGTGTTTCTTTGTCCAGCATGTCCTGGCCGCTATTTCTGTTTCTTTTTCTGGTCAGCATTATCGCCTATCGGAATTCTCTGGGCGAAATTTCAATTAGCTATTGGCTGTCGGCTTTTGCGCTTTTAATTTTAACAATGGGTATCAATCATTGGAGTTTTTCGATCATCGGGGATGAATACGCCTTCTTCCGCTACGCTCAAACCATCGTCCAGCAGCAAAATTTATCGAATATCGGGGATCACCTTTTTTATGGCCAGGGTGTCTATCAATCGCATCCCTACTTTTCATCTTTGATTCAAGCCGTTTTCATGAAGATTTTCGGGATGAACAACTTCGGCTGGCGTTTCAGCAACATTTATCTTACAGCAGTGGCGATTGGTCTCTTACATTCCGTTTTCAGGGGATTTCTGCGCGAACGAATTGCCGATATTGCCGCTTTGTTCCTGGCATTCTCGCAGTATTTGATCTCGTTTGGCAAGATTGGTTACAACAACCTGCAAGCTTTCTTTCTGCTCGCCGTCGTATTCTATTTCGCGCGCAAAGCGATCGTTCGTAGAAGCGCGCTCGAATTTGCATTATTGGGCGCCGCCTGCGGCCTATGTTTCTATGCCTATCCCGCGGCTCTATTTGTGCCGCCTCTTTCAATTTTGCTTTTACTGTTTTACGATCCGCCGATTAATCGCCGTGCGATTCGCACTTGGGGCGTATTCCTGCTTTGCTTTGTAATTCTGATCTTGCCGCTTGCCTCGCAACAGGACTATTGGTTGAACAAAATCCCAGGCACGTTTTTGTATACGCCGGCGTTGAGTCAGAGTCCATCGAGTATCGCCCACCATCTTTCCAGCAATCTCCTTGCAGCGATGTTTTCTTTCCTTTACGCGCCGCAGGAAACGCACTTCGTGGCCGCTTCGTATATCGATCCACTGTCGGCAGCATTCACGCTAATTGGCCTCGCATTGCTGCTGTCGAAATTCCGTGCGCACAGATTTATAACCTTTTTCATTACCGGCTTCGTTTTTTTGTTGTTCTTTCTCGGTGCGACTCACGATCGTTCTTTCCCTTCGACCACGCGAATGTTCCTGCTCCTGCCCTGGTTTGCGGTTTTTTCAGCGGTTGGGTTTGCGTGGATCATGCGCAATCTAGGGCATTTGCATCGGCGACGTACATTTAGAACCATCATCGCAGGCTTGATTCTGGCTGGCTGTTTGGCTCTCAACCTTTATCAGGCGTTCCCTTTGGCACAAAACCGAATGGCGCACCGCTACCATTCGTTTCAAGTCCTGTTCCTGCGAGAAGCGCCGCGATTGCTCGCGCCTAAAAACGATGTGGATCCGCAAATTACAATCTTGAATCAAGCGGACACACACTTGTTAGAATCGCTGTACGAGCTTCTCGATATCTATCAGATTCCATATACCCGGGGACAATTGGTTGAAGTGGATGTCGACAGCCTCCTGGAGGATGAAATACTGGCTGACGAATGTCTTTCAGATGTGCACAGCTTGATTATAATTACCCCATGGGTGTATGGTGAAAGCAGGAGGTCGATCGAACGCGTTCTTATCCAAGCGGGTAAACAGCCTCACGAAGTAAAGAATTCCAACGGAGATACGGTTTACGTCGTTTGGGAGACTATGTCTGACTAGAATGCATTCTGTCCGTCCGGCAAGAACGCACTCGAAAGATCCGAGGTGAAAAAAAGCAATGCCGCTTCTCGATCGTGGATATCGAGGGCGAACATCAACACAGGCATGTGAGTGAACATGACGAGACGGCGAATTACGGACAATCTCGATGACCTTCTGGCGATCTTGCCGCTAGAGATCACGAGGGAGATTAAGAAGATCAACCGCCAGGACGAATTGCTTGAGGTCATCCTGGATCTTGGACGTGTGCCCACGGCGCGATACATCGATGGCGAGGTGGCCCTCAACGATCGAGAAGTCGGGAGCGAGGAGCTGGATTACATCGTCTCGCGTGTCGGTGGTTTCGACGCCGATAACCGCGGCGGCATTGAGCGTACGCTGCACCGCATTGCGGCCATTCGCAATCGACACGATCAGATCGTGGGATTGACGTGCCGCGTGGGCCGTGCCGTCTATGGCACGATCGACATCATTCAAGATTTCATTCTTGGCGGGAAAAGCGTCCTTTTGGTCGGGCGCCCCGCCGTCGGGAAAACCACCATGCTGCGTGAGGCCGCTCGTATCCTGGCAGAGGAGAAACGCGTCGTTATTGTGGATACGTCGAACGAAATCGCCGGTGACGGGGATGTTCCACACCCGGCAATCGGGCGGGCGCGGCGCATGCAAGTGCGTGAGCCAACTCTGCAGCATGAAGTGATGATCGAGGCGGTCGAGAATCACAATCCTGAGGTTATCGTGATCGACGAAATCGGACGCGAGCTGGAGGCTGTTGCGGCGCGCACCATCGCGGAACGCGGGGTGCAGCTGATCGGCACGGCGCACGGAAACACGCTGGAAAATTTATTGCTCAATCCCACGTTGTCCGATCTCGTGGGCGGCATCGAATCCGTGACTCTCTCCGACGAGGAAGCCCGGCGCCGGGGTACGCAAAAAACTGTACTCGAACGTCGCGCCGCTCCCACTTTCCCGGTTCTGATCGAAATCCAGGATCGTGAACGACTTGCGGTTCATCGTGACGTTGCAGCTTCGGTTGATGCCATGCTGCGCGGGCGCCCGTTGCCTCCCGAGCTCCGCTACCGGGATGAAAATGGAGAGATCAAGATTGATACGCCCGCGAAAGCGGCCTCCTCCCGAGGCCGCGGCCAGGAAGGCTACCGACGTCAGGCCGCGCTGCCTTCGGCGCCCACGACTTCCGACAATGGTCTCCCCTATTCTCCAACGCCACCCCGCATGCCCGGCACGGCGCTGGAGACCGCACGTATCTACGCCTATGGTGTGGCACGCAATCGCTTACGCCAGGCAGCCAAACGCTTGCGTGTTCCGGCTGTCTTGGTTGATGATTTGGGTGAAGCCGACGTGATGGTGACTTTGCGCTCGTACTATCGGAAGCGGCAGAAGGTGATCTCCAGCGCTGAGAATCGACGCATGCCCATCTATGTCCTGCGATCGAATACGGTCAATCAGATGGAAAGTTTCTTCGCCGATTTGTTTAACTTGGACGGCTTATCATCCGATGATCCGGCCATGGAGGCGGGT
This sequence comes from uncultured Anaerolineaceae bacterium, assembly GCA_964475265.1. GTDB lineage: Bacteria > Chloroflexota > Anaerolineae > Anaerolineales > E44-bin32 > WVZH01. Next base: position 36,013 of record CAYYVY010000014.1, on the reverse strand, counting down.
ATGGAAGAAGCCCGCCGCGCCGTCCAATCTGTACTTGATGGCGCACGTTCCGTGGACCTTTCACCGGCGTCTGCATATGTGCGTCGACTCCAACATCAGATGGCTCGCCAGGCCAACCTTGTTTCTCATTCCTATGGTAACGAACCTCAGCGGCGGGTAAGGATTTATCGCAATTGAGTCTATTCATCACGTTGGAAGGTCCCGACGGGAGTGGAAAAACCCGCCAGGCAATATTGCTCTCGCAGCGATTGGGTGCGCTTGATTACGATGTTCTCCTGACTCGTGAACCTGGCGGGACGGATATCGGCGAACAAATTCGGCAGGTGTTGACCTCGCTGGACAATACGACGATGCATCCACGCACCGAGTTTCTATTGTTTTCCGCCTCGAGAGCACAGCACGTGTTTGAACGAATCCGTCCGCATCTCGAGCGCGGCGGGATCGTAATATGCGATCGGTATTTTGATGCTTCACTCGCCTATCAAGGTTATGGTCATCGTCTCGATCTGGACTCGCTACGTGCGATCACATCTTTTGCCACGCAAGAATTGACTCCCGATCTAACCATACTTCTCGACCTGCCTGTCGAACGTGGATTGCATCGTAGAGAGCAAGATGGCAATTGGAATCGTCTCGATGCGTATGATCTGGATTTCCACCGCCGGGTGCGGCAGGGTTATCTTGCGCTCGCAAAAAGCCAACCGGAGCGTTGGGTCGTGATTGATGGACTGCAGCCAGTCGATCAAGTTCATGCCGAAATCAAGCGAGCCGTCGAAGCGAGATTGGCTCAGTCACCGTCTGGGTAAGGCAAACTATCCCCTCTTTTCCCCATAGTAGTACTTAGAAACTAGTTGACAATAGCAACCATGCGCAGTATTTTAGCGGCATATGTATATTGCCTTTGCTATGTGAGGAGTATGACATGCAAGCGATTCGGGATCTCGATGAACTTACGCGAACAGCTCGACGCCGCGAGTACGAAGATGGTCTGGTGGACTTGCTTAACGCCGCTGTCTTCCTCGTTGGGGGTTTGCTCATCGCCTCCGTTTACTCGACCTCCAGCATACTCTGGTATCTGTGCATGCTTGTAAGCCACCCGAATATCACCGTCGCATGCCTTTTGTTGCTGGTTCCGGTGCTGGCAATGTCTCTGCTTGTTTCGCGAGGCGTAATTCAGCGTATTCGGAGGAATGTATTCTGGGCGGAAAGTGGTTACGTCAAGCCGCTGCAGAAAATCGATTGGCGATTAAGCGTTCCGGCGTTGTTGATTGTGACGCTATCGGCATCGATTGGTTTCTGGGGAACCCTGCGCGGTTGGTTGGCTCCTGACTCCGATCTGCGATTTCTCGTCAGCGGCCTGGGAATCGCCACGGCCGTCGTATATTTTGGAAAGGGTCTACTCCTGAAGTTTTCTCGATACGTCGCAGTCGGTGGTATCGGCGCCGTGTTATCCATCATGATCCTGATCGTGCCTTTTTCAATTTCCACAAGCTGGGTTTTGCTCGGTGTGATGTGGTCCGTGATTTTACTGACGTCAGGGAGCGTTGGGATTCGTAACACGCTGCGGGCACTTAACGAGACGGACAATGCCTGATTACGATCTACCCACCAGGTTCGATCGCATGATTCACCAACCCTCCCGGTTGGCCATCATGGCGCTGCTCTCTGGTTGTGAGCATGCCGATTTTACCTACCTCCAGCGAGTCATCGGTTTGAATAAGGGCAGCCTATCGAAGCATTTGTCCTACCTGGAACAAGCTGGATATATCATGATTAAGAAGAGCTTTAAGGGAAAGTACCCGAACACTTCCGCTTCGCTCACTCCACAAGGGCGACGCGCATTTCAAACGTATCGCCGACAATACCGAGAGTTCAGTAAATTCATGGGAGAAGACTGACTCAAAATAGCTGCCTGCGGTTTACCCGCAGCGCACGTGTGAGGATCGACAATGCAATCCGATTTCGCCATACAGATCGAAAATCTTTCAAAAACTTACGGCAAGCGTTCGAAACGTGTGCAGGCACTCAGGGGAATCAATCTCGATGTGCAGCGTGGGCAGGTGTTCGGATTTCTGGGTCCCAACGGTGCGGGGAAAACAACGACCATCCGGCTGATCCTGGATCTGATTCGTCCGTCGCAGGGAAGTGTGTGTGTTTTTGGTAAGGACGTCAGGCGTCAGCATGATGTGCTTCGAAATGTGGGAGCGATCGTTGAGCAGGCGACCTTTTATCCATTTCTCACGGGAGCAAAGAATCTGGAGGTGATCGCGGATGTTGGCGATCATGATGTCAAACGCATCCCCGAGCTTCTCGACAGCGTCGGGCTTTCCAATCAGGTTGATAAACGTGTCTCGAGCTATTCAACCGGTATGCGGCAGCGGCTAGGATTGGCGGCCGCCCTTCTCGGCGATCCGCAATTGCTTATCTTAGACGAACCGACTGCGGGTCTTGACCCTGCCGGGATGCACGATGTACGCACCCATCTCCGGGAGCTTGTAGATCGCGAGCAGAAGACCGTTTTCCTTTCCAGCCATCTGCTTGCCGAGGTTGAACAAGTCTGCGACCGGGTCGCCATCATTCACCGGGGTGAAATTATCCGCAAGGGAAAAGTCGGCGACCTGCTTCGTGGTCATACGCAGTTGCGCATCGAGGTCTTGCCGCTGGATACAGCAAAGCAGGTGCTGGAGCAAAATTGGGAGATCTCTCCGGCGAATGTTGAGCAAGCAACTCAGACAATGGAATCCGGATGGATCACGCTCATTACTTCCGCGGCCGAAGCGCCGGCAATCGTCAGATGTCTGGTAGACGCAGGGGTTGATATCTTCCAATTGACGAGCCAAAGTAAGACGCTGGAAGCGTATTTCTTGGAGGCTACAGAGGAGGCGTCCAACAATGATTAAACTATTCCGAGCCGAGTGGAAAAAAACGGCCAATCATCGTTGGCTTGCCGGGTTTCTGATCTGGATCTTTCCCGTTGGCGCTTTGGCGTTTTATACAATCGTTGTCGTAGCGACGATATTCTCTGAGGAGGCGATTGAAAATTTTGGATTGAACGGCGCCGTCTGGACAGACGTCAGCAACGTTTGGAACACATTGAGCAGTTATCCCGGCAACGTATTGGGCCGCATGCCGATCCTGGCATTCGTGGCCACGCTGTTCGCCGGTGAGTATGAGTGGGGAACCTGGAAAAATATTACCCCGCGAAATTCACGCAGTGCTTTGATCTTGGCCAAGTTTTTAACTCTCGGGGTATACGTCGTTCTGGCCTTCGCTGCCATGTCGGTTATCGTTGGTTTGGGCAACGGCATTGCCACATCCATTGCCGGGCTGCCGTACCCTCCCGCAGCGACAGGGGCGGTCGTCGGCGAGTTCCTGGGCGACTACGTTCTTCGTGCTGGATTGGCATTCGTTTCCACGCTGATCGTTGTATCCTTCGCTGCCTTTGCGGCACTGATTACTCGTAAAATTGTGGGTGGGATCATGATCGGATTCTTGATCTCGATCATCGAACCGAACTTATGGCTCGCCTGCCTCGGATTGAGTAAATTGTTTAACAATCCCGATTTGATCGAGCTCTATCGCTTTGCGCCATCGTTCAATATTGGCAACATCAATGAATGGATTCGCTTCAATCACGCGCTTGACATGGCTCCGATTTTATCGACACACGTGAGCCTGGGCAGTTCAATCGCGGTCGTTGCGCTCTGGATCGTGGGGTCGATCGCTTTGGTGCTGCTCTTATTCCAGCGTCAGGATATCACTTCATGAGGGAGATCGGGAGAGAATCGGCGCGCTGCCGGATTGCTCGGAGCTTCGGTTTATAGATCGAGATCCGGTATGTTTTTTTCGATCTCCTGCGGAGTTTCACCGGCTTCCAATCGATCCACAACTTCATCGAACTCGCCTGGCATCTCCTCCCCCAATTCATTCCCCATCTTACGCATCATGCGTGCCATAGATCGAGGGTCATTCTCGTCGAGATCGCCCCATTCGCTTGGATCCGCGAACGATTCTAGGCGGGATTCTTCCGAGCGGGCAAAGCGTACTCTATTGATCAGGCGTTGAAGATTGGTGCCATTGCAGTGCGGACATGAAACAGTGATGCGGCCGTATTCCTCATACGACTGGTGCACCGAAATTCGTTTATTGCAATCCACACACAAGTAATCATAAGTTGGCACGACGCACTCCTAACGCCAGCCTTTCCCCCGAATTCGAATTCAAGAGGGCGGCTGATTCGCAGCATCAACCAAATCGATTATACTGACCCTGACAGGAGTTATCAACGCATGGACGAGCAGCTGTTCAGCAAAGAAAGAATCCCGCTTCTGATTGTAATCTCGGGACCCTCGGGCGTGGGCAAGGATTCTGTGATCCAACGCATGAAGGAAATCGGCACCGCTTTTCATTTTGTCATCACCGCCACAACCCGGCCCAAGCGATCCGATGAGGTCGAAGGGTTGGATTATTTTTTTGTCGGCCAAGCTGAATTTACCGATATGATCGAACAAGACGAGCTGCTCGAATATGCCATCGTTTACGACGATTACAAAGGCATTCCCAAACAACAAGTGCGTGAAGCGATGCAGAGCGGAAAAGACGTCGTGATGCGTCTCGATGTCCAGGGAGCAGGGACCATCCGCAAATTATTTCCCGAGGCGTTGCTGATCTTTCTCACCACGCCTTCGGAGCAAGAGCTGCTCCGACGCCTTGAAGCACGCAAGTCGGAGACTCCCGAAGGAAGAAAGCTGCGCATCCACATGGCTCGGAAGGAAATGGAGCGCGTGGATATCTTTGATTATGTGGTATTCAATGCCGACGGCGAGCTTGATGCCGCAGTGGAAAATATAATGGCAATCATCACGGCCGAGCACCACCGCGTGAAACCGCGCCAAGTGAAATTGTGAACGACTCTGTCAACCAGACGATATCGGAACGACCCCGGCGAAACAAATCCCCCGATTTCCGCACGACCGTGTTGCGATTTCCTGTTACGTATGGGACGATTGTTATTACGCTCATCGTTTTTCTCCTGCAATGGCTCAGCGCATTTGCCAATGGAAACAATCTCATATGCGGGCCTGAGGATGTCATCTGCCAGGCTGGCGCGAAAGTCAATTGGGCCATCGCTGCTGGGGAAATTTGGCGCTTCTTCACACCCATCTTTATTCATGCAAATGCTGGGCACATTTTTGTCAACATGTATTCTCTTTATGCCGTTGGTCCCTCAGTGGAGTTGTTTTACGGCAGAGAGCGGACAGCGATCGTATACCTACTGAGCGGCGTCTCCGGTGTTGCCTTCAGCCTCGCCTTCAACGCCAATAATTCTGTGGGCGCCTCCGGAGCTATCTTCGGAATCGTCGGCGCACTTGCATGGTTTCTCTATCGGCACCGCGATTTGTTCGGAGCCGTCGCCAAGGACCAACTGAGGCGGATTGTCGTCGTTATCGCGTTAAATCTGGCATTGGGATTCTCCACCATGATCGATAACTGGGGACACATCGGCGGACTTCTGGGGGGATTGCTCATCGGATGGTTCATCGGACCCCATTTAGTGAGAAGTCAAACCCTGGATCAACCCAACCGGCTGGTCGATAGTAGACCTAGGGGGGAAGTTGTTTCGAATTCATTGTTCGCAGTTGTTGTCGTGGCGATTTGCTGTCTCGCAGCGATTTTCAGCCCCTTCAATCAACACTAGTTTCGGATACACTATATAAATAGAAGCCCTTCTACTGCACTTCTAATCGAGGATGTATGCTGATGACAGCAACGGGCCTGTATTTGCAGCATACCAATCCATTGCGGCGTGCTTTGCTTGTGTAGCGATCGGAGATTAGATTCAGCAGGAACAAAGATGTTTATTCGCTTCGGAATTATGACGACTACGGAACAAGGACATATAACCAATGGGCGGTAAAAAGACCCCTGCACTGTTCGACATCACCTTCGTTGGTGCTGGCCCCACAGGGTTGTTTGGCGCATTTTATGCCGGCTTGCGCGAGCTGTCGGTTAAAGTCATCGACGCGCTGCCTCAAGCGGGTGGGCAGCTGATTACACTCTATCCCGAAAAATTGATCTACGATACCCCGGGGTTTTATGAGGTACGATCGAAGGACCTCGTGGACAATCTGTTCAAGCAAGCCTCACGATGGCAGCCAGAATTTGCGTTCAACCAGCGAGCGTTGAATCTGGTGCGGGATTCGCATCCAGCTGTGGACCCGGAAGAGAAAGTCTGGGTGATCGAAACCGAAAAAGAACGCCACTTCACGAGAACCGTAGTGATCGCAGCTGGAATAGGCGCCTTCCAACCAATCCGCCTGAAAAACGAAAGTGTGGACCATTTTGAAAACAATGGCGTCGCCTACATGGTTCACGACCTCGAGGCGTATGCAGGGAAGCGCGTGCTCATTATCGGTGGTGGGGACAGCGCAGTGGATTGGGCGCTGGCACTCGAGCCCATCGCCAAGAAAGTTACGCTCATCCATCGCCGAGAAGGATTCCGTGCCCACGATTCATCGGTCAATGCACTCATGGATTCGTCTGTCGAGGTGCTCATCTTCTATGAATTACGCCAACTGCAGGGAAGTTCGCATCTCGAACGTGCCGTGATTTTCAACAATCGGAATCAAGAAGAACGCACGCTCGACATCGATGCCGCCGTCCTCGCCCTGGGATTTAAAGCCGATTTGGGGCCTATCCGCACCTGGGGTTTTGAGACCATCGGGCGCCGCTATATTCGGGTGAACAAGCGTATGGAAACGAATTTGCCGGGTGTGTATGCCGCCGGGGATGTGGCATTGCAGGAGGATATCGATCCACTCAACTTGATCGTGGTCGGATATGGCCAGGTGACTGTGGCCGTCAACTACGCCTACACGAAAATCAAGCCGGGAGAAAAGGTCTTCCCTGGTCACTCCAGTGAGAGAATTTTAAAGAAAACCTGATCGTTCGAAGTGAATTGACGAGGAGATCTATTCCACAGCCGGAGCCTCTTCGGCTGCGGAATCCTGTTCTGAATCTTTCCTGCGGGAAAATGGCAGCCTCAAGCGGGGGAAGCGCCGGCTTTTCGAAGAGTCCTTCGGCTTCGGATTGCGCGGCCAATACAGCAGAAGGCCAAGAAGGCTGATGGCGACGCCAGTCGCCAGGCCGATCACCTGTATGGGTCCAAAAGTAACGTAGGGAAGATGTTGCGCACCGAGGCCGATGAAATCTGCGAGCGATGCCGCCGCGGATACGACGTATCCCGTAGCGATTAGGCGCACCCCGACATCCGCACGTAGCGACATCGAACGATGATTGCGAATGACGCGTACACTGGCGTACGCACTCGTAAGCAATATCGCCAGACCTACCAACCAAACATCCACCTGCACGAATCCGACGACTTCGCTGCGATTCATACCGATTAGATCTGGTTGGACGCCGATAAGAAAAATCATAAAACCGATGAATACGAGGGTCATCCAGTAACGCGCCCAACGAACTTGGTATGGCTTGAGGGGAGACAAAGGCATGTATCAAAACTCCGATGACGATTTAGGATGTGTTGGCAGTTCGTGTTACGAAAACAGCATTTTCAACCTCGGAGGATTCTAGATCACACGCCGAGGCGTAGTCAATTAACCGTAGATCGACGCTGCTGTCAAGGCCCGAAAGTACTGCGTCGATTTCATCTCGTGTTTCGAATTTCCTGTTTTTAACCACACACGATCGACTTCAATTTTCACAGCGACGATTTGCGCAGGCCACTTCCGTTTCCGCAGGTGAGGGAGGGTTGTCCAAGGCACAGCAGCACGACGGGGTTGCTAAATTTATTTTCCGTGCATCTTCAACACCAATTCTTTCCAGAATTCATCGTCTTCGCCAGGAACAAAGGGTCGGTAAACCGAGAGGCGGTCGATAAGACCCTGATACTTGTCTTTTAACGCTTCGGCCAAATCGCCCGAAGGTGCAGAGATCGCAAAGGTCTCAAGCATCTCATCGTTGATTAAGGCGGCCATTTCTTGCCACGCTTTCTTGCGGGACAGTACTTGGAGTTGATCGGCGATTTCTCCCCAACCGTGAAGCGCCATAACGGGGCGGTAGGAGGGTGTGGAGGCGTAGAAAGCGATCTGCGATCGTAAGAAAGCTTTCTCCTCGGGCCGGGTGCTCACCATCACGCTTGTCGTCAATACGATCTGATTGATATCCCGCCCCGATTGCGAAGCTCCCTGTTCGATCGCCGGACGTACAACCTCCCGTAAGTAGCGTGCAGAATGATAAGGATGGGCGATAAATCCGTCGGCGACTTCCCCCGCCAAACGACAAAGACCAACGTTTACACCTGCAATGTAGATCGGTATTTCGGCATGTTCAATTGGCCCCGGGTCAAAAAAAGGGGTCATCAGTGTGAGCTTGTAATGCTCGCCTCGATAGTTCAATCGTTCCCCGGTTTGCCAGGTGCTCCACAGTGCTCGAATAGCCTGGATGAATTCGCGCAGTTGGCCCAGTGGGGATTCGGGCCACGGCATCCCAAACCGCCGTTCAATGTGAGGGCGCACCTGCGTTCCCAGCCCAAGGATAAATCGCCCTCTCGAAGCTCGGGCCAGATCCCAGGCGCTGTATGCTACGGATGCCGGACTGCGCGCGAATGCAATGGCAACAGACGTTCCGAAGGATAGGGTGTCGCTGTGTTCGCTGATTAATGCCAGCGGAAGAAACGGATCGTGTTGTGTCTCGTGGGACCAGAGCGCGTTAAACCCGATGCGTTCCGCGGCGCGCACCAGTTCCGGCAGTTGATTTAGATCACGAGCTTGAATACTTGCGTCGAATTTCATCGTTGCTCACTGTAGTTGGGAAATGCGGCGATTCCAACCTTCCCCAAATCGTCAACCCGAGGTGCCGTACTCGCTGTCAGGGATCACGACCAGGTTACATCGCCGTATAAATCAGGCGGGATGGGTTTCGATTGGAACGCTTCAAAGGCTTTACGTTCCAATCCGACAGTCGTTGGATCGCCATGACCGGGATACAAAATCACGCTATCTGGCCAAGAAAAGACTGACTCGGAAAGCGACGCGATCGAAAGCGCTAGTGCTTCCGAAGACTCGGTATGACCGAGGCCTCCCGGAAAGATCGCATCGCCTACGATCGCGTGTTTGATGACCCCAGATTCGATGAGTTTGAATCCCACACTTCCTGGTGTGTGCCCGGGAATGTGAACGAATTCGATGCGGTCGTCGCCCAAATTGATTTGATCTCCATCTTGAATGGCGAAATCCGCTTCCAGAGCAAACAATTCCGCGTCTGCCGGGTGGATGTAAACAGGGGCGTTCAATTTATGGCGCACGTCTTCCAGAGCACCGACATGATCTGGATGCCCGTGGGTGATCAGAATGCAGAGTACTTTGATCGATCCTGCCCAGTGCAGGATCTCCATTGCCTGGTGTCCGGGGTCGACGAGTACTGCCTCGTTGCGTACGGTGGCTACGATTAGGTAACAGTTCGTTTGATATTCGCCGACGGGCAATTTTCGAATTTCCATCATTGCGCCTACTATTGAAAAGCCCTATACAATTGTAGCTTAAATACACTATTCGATTACACATCATATGGGTATACACCAGGTCGTTCCCCCTTGTGTTTCAGCTGGGAATCACGCTTGCAGGGACGGATCTTCAAATCTTTTGGTAACAGCCCGGCGGTTGATATTCGTTCGAGGCTGTTATCTCAGCCTGATCGAAGTCGAGAATGTGGCTGAATTGTGCATGGTGGGGTTGTTCGAGAAAATCCCGGGCGGGCATTACAGGAGCATAGCGATCCTTGCCGAGGAGAGCGATTCCTTCGTGTGCATAATAAATTAATCCTTTCACACAGACCCCTTACCAGAGTTGACTATACAATGCGGTTGAGTACTGCTAGGATAAATCCTAGCAGGATGTACGCGAGTTCTATCTTTTGCGTCGTTCAGGCCGCCGATGGTTTTCCCAAAAGTGTCAACCTTAGGCTCAGCCAACAGCCATGCTGAGTACGACCGTCGACGAACGAACACGGCGCCTTGCGTAATCCGCTTGTCGAAAGGAGATCATACTCATGGAAGACCGCATCATCGGCACGGTTAAGTGGTTCAACAGCGAAAAGGGCTGGGGCTTTATCGAGCGCGAAGATGCGCCGGACGTTTTTGTCCACTACAGCGCTATCCAAGCCGAGGGCTTCAAGACACTCATGCAGGGGCAGCAGGTTGAATTCTCGATCGAAGAAGGACCGAAGGGACCTCAAGCAGCAAATGTCATGATCATCTAGTACAACGTTCCACTTCATTCTGACAATTTACGAACGATCTCCCACTCCGAAGCCAATCAAACCATGCGGACGGCAAGACCGCGTTATGCGATCGTGGTCGGGTGCAGTTCGATAACTCGCGCAAGGAAGAATCCGTGAAGCGGATAGGCAATATGCTTGTCAGCGCTTGAACGCGATCCGGCGCTGCACGCCCGACCGTGCGCATCTACGTCCATTCCCACCGCAATCAGGTTTGGGCAAGCGCGGGAGGATCAGCCATAAATAACACACCCCGAAGTAATTCGGGGTGTGTTATTTCACCGTAGTTCTACGATTGGGTTCAGCGTGTCATGCGTCCGGGGTGCCCTCGCCGTGAATGACCAGCACGAAGATCCCGGGCTGATCCCACTCGGCAACAATTTTGCCGCCGGGGATGCGCGGATGTGATTCTCGCGTGAATGGTACGTCAACCCAATCCGCTGCATCTGCGTCAAACCACAACACGGCAAAATTCTCTTCCCACTGATACCCGGCAATGAAAAACTCGATCTTGATCGTCTCACCTTCAGGTATCTCAGCGTTGTAAAGCAGGATGTCGATGCCGACCATGAAGATATCGCCCTCGGGTAGATTGGTGGGTAATTTGCTGGGATCTGTAATCGTCATGTAGCTGGCATACGAGGCATCTTCGTCTTCGGTTGGATCGATGGGCGGGAATTCAACCATCATCCCATCGCCGACATTGACGTATTTGGATGACAGGTCGCTGATTTCGCAGTCTTCGTAAGGATCTTCTTCCTTATCCTCTTTCGGTTCGCATTTGATCCAGATCACTTCCTCGCCGACGGGCACCTTGACTGCGCCATATTCGTTGGCGGACGCCAGGACGCAGGTAAGCGTTACGGTGCCAGTTTCGGGTTGTGCCCAGACACCAAATTGACCGTTTTCACTGAGCTGGCTGTCCGTGACGTTGATCTCGTTGTTTTCGTCGTCGCCGTTGAACACCACGAGTGCTCCCGATTCCTCGTTGTTATTCGCAGTCACGTTTGTCATCGTGACCGAGCCGCCGGCGTTTACCTCGATGTACACACCGTTGCCGATGTTATCGCCCTCGACGCCGTTGCCTGCGTTGCTGGCATTCACGTTGCTCAGGACCACGTCGCCGGTCTGATTCTCAACCGAAATCGCGTCCCCAGAATCATTGGTTGCGACGACGTCTTCGATGGTTAGCGTGCCTGTGTTGTCGATTACCACCACGCCATCGGTGATCTCAAAACCGTCGAGAATGAAATCCAACATGTTTTGGATGATCACGTTACCGTCGATCACGGTTGAGCCGCTGCCATTTTCGCTCTGCAGGATGAGTTCAAGAGGCGTATCCGCGCCGCCGTTCCATGCGTCGCCATCGATGACGACATCTTCCGTGAACGTACCGTCTTCGACGATGATCAAACCGCCATCCGGTGTCCAACCGTTTGCACTGAGTTCGTCGATCGCATCCTGGATCGAGGTGTAGTTATACAAGGTGCCGCCGTAATAGAAGTAAGGATCGGCAACCGCCGAGGATTCTTCCGTTTCTTCCGCGACTGTGTCTGCTGCGGCTGCAACGGCCTCATCTGCAAGACAGGTCTCGTCTTCGATGGGCACGTCTTCTGCGACGGCTTCCGCATCCTCGCTGGGCGCAACCTCTTCCGCCGGTGCAGCTTCTTCCGCCGGTGCAGTTTCTTCCGCTGGCGCTGCATCTTCAACTGGCGCTGCCTCCGCTGGAATTTGCTCATCACCTCCGGATTCGCCTTCTGGGGGTGGCTCGCTTTCTTCCGAGCTGGGCGGATCATCTGTCGTTCCATCGTCGGCGAAAACGGCCGATCCCAGTGGACTGAGCAGCGTCAGCGCCATGGCCAGGATGATAGCGATCCGTATGGGTCTTTCCCAATTCTTGATTGACATGATTCTCATTATTCCTCTCCTTATAATGGGACAATCGCCCCTGCAATAATGATGCACGATTATAAAAGATTTCGGTGTGAAAATAACGGCAGTAAGTTAACGGCAAAAAAAGGTTTTCACATCTCGGCTGAAAGCAAATTTTCCCCTATTTTGGGATGTTTTTCTATGAAACGGAGGTACTGCTGTCGGATTTGAGCGAAAACCGTGAAGCGTATTCCCGAAAGACCTGCTAGGTTTTTTCCCCCTGTAAATCTCGGTGGATGACACTTAACTGGCGCACTTGCTCTTCCGCACGATAGGAGGAGCGCACAAGCGGACCACTTTCGACCCACTTGAAGCCAATTTCATAGCCGTAGGTTTTAAAGGCCTCAAACTCATCCGGGGTATAGTAGCGTTCAATGGGCAAGTGTTTCTTCGATGGCTGAAGGTACTGTCCGATGGTAAGGATGTCTACCTTCCATCGGCGTAAATCTCGCATCACCGCCTCGATCTCTTCTGTCGTTTCCCCCAAACCGACCATCACGCCCGATTTTGTTAACACATCGGGATCCATTTTTTTTGCGTTGCTCAATGTCGCTTCGGCCCACTCGTAATGATCTTGAGGTTGGACTTGCCGGAAAAGGCGCGGGACTGTCTCCACGTTATGGTTGAGAATCTCCGGACGGGCATCCATGACGATGCGCAGCGCCTCGATCGAGCCTTTGAAATCCGGAATCAGCACTTCGATCGAGCATCCGGGTTGCAGTTCGCGAATTCGTTGGATTACCATTGCAAATATTGGAGCGCCGCCATCCTGTCGTTCATCGCGATTGACACTCGTGATGACAACGTGGCGTAAATCCATGCTTTGTACGGCGTGTGCCACACGTTCCGGCTCCAGCCAATCCAGCGGCGCAGGTCGACCCGTTTTAATGTCACAAAAGCCACACGAGCGGGTGCACGTGTCACCCATCATGAGGAACGTGGCTGTTCCCGAGCCCCAACATTCTCCGATGTTCGGGCACATGGCTTCTTCACAAACTGTGTGCAAAGATTTACTGCGCATCATCACACGCAGCTGTTCGTAGGTCTCTCCGGATGGGGCACGGACCTTGATCCACTCCGGCCGGCGCTTAGGGCGGTTATCGCTGGTTTTTTCACGGTTCTTCGGTGGGGTTTGATTCGACATGCAGGTGCACCTCGATGCGAATTCTACCGCGTTCCAAATCTACATTGCACGCAAGCCTTACACGCGCGGATGGCGGCCCTCATGCCCTTCATCCTTTAGCAGTCCCTGGGCCATTGCTACGGCTACGGCAGCCGCCCTTGAATCCACGCCGAACTTGTTATAGATGCTCGTCAGGTGCGCCTTGATTGTGCGTTCCGTGATACCCAACCGGGCGGCGATTTCCTTGTTGCGTTCTCCCCGGGCTACGAAACGAATAACTTCCAATTCGCGTTCCGTGAGTGGTGCGCTTTCTGCTGCGGCCTTCGAACCTGCAGATGGATCGCGGACGAATACTTGTTTGGCAATGTCCGGCGTGAGCAGAGTCTCCCCACGCGCCGCAGCACGAATCGTGCGAAACAATGTCTCGCGGTCAGCATCCTTCAGTAAGTAGCCCCGCGCCCCGGCTTGCAGGCCGCGCATCATCAGATCCTCCTCTTCGTACGTCGTTAGAATCACGATGGCGAGTTGTGGTAGTTGCTCATGCAGACGCGTAATGGCCGCTATTCCATCCATGCGCGGCATGCGCAAATCCATCAGGACGACGTCCGGCTGAAGCTCTGTGGCTAAGGCAACGGCCTCGAGACCGTCGACCGCCTCACCCACGGGAGTCATATCGGGAACCGTCTCAAAAATCTGACGCAGTCCCTCGCGAACCACCAGATGATCGTCGGCGATGAGGATGCGTAGGGGCTCACCCATTTGAGGTCTCCCCATTGATGGGCAAACGCATACGAATGGCCGCTCCCTGTCCCGGTGCACTGACGATTTCCAGGCTGCCGCCCGCATGGCGTGCACGCTCACGTAAGCCGATCAGACCGTAATGACCGCTTTTTCCCAGCATTTCCTGGGGGTTGAAACCGCGACCGTTGTCACCAACTTCGACCTGCAACTCCCCATCGTTCTCTTCGAGGTGCACCCATGCCTTGGATGCTTGTGCGTGTCGCGCGGTATTCGCCAGTCCCTCGGCGATCATCCGTCCCACATGCTCGCAGATCTCCGTAGAAAGAGTAAGTTCCTCGGGAAATTTCAATTCACAATCGATACCCATAGCTTCTGAAAAGTGATGGATTTCTTGCGCAACACCTTGCTTGAATTCCTCCGGTGTCTGCTCCCGTTCGCGTAGATCGCGGATCGCACTCCGGGCTTCGGCCAGGGTGCCGCGAGCGCGCTCCTTTGCCTGGCCTACGAGTGAAAGCGCTTGCTGCGACTCATCGTTCAACAACCGAGCTTCGACCGCTTCGAGCTGCAGTATCACGCCGACGAGACCCTGCGCTAACGTATCGTGTAATTCCCGCGCTATGCGTTGTCGTTCATTAGCCAGAGTTAATGTCTCCACCTGTGCGGCATAGGCTTCCAATTGACGCTGCGCTTGTGCCAATTCTTTCACCAACGCTTGCGCCACGACCCGTGCTCGCGCCTGGCGGGAAAATAAAGTTACATAAACTACGACGAAGGCGCTCATCGGCACCATCCAAGCCAGCCAGCCAAGCGCCTGCGACCAGCCCCATAAAAGGCCAAAGTTCAGCACCGCGAGAAGAAGTATCGCCGTCACCCAAAACATGGCTCGTTTCAGCTCTTGAAAGTAAAAACCAACGACTTCCCCGGCAAGTGCGAGGTACAACCCAAGCACATATCCTTCCCCTCGAACGATGTGGTTGATGATGAGGACGATCACCGCTTGAACGATGATGTAAAGCATCAGTAAGCGACGCCGTCTCTGTATCGTGAGGCTCCATATGTACAGGACGCCGTGGGTCACGAACAACAGCGTAAGCGGAATGAGCTGCGCCGGCTGACGTAAACTCGGCGTCGATACGATTGCCATGATGTAAAGCACAATCAAGACGCCAATGAGCATCACGAAAAAGGGGAGCCCGGTGCGCTTCTCTTCATCGCTGTAAAGAACTTCTTCTACATCGATCGAATGGTTTGTCTCTCGCATCAAGAACCTCATCAACGCCAACATTGTAGCACCGCTCGATATGCAGGAAACCGACCGCACGGACATTGTACGTTCGTACAGGTATGGACAGTGAACGGAAAGTCGATGACAGGGATAAGCCGGATCGGTATTCTGGATGGTGAGATCGGATCAACCAACCAAAGGAATGAATGTGTATCTCAACGAACATCAGGAGGTGAAAATGGAAGCAGCAATCGAAATTCGAGATTTGGTCAAACGCTATGACGATGTCACAGCTGTAGACGCCATAAGCTTTAAGGTTAACCGCGGTGAGGTCTTCGGTCTGCTGGGCCCTAACGGTGCGGGAAAGACGACGACCGTCGAGTGCATGCTGGGCTTGCAGGAACCCGACGGCGGTGAAGTATGGGTGTTGGGGAAGGCGGGCGGCGCACAAGCGAAAGCGATCCGCGCCAAGATCGGTGTGCAGCTGCAAACCACCGGTTTGTTGAATCAACTGCGCGTAAGAGAACAGATGGCGCTTTTTGCGGGTCTCTTCCCAAGTGCCCTTCCGCTCGACGAGGTCTTGGAACAAGTGGGTCTCAGCGAGAAAGCAAAGACCGTCACGAAAGTTCTTTCCGGCGGGGAGAGGCAGCGATTGGCGGTCGCATTGGCCATGCTGAACGATCCCGAATTGGTCTTTCTTGACGAGCCAACGACGGGTCTGGACCCACAGGCGCGGCGCAGTCTTTGGGATGTCATCCGGGGTTTGCGTGCACGCGGTAAAAGCGTCCTGCTCACCACGCATTACATGGAAGAGGCCGAACAACTCTGCGATCGTGTGGCGATTCTCGATCGTGGAAAAATCATCGAATTGGATCCTCCGACACGACTGATCAATAAGTACTTTAAAGAGACGGCGATCGAATTCACCGCAGAGCGAAGCACGAACGAAGGATCATTGGCTGCGCTGCCTGGAGTGGAGCACATCCAATTGGAGAATGGCCGCACGACACTCTTTTCTACAGATGCACCGCGTACGATGGCCGGCTTGTTTGAATTGGTCGCAGCACAAAAGCTGAAGTTCAATGATCTCATCGTGCGGCAGGCTACGCTGGAAGACGTATTTCTAAAATTGACAGGCAGGAGGATTCGCTGATGAAACAAATCGTCTCGCTTTATCTGGCGCAGGCCCGTGAGTTTTTACGCGATCGCTCGGCAGTGTTTTTCGTCTTGCTGCTGCCGGTGGCTTTTGGTGTGTTTTTTGGATTGATATTTTCTGGAAGCTCAAGCTTTGTGCTTCAGCTCGGTGTGGTCAATGAAGATCGCGGCCCGGCCGGTTCCACCATCATCGATCTGCTTCAGACACCCGAAGTGCAAAAAGGAATCACGCTCCAAATGGGAGATCGGGCGGAACTTCTCGATGCGCTCGAACATGAGCAGATCCATATTCTCCTCCTTCTTCCGCATGACCTCAGCGAAGATCTGGCCGCAGAGCGGCAGGTAGACGTGGAGATTTTCTATGATTCGGAACGACCGTCATCCTCCGATATCGGATTGGGTATTGTGCAGCACTTGCTCAACGATCTCGGACTGCGAATCAGTGGTGCAGAGCCGACGTTTGCATTGCAGATTACGTCTATCCAGAGCAGTCCGCTGCGTTCGATCGACTTCTATATGCCCGGAATGCTGGGCGTGGCTTTGCTCTGGCTTGGTGTATTCGGCACCGCGCAGCCCGTCGTCATGCAGCGGGAAGCACAAGTGTATCGTCGCATCAGCGTGACGCCGGTGACTCCCTCCACGATCTTGACCGCCGAGGTGGCCTGGCGCGTGAGTGTTGGTTTGCTGCAAACTGCGGCTTTCCTGCTTGTTGGATACATCGGTTTCGGCGTTGGTGTGAAATCCTGGCCGTTGTTTTTGACGACAGTCCTCTTGGGTACGCTCGTATTCGTCAGTATGGGTTACATGCTCGCCGGAGTTGGAAAATCAGCCGAGAGCTCGATGGCGATCGCGCAGCTGGTCAACTTTCCGATGATGATGCTTTCCGGCAGTATGTTCTCTGTGGACATGCTGCCTTCATTCTTCCAGCCCATCGTCGACGTGCTGCCGCTTACTTACTTGAGTGATTTACTGAGGCAGACGATGGTCGGTGCTTCGCCCGAACATACGTTGGGGCTTAACTTTGCCGTGCTGGGGGGATGGTTGATTGTACTGGTTGTCTTGGCCCGAAAGCTGTGGCGTTGGGAATGAGCCTAAGTGTGCAGAGTGATCTGTAAACGTGGCCGCGGGCCATTTATTAGATTCTGTGGTGGAGGTCAAAAAAGGAGGGCTTCAAGCAGTTGGGCAGTCAGCCGTTTGACCTCCAAGCCGCCGGGTCCCAGAGGGCCGACGCAAGCTGGGCAACCGTCACTGCAGCGGCACGATCTTACGAGGTCGAGTGCTGCTTCTAAAAACTCGTTATGCATTGAATACAATCTTTCCGAAAGCCCCAAGCCCTCTGGGATACGATCATAAATCGTGATCGTGGGGCTTTTCGTGTGTTTGGATCGGCTCTCGCCAAGCGTCCCCAGATCGCGCGGGTCGCACATGAGATAGAGGGGGGCAATGTTGCCCAGCGTGTAGCGAAGGCCACCGAGGGCGCTGCGCGCTCCCCGGGCAGACTCCGCCCGGTGGTGGCATGCAGGACAGAGGGTGATCAGGTTGTCGATGTGGTTGGCCAGGCGATCGGCACGATTCTCTCCCGGGACGTAACCAAAATCCCGGAACGGGCGAATGTGGTGGACGTCGTGGGATTTTCCCTCACGCTCTGGGGCGCCACACTGCCGGCAGAGGTGTTGATCGCGGGAAATGGCGGCTTTTCGTGCTTGAGGCCAGCTGGGCCCGTAATCCACCGGTGCCAATAAGACACCATCGGCCTCGAGGCGCTCGACCGTCTCGGGAGCGATCCACAGCCAGTATGCGCTGGTCTCAAATTGGCGCGGGGGCAGATCGATGTCGCCGTAGCCTAAGGTTTCATGTGTGTAACGCTTGATCTTGCGGAACGAAGTCGCTTGCGCCGTGATCTGCACCCAGCCATGGGCGCGGCGGGCAGGGCTGCTTTCGTCTGCATCGTACACTTCCAGTACTTCAAGGTCTGCGGTTTCGGATGCGTCCGTGTAATAGTCAACTTCCGTCGCTTCCACCGCGGCGAGACCCTTTTCCCAATCCAGGTGCGTCACCAGATGCGTGCGGCCTTCGTGGGTGTAGACGGCGCCTTCGTGCAGGAGAATGGGTGCCGCTCCCCGATCGACTTCGCCGATAACCACCGGCCGGCCTTCCCCGAGGCGTTGGATGACGATCGGCTCATCACTGCTGGCGCGCAGGGAGACCTCTTCGGCCGGATACCCCTCAGCCACCCAGTGATACGTCTCTGCCGAGCGGTGCAGCACGCCTTCCTCCTCCAGAAATGTCAGCAAGTCAGCCATGTCTTCGAATTTGCCAAAAGGCTCATCGCTTTCGAAGGGCAGCTCGAATGCGGCGCAGCGTAAATGACGCAGGAGGATGGCAAGATTGTCGGGGTTGATCAATCCCATCTCGGGAGAATGCTCGAAAACGTAGCGAGGGTGCGCCACAACGAACTGATCCAGGGGAGATGCCGAAGCCACGAGCACCGCGGCAGAGGTTTCGCTCCGCCGCCCGGCGCGACCGGCTTGCTGCCATAAGCTGGCGATGGTTCCCGGATAGCCGGCGATGACGGCGGCACCCAATTGACCGATGTCCACGCCGAGTTCGAGTGCATTGGTCGCCACAACGCCTAAAACGCGAGCCTGGCGTAGACCTTGTTCGATCTCCCGGCGTTCCAGGGGCAGGTATCCGCCACGATAGCCGCGGATGGCTTTGGGATCTCCGCCCAGACGTTCAAAAGCATCACGTACGTAGCCCAGTAATACTTCAGTCGTGCGGCGCGCGCGGGCGAAAACGGCGGTTTGTACGCCGGCTTGCAGGAATCGTTCGGTGATGCGTGTGGTTTCCAGGGTGTAGGCTCGCCGGATTCCCAGGCTCGGGTCGATTACCGGCGGATTGTAAAGAATGACGTGTTTCTCTGCGCTTGGCGAGCCGTCCAGATCCGGCGGCACGAGGTGAACCGGTGCTTCGATCAAGCGTTCAGCAAGCTCTTTGGGATTGGCGATCGTGGCGGAGGTTAGAACGAATTTCGGATCGGAACCGTGGAAGCGACAAACACGACGCAAGCGTCGGATTAAATTTGCGACATTAGAACCAAATACGCCGCGGTAGACGTGCATCTCATCCAAAACGATCCAATGAAGATTCGCCAACAAGTCGGACCAACGCGGATGGTGGGGCAGGATCCCGGTGTGCAGCATGTCCGGGTTGGTGATCAAAATGCGTGCCTCATCACGGATTCGGCGGCGAGCGTTTCGGGGCGTATCTCCGTCATACGTGCGCACGGGGATCGTCTCGGCGGCGTTGAGCGTATCGAGGAAATTTCCGAGTGCGGATGCCTGGTCTTGCGAAAGCGCTTTGGTCGGAAAGAGGTACAGGGCGCGCGCCTGGGGGATGTTGAGCAACGTGTGCAGCACAGGCAGGTTGTAGCACAGTGTTTTGCCGGATGCGGTACCCGTGACGATCACCACGTTTTCGCCCGCCAGAGCGGCTTCGACGGCTGCAGCTTGGTGGGTGTAGAGGGGACTGATATGGCTTGCACGTAATGCGGAGATCAAACGTGTATCCAGGCCCGCAGGGAAATCTGCGTAACGCGCCGGGCGCGGTGGCAGACGCTCCCACGTGGCCACGTTTTTCATGAAATCAGCATCGAGGCGCAATCGCTCGAGTGCGTCTTGAATCGACATGGATGAATTATAACGCTCCTGCTTCTACGAGATGGTCGAGAGATATGAACAACTCCCCGAGCACCCGCTATGCTCGGGGAGTTGTCTGTGGGGGCGAAAGTATAATGTTCCTATATAGAAACGATTAGACTTTCAGCAAGCACCTTGGTTGGATCCCATTTTCGAGGTTAAGGTCGGTTCCACGATCACTGAATAGCGCTGTTGCAGCCGTTGGCCAACGGATGTCAACCAACCCCCAAGACGGAAAGCAATGGTGTGATAGAAGTGCATTTGTCGGTTTGATTCGCTCACAATCGAGCGTACCCATCGCTCGTGAGCCGCCTCACAGCGTAGTTCTTCGCTTCTCACCTCGGTTGCGACTACTTCGCTCCATCGTAACATGATCCACTTCCTTTCCCATTCACGAGCGTTCTACGCTTCGTTTGTCTATCGTCCCCGGTTTGAACAGTGTGCTGCGAATTCCGATTCAAATTCAAATCAACCCTCACGGCCCTTCTAGTCGAAAAATCCATCCAATGCTTGCAAAGTCTCGCCGATGCGTTCCGTATTCAGCTGGTAGCATTTCCCTGCTTCTTTGCGCCGTTCCACGAGATAGCCAGTTGCTGTGAGCTGCCTCAAGTGGCGCGAGATCGAAGATTGACTGATACCCAACTCATCGATTATTTCCTGACTGCACATCTCGCCTTGCTCGCGAATGATCGCCAAAATGCGCAGTCGTGTTTCGTCGGCCAGCGCCGTAAGTCGAACCAGCAAATCCGAGCGCTTTAAATCGGGCGATGCGAATTGCATACCTTCCGGCACTCTGGCGCCAAACGTCATCCAGATGATGCCGTCGCCGTGGTATTTGAGCACGTACGGCCCGCCGTGGGTATTCGGAACGAAGACGATCTTTTCAGCATCGCGTACGCTTTCTTCGAATTTCTCATCCGGTTCTCTGCCGGTGATAAACTGCGTTGCCCGCACCAGTGACATCGTGGACAAGTCCGTTTTTTGAAACGCCGCAACGGATTCATTTATGGTCGGCAATACCCGCTTCCACTCTTCGGCCATATACTCCTGCCACATGAAGCGCAGGTGGGTCGCGATCAGGTCCCGCATGGCCGGGGGATCGACGAGATAGTTGTAGGCAGCCCGTTCGATGGATTCGTCGATCTGATCATGTTCGAAGCGTTCGTACATGAATTCGATATAGGCGTCTTCACTACGCAATACTGATTCCCAGCCGTTCGCACGATAGAGCTCGTAGTCTTCACTAGGGGCTTTGCATAGGTATGAGTTGAGCACCTTGTCCCGCAGCATGACGGGATCCGATTCTGCCAGGCTGTCGATGAACGCTTCGAATGATGCGTGGCTGCGTTGCGGGACGAGGGCAAAGTAAAGGCCTTCGGTGACAACCCGGTGTCTCTCCCAATTCGACGCTTCCATTTCGACAGCGATCGTATTGATCCATTCGCCGAGCCCCGAAAATTTATCTACCTGACTCAGCAGCACCAGGCTGTTCAATACGTTGATCGCCGGTTCCACCGCGACCTGCAGTACGGTCGTTTTGGGCGCCATTACCAATTCCGCTTCAAGTTTGGGCATGATCGTCTCCGTTTTCGCTTTACCCACTTATGCGGCTTACCCTAATAAGCGGGTAGTGCCCATAATGTACATTATTTATTCGGGTTTGTCAAGCCCTTTTAAAAGTAGGATTGTGCCGCTGTGGATGCCTTCAGGGTGGTTTTAACGAGAGGCGTGAGTGACAATGTGCTATTGAGCGTACTGCGAATTGTGTTGTTACGACTTGGCCGATTGGAGAGTCAAGCTTACCGGGCAGTGATCTGATCCCATGACGTCGGCGTGGATTTCCGCAGCGACGATGCGATACTGCAAGTCTGGCGTGGCGAAGAAATAATCGATGCGCCAGCCCACGTTGCGCTCACGCGCTTTTCCCCAATACGCCCACCAGCTATAAGCTTCCTCGGTGTCGGGATGCAAACTGCGGAAGGTGTCGATATACCCCTGCGAGACCAGCTTGTCGATCCAGGCGCGTTCCTCCGGCAAGAATCCGGTCGAAGTTTCATTCTGTTTCGGACGAGCGAGGTCGATTGCGCGATGTGCCGTATTTACATCCCCGCAGAAAACAACGGGGCGTCCGGCATCACGCAGGCGATTGCAATAATCGAGGAATGCTTCTTTATACGCCATCTTGAAGGGCACGCGGCTGAGGTCGCGGCCTCCGTTTGGGAAGTAGGCGGCGATGAGCACGAAATCACCGTAGTCGGCGACGATCGTACGCCCTTCGATATCGTACTCGTCGATGCCCAGTCCCAGTTCGACGGACTGCGGTTCCTGTTTGGAAAATAATGCCACTCCGCTGTAGCCTTTACGTTCTGCCGAGGACCAATAGGCATGATACCCCTCGGGCTGCGCCAACTCCGCATCCAACTGGTCGGGATGGGCTTTGGTTTCTTGAATGCAGAGCACATCGGGTTTTGCTTCCTGGAGCCAATCCAGGAAACCTTTACGCTGCGCGGCCCGGATACCGTTTACGTTCCATGAATGGAGTCTCAACATCGGAATATCTCCTCGAGTTCTCTCGGCGGAATATCAGCCTCCGTGATGCTCATCTCTGAGTTGAAATTCGAGTTTCTCGAGTTGTTTCATTTGCGAGGGCATGATGCGAATGAAGGGGCGAACCGCCCGGATGTGGCTGAGTGCACCGGCCAGGTCGTCGCCCTGACTGATGAAGTATGCTGCGGCCATCGTTGGGGCTCTGCCGATCCCGCCCGCGCAATGAATGTACACCTTCTCGCCGGATTTGACGGCCTGGTCGATGAATTCGATTCCTTGCTGCAGATGTTCCAAGCTGGGGGGCGTATCATCGACGGTAGGCAAATGGCAGTAGTGCGGCATCGCCAAGTTGTAAGCGGCATCGTCGAATTCGACCCGCAAATTCAGCCCGGCGCGTATCCCGTTGCGCACTAATTTTGCCTTGCCGCGTGCTCGATATTGTGGACCGACGAAGATCTGTGGTGTGATGCGCGTGTAGCGAATCGTGGGGATTCCGGTCAGGAAGGTCGTCCCCCGCACCAGAAACCACAACAACGTCGTCCGAACGCCTTGGGTTTGCAGCCGTCGGCGCACGATGGTTGTGCCCTTACGCAACCCGTTAATCAGCTTCCGCATGCTCGCTCCTGTGCGGCAAGAGCTTACCACAATTTGCGCCCGGAATAAAAGCGATGCCGAGAAAAAGTGATTGACAAGCAAGATAGTAGTTAGTAAACTTACTAATAGTCATATAAATTACAACAACATCGGAGAGATGATGGACTTGAAACTCGGTTTGACCGAAATCGGCTTTACGGAATACGAGGCCAAGGTGTATCTGGCGCTGCTGGGCGACCATCCGGCGACCGGTTATCAAATCAGTAAAGACTCGGGCGTGCCACGCTCGATGGTTTACGAGACTTTGAGCCGCCTGCTTGTGCGGGGTGCGGTGCTCGAATCCATCGAAGGTCGGGCGACTCTCTATCGTCCGGTTTCTCCCCAACTGCTGCTCAACCGCCATGAAGAGAAGCAGATGCAGTTGATTGATAGTCTGCGCGAGGAACTGCAGGATTTATACACCGATACGACAGAGGAAAGTGTCTGGTCCATACGCAGTACTTCCGCTGTATTCACCTACGCCAAACAGATGATTTCGGAGGCCCAGAACGAAGTCTACTTTGTGTTGAACGACGAAGGATTGCAAGCGCTGCAGGAAGTAATTGCTGCGGCGAACGACCGCGGCGTGGCGATATGCACGCTGCTCACGGGACACGATGATTTACCCCACGGATATGTGGCTCACCATCCACCACTGGAGAGCGAGCTTCAGGAGTTAACCGGCACGCTGATGATTGTGGTTGATCAAGTGGAAGCGCTGATTGCTGCTGTGGGTCAAGAAACATATGCAACCATCACCAAAAGCCCCAACTTGGTCCTCATCGCACGTCAATTCGTCTGGATGGAATTATTCGCTCAACGAGTGTACCGGCAGCTCGGCTCGGACATGCTCGAGCGTTTGGAGCCTGAAGATCGGCAGATCTTCGAGAGCCTGCTGGTGCCGGAAGGGGGTGGAGGATCATGACCTCTTTAGCCGATACGATCATTGCAGCTTCGATTACGGTTCTCGCCAACGGACTGGGCGGGCTGCCTTTTGTCTTCGTTAAAAACTTCCCGGTGGAGCTCGCTCGTCTTGGCTGGGCGGGAGCCGGCGGACTGATGCTTTCAGCCTCCGTATTTAACCTCATCATCCCCGGGCTTGCAGATGGTGGAGTGATCCCGGTTGGCATCGGGATTCTGCTCGGTGCCTCTCTCATGGCGATTACTTCGTGGTTTCTGGAGAAACGAAATTTCACCTTGCGCGGCGTCTCGGAAGGGGGCGGACGCCGGATCATTCTCGTGCTGGTTACGCTTTTCATCCACAGCATTCCCGAAGGGTTGGCAATCGGTGTCTCCTTTGGTTCAGGTCTGGCTACGTTGGGATTGATCATGACGGTCGCAATTGCCATTCATAACATCCCCGAAGGGGTCGCCGTTTCCCTGCCTTTACGTGCGGAAGGTGTCAGTGGATGGAAGTGTGTTGGTTGGGCGATTGTCTCCGGTGTGCCCCAAGTGGTTGCCGCCATTCCCGCCTACCTTGCCGTTATGCGCTTTCGTCCCCTGCTTCCCTATGCATTTGGATTCGCGGCGGGCGCGATGATCTATCTGGTGATGGGAGAGATGATTCCCGAAAGCCGCGCCGATGAACAACAACGGCGATCGAGCGCCGTCGCAGGGATGACAGGTTTTCTGGCCATGATGGCTTTGCAAACCATCTTGGTTTTCTAAATCCATCCTTAAGTTTCCCCGATAGCCAGAAACTCACACTGACGGGCATCCGGGTATCAACGGATGTTTTCTATTTGATGCTGCGGGCGTCGTGTTGATCAAAGCGAGGAAGTTGCCTGCTTCAGTTTATGCTTGTTTCGACAGCAGTTTGAGGGCTTCTTCAACGAGATCCTTGCGATAGGCGCGGGAGAGCCAGCCATTGCGGGCGATCCGCAAGGTGCTCGACCCCTGATAGAAACGCGCTCTCGCCAGCAGCGCTGCTGAATCCTCGTCGCTTCCTTGCACGGAACAATACCGCTGGCGAAGAATTTCTACCATTCTGGTGATTTCCTGCGGGTTGCCGCCTTGCTGCGCGATAGCGTGGGATACCTCCGCCATCAAGCGACCCAGGTCGGCCGCGGGATCCGTCACTTTAGCGCGTTCCCAATCGATGGCTACGATGCCGCCTTCTTGGGGAAAGACAAAGTTGGTGCTCGTCGCGTCGCCGTGCGTCAGGCTCGGACGAAAGGTTGACATGAGCGGATTCGCCTGCCAGGAGTCGAGCAGGCGTGATAGTCTTCGACGCAAGAGCGGACGTCGTTTTAACACGCCGTGTTGACTGAGTGTGTCGAGGATTTCTCGTGCTTTTTCTACTGCCGGGTCGAAATGGGGCACTTCGTTCGGGCGCTGCCCGAGTCGGTACAGTTTCGCCAGAAAGTCGACCGTAGTTTCCAACGCGGGCCGCAGAATCCCTGGATGGCTCCGGCGAACGGCGATCGTGTCCTCCAGGGTCAGTCCATCGACGTGCTCCAGAATTAGAACGCCGCGAAATACTCCCAACGGCAGCACAGCCCGCATCGAGGGATCACCTCGAAATATCTCACACGCAATTTTGTTGTAGTGAATTTCCCGGTTGGCATACTTCTCGGCCTCGATTCCTGTCTTGACCAAATAGAATTTCGCCACAATGGTCTTAAGCAAAGTCAGCTCGCGGTAGATGTAAACCGCGGACGACAATCGGGCAGTTTGCCACTCTCGGATCGCGGCTTTGCGCTTCAATATTTCAATGCTGATGAAATCTTCCAAGACCTCGGTACCCAATGGCGTGAACCAATCACTTACGCTCTGATCGGATCGAGAAGGCGGGTGAAGTATCAGGGTGGTCGACGAATTGGATTCCATTGCAGTGTTCCTCATGGAAATTGGAAGAAGGTCCCTTGCTGTCGAACTCGGTTCATCGATCTGGCGTGTGGAGTTCCGGGCCGAAACGATTATATTCTTCCATCGTATGCTTTGGAACGGAATACAGGCTTACCGAGCGCTCGATCAGGACGCAGGAAGCGCGCGCCGGACACGTTTCGCAGACTGTCTGCACTGGATGTTCAACGAGCATTCCCATGTGCAGCAATTGGGCAATCATACCCTCAATCACGGCGGGCTCTTTCTTCAACCCGTGCGCGATTTCTTCCAGGCATAGGCCTCGAGGAGTGGATTTGCAAGCTTCCAGGATTTGGTTCAGCATCTTGACAGTCCAGACCAGTGCTAGGCATACCCCAGCAAGCGACCACCTTGGTAAACAAGCGTCGCCATCATCCAGGCCACGCCCGTCTGCCAGACTGCAGAGAAGAGCGCCCATCTCCAGCCGAATTCGCTGCGGATCGTCCCCAGGGTCGCTACACAGGGAACATAGAGAAGCACGAACACGAGGAACGCCAAGGCGGCCAACGGTGTAAATACTTGTTGCAGTGCAGACCCCAGCTGCGTATCTTCCGTTATCGGATCGGCTTCTTTGAAAAGGGGTATGCCCGGCGTAAGCAACTCGAGCAGCTGTTTCCCCGCCTCCCCCGTCGCCTGGATAAAACCCGCACCAATATCTACGAGGTCATGGCCGAAGTCTGTCTCTTCGATCTCTAGCTCTTCCCGCACCTCGCCGATGTAAATCTGGGACATGGTGGAAATCACCACCTCCTTGGCCACAAGCCCGGATACAAGCGATCCCGCACTCTCCCAATTCCCAAATCCTGCCGGACGGAGCGCCGGTGCAATCGCTTTGCCAACTTGTCCGAACCAGCTTTCACCCATGTTCGTGACGCCCCAGGGCATGTTGAGCAGCAGCCAAATCACAACGGAGGCCGCCAGGATCACCGTCCCTGCATTCCGGATGAATCTTCCGATGCGTGCGGCGATCTGATCCCAGAGACACTTTAAAGAAGGGAGTTGATAGGGGGGTAACTCGATGACAAATGATGTCTCGTCTTGTCGTTTGAATAACGTGCGTGAGAAGATGATGCCGACGACAGCTGCAACGATCACGCCGAGAGCGTACAGACCCCAAAGCACCCAGTTGGCCCTGTGGTTGAAAAAGGCCAATCCAAATACCACATACACGGGCATGCGCGCCGAACACGACATCAGTGGAATGAGCAGCGAGGTCAGGAGACGATCCCGCTTGTTCTCTAAAGTGCGCGTGGCATAAATGGCTGGAACGGCGCATCCAAAACCCAGGATCATGGGAACGAAGCTCTTGCCTCGTAATCCTAAAAAGCTCATGAATCGATCCATTACAACCGCAGCACGCGCCAGGTAGCCACTGTCCTCCAAGAACCCGATACACAAAAAAAGGAAGAACAATCCCGGGATGAAAATGAGCACACCGCCGACACCGGCGATCACGCCGTCCATTATCAACCCCTGCAACCACAGCGGCGCTCGTACAAGCGATAACAGCGAAGCTGCCCAGCGCGTGATGGGTCCGTTGAAAACTGCGTCGATCCAATCCAGATACGGTGTAGAAACGTTTACCACGAAGTTGAAAACCAGGTACATCACGGCGAAGAAAATCGGCAGACTCAATAAGGGATGGGTCACGATCCGGTCCATACGCTCGGAGCTGTCTTCGCTGGAAGCCTCGGGGCAGCGGCCAATTTCTTCGACGACCTGGCTTACAAACGCGTAGCGGCGATCGGCAATGGCGAATTCTAAACCGTTCGGCGTCGTGGCGTGTATGCGATCGCGTGCAGCTTGCGTCGTTTCCAGAACGGCGCTTGCCCCGTCCAGCGCTTTGACTCTGGTGACGAGATCGCTTTCGCCTTCGAGCAATTTGATCGCCAGCCAACGTGGATCAGAAATCTGGCGGATTGCTGGATGCTGTGCGATCGTCTCGGCGAGGCCTTGAATTTCCGCCTCGATCTCGCCGCCGTAATCGATCTTGAACTCCGTCTCTCTCTGCCGGACGATCACGTGGGAACCTTCTTCAGCGCTGCTGGTTCTTTCGTTTCCGCGAGGTCCATAATTTCCTCTCGAAGCTCGTCCAACCCCTCACGGCGTTTGGCGCATATTTGAACCACGGGGGTATCGCCGAGATGCCTCGAGAGCTTATCTTCATCGATCTTGTAATCCAAGCTTCGAACTCGATCCGACATGTTCAAGGCCAATATCATGGGCACTTGTAGTTCCAGTACCTGGACCACGAGATACAGGTTGCGTTCTAAATTGGTCGCGTCGACGACCGCTACCACCACATCCGGCTTTTCGAACAAAATATAGTCGCGAGTGATAATCTCCTCTTCCGAGTATGCCGTGAGGCTGTACGTTCCGGGGAGATCCATGACTTCGATTTCGTTGCCCCGAAAGCGGAAAGAGCCTTGTTTACAATCGACGGTCTTTCCCGGCCAATTGCCGACGTGTTGTCGCGATCCGGTGAGCGCGTTAAACAAAGTGGTTTTTCCGGCATTGGGGTTTCCAACCAGCGCAATTTTCAAATTTGCCATGTGAATACAATCTCGTCTGTACCGCTCAAGTCCACTCCCTAGTATTTCGGGTATGAATTATTCCTCTGTATCGTTCTCGTCCGTCATCGTTTGCAGGGCATTCAACAAAATATCCATCCAGCGTGCCCGAGAACCATGATGGAACCGCTTGCCCCGGGATCGTCGTCCCCTGTGACTGCGCCAGGCCCGATGGCGGCGCTTTGACTCGGGTCTGCGACAAACGGGCCGCACCAAAATCCGATGCGCTGTGCGGCGATCGACGGCTATTTTACTGCCGCGCACGCGTATGATTAAGGGTTGTCCATGTACGCAGCTCAGCACGGCCACTCTGGTATGGGGCAGCATGCCTAAATCGGCGAGGCGTTGGCCGAATTTGTGGGTGGCATGGATGTTAACCAGTTCAACGATTGCGCCTTCCCACGCGTCGTCCAAAGGCATCGTCTGATCGTACTTCACGCCGCCGCCTCCGCGAATTCCTTCTCGCGTTGCACCACGATCTGCTGCGCAATCTTGCGCCCCAGTGCATGTACGTTTTCGCCCAAGCGAATCGATATCGGGCCATCGAAGGGGGCGATTTCCTCAATTGTGAGTCTCTCTCCGGGTTTGATACCACGCGCGGCAAGATATGCGCACAAGGTGTCGTAATCGTCATTCGGCAGGATGCGCAGAATCACGCCCGACTCACCCGCAGCGAATTCGATAAGTTGTTCACCTGCAACCTGCGGCATCTGCCCCTTGGCATCGGGAATCGGATTTCCGTGCGGACATATCTCGGGACATTCGAGGAATTCGGCGAGCGCCTCTATAACCTCGTCGTTTACCGCGTGTTCTAATCGACAGGCATGTTCGTTTATACGTTCCCAGGCAATGCCGAGTTTGTCTGCTAAAAATGTTTCCCAGAGGCGATGGTTGCGTATTACCAGGTTCGCCTTATGCACCCCGCGCTTGGTGAGCTGCACGCCTTTATACGGCGTGTGCTGCAGCAGCTCTCGATCCTGTAAGCGGTGGATCATCTCGCTCGCCGAGACCGTCGAAATCCCCAGCCGCTCGGCGATGCTGGTTATCGGTACGAATTCGCGTAGATTTGCGAGCTCGGCGATCGTTTTTAAGTACATTTCAACACTCTCGCCAAAGTGTATCTCTGCGTTGCTCATGTCCCCTCTCCTTCTAACAAGCAAACTGCGTCGTCAAGTCGCACGAACATTTATACAAGGCATTCCATATATATGCATATTAGGCAAACCTTACTTTACTTGATTTTCAGAAAATTGCTAGGTGACTCTCGTCATGCCGACAACGATCTTTCATCATTGGTGTAGGCAGGCGGAAGGTTCGAGGCGCCCTTTTAAATTGAGTGACCTCCCGGGGAATTCCCCGGGAGGTCATCGAGTTGCTTTCTTGGGATTATCCGTGGTGCAGATTCACCGCACGAGGTTGCAAGCATTCGGTTGAACCGTGACTTGCGGGGATGCGCCGCCTTCGTTGAACGCTTCGACGGCGTAGGTATAAGGACCGCCGAAGGGAGGATTGTCCACGTAGCTATTGGCGTTCGCGGAAAGCGTGGCGATTAGTACGCCGTCCCGGTACACCCGGTAGCCGGTTTCGTTGTCTGCTCTATCGAGCCACGAAAGCGTGATCTGGTATATCTTGGTGTTGCAGACGCGTTCGTAGCTCAACCGCGCCGGAGCTTCCGGCGGTTCAGGCAGGATCTCCACCTCGATGGTTACGTGTGCCTCTTCTTCTTCGCCGTCTGCCATCGCCAGGAGTTTGTACTGAGTAGTCTTCTTGGGGCACACCTGGCGTGCACCCAGGACCTCGACCAGCTCGCCATCCAGGAAAACGTCTTCTGCGTTTTCGACAGCCCAGCGCAGCGTGGTGCATTTACCATGTTTGATGGCGTAGCTGTCCGCATTGAAGTTGATCGAGATCGGAGGCAATGCTGGAGGCGGTGTGGGCGTCTCTGTGGGAGAAGGCCCTGGTGGTGGCGGAACGTCACCCGGATCGCCGTAGTAGTCGCATATATCGATGTCCATCGTCGTTTGACCGGCCAGCACGTCGAACTCGATGAGTGTGTGATCGGTGCAGTTTACGTTCAGACCGCACAAGACGGCCTGTGAGTACGAACCGCCGATGTTCGTTCCCTGGCGGTAGGCGTAGGCTACGTAGGTGCCGGGGAACAAATTCACACTGTAGCTGTCCGACCCGTCGCTGTGGTCGAATTGACTGACGAGATTGTTGCCGACATTCTCAAAGTAGAGCGTCAACGGCGGGATGAATTCGGAGGGATAGCAGAGTTGACCCATCACCTCGCCCATTTCGATTGGAAAGGGCGTGATATCGAATGCCGGCACTAACACATCCTTCTCGTAGGCGCCGCGATCGCACTGCGCCCCTTGCGGACGGCTGACGCCTCGTTGATCAACGGACGTGCACATGTCCGGCGAAGCAGAGTCGATGGCTGGGCTGCCGCCAAGCAGAGCGTGCGTCGGTGTAAGACCACCGTTATTGGCCAGCGGCCCGAGCAGCGGATCGGTGCTTGAAATGTCGGAGCCACCCGTGAAGTTGCAGGAAGTACCATCCTCGATGTTATAACCTCCCGAACCAAGGCCGATACCCGTGCAGTTTCCTCCTGTGTTATAAGCCACGATCGAGTTCTCGATCATGATATTCCCGCCGGCTGTGTTGACGATACCCAGCGGTCCATTTTCAGCCACGGTGACCCATTCCAACCAGACGTCGCCGGCGTTATTGTGGATGCCCCCACCGGTACCCGCCGTACTGGCGGTGTTGTTGCTAACGGTGGTGTTATGCAGATGTAAACCGGGAAACGCAGCGTCGACATATACACCACCACCGGCGCCGCTGGTAGCGTGGTTATCCGTAATGCTGCTCTGGTAAAGCGTGACCAAACCGGAAGTCTGGATCGCGCCACCCTGATCTGCACTATTGTCCTCGAAGCGGGTTTCTGTTGCCCAGACCTCTCCGCCGTAATAGTTGATTAAACCGCCCGCGACATATCCAGATGTATTTTCATAGACGGCGTTCTGGTTCAGGTTTAGTTTGCCGGCGTTGAAAATCCCCCCGCCATCGTAGCTGGCCTCGTTGCGCCAGATATCTACGCCGGTTAGTGTGGCTTCGGAGCCATTCCCAACAGCCAGACCGCCGCCGGTTTCGTGGGCGATGTTGCCGTTGATCATCGCGCTGCTGCCGCTCATGTCCAGCGTGCCGGTCCCGGTGATCAGGATTCCACCTCCCATGTCGGCGCTATTCTCCCGGATCTGGGTATTCTCCAGAACCAACGTGCCGTCGCTGCTGATTCCCCCACCGCCCGATCCCCCCATGATCCCTTCGGGGAACACACAGGTGTTGTTTGACACGACGCCGCCATGCATGGTCAGCGATCCCTGGTTGCGGATGCCGGCGCCAAATTGTTCCTCGCCCCCTTGAATCATCATCGTGGAGATCTCCACCGTTGCCGAGCCGTGAATATCGAGAACACGGTCGATGCCGTTGGCATTGATGGACGGCGCTCCCACACCGACGAGGATGGCATCTTCAGTAATATCTAAATCACCGGTGGCGGCGAGATCCTCTCCGGTCCCGGCGATGGAGAGAAGGTAAGAACCGGCCGGAAGTTGGATCGTTTGCGTTCCGGAGCAGACGTTGGAACCGATCACGGCTTCCCGCAGCGAGCAGTCGCCGTCACAAACCCCGTCGTTGGTGTCGTTGAATTTCGTGACCACAAATGTCGAATCGCAATACGCGGGGTCACATCCTTGCAAAGCAAGCGACAGGAGTATGACGCCAAAGATCAAAAGAAAAGGTGGTCGTTGTTTAAATATCATGATGTTTTCCTCCAATGAAGATATTCAATCTGGCCATGCTGAGTTCCAAATACAGGAACAGGCTCTAATACGCTTTCCTATATCTACAACGCACCAGATGTGCTTTTTGTGACAGACAACTATCAGCATATCATGAGTTCGCCGGCTTTAACAAATAATTCCCTGGGAAACTCTATATCCAGGGGATTATTCGTTGATTCAATGTTCGCCTATCGAACCATTCAAACGATCTTGTTTTTAATCGTTACAGCTCTTCACAACCACGGATGCCTTTGGCGAGACACCTCCGTCGTTGAAGGCTACCACATCATAGGTGTAAGGCCCACCGAAAGGAGGATTATCCACGTAGCTGGTTGAGTTGGCGGGTAATGTGGCCAGCAGTTCTCCGTTGCGATACACTTTATAGCCGCTTTCGTTGTCAGCTAGATCGAACCATTCCAGGGTCGCCCGATACAGCTTGGGATCGCAAACCCAATCGGATACGCGCAATCGTCCAGGCGCTTCCGGAGGCTCCGGCAAGATTTCGACTTCAATGGTCACGTAGGCTTCTTCTTCTCCGCTGGCTGAAATTACCAGCAGCACATAGGTCGTGGTTTGTACGGGGCAGACCTGCCGTGCGCCCAGAGCGTCGACCAGTTCGTTGTCCAGGAAGACACTTTCGGCATTCTTGACTTCCCAGTGCAATTTCGTACAAGCGCCTTTCTCGAGCAGGTATAGATCGGCGTTAAAGTTAATCGAGAGCGGGATGGGTTCCGGCGTAGGTGTTGCGGTCGGTACCGGGGTGGGTGTATCAGGTGAGTCTGCCGCTCCGCTTCCGTCTTCCTCGTACGCTCCCATGTCACAGCTCGCGCCTTGAGGGCGGATTACCCCGCGCTGATCCGTCGCCGAACAAGTGACGCTGGCCGCATCCAGCGCCGGGCTTCCGGGTAACAGTGCATGAGTTTTCGTGGGTCCACCGTTGTCCGCTAACGGGCCCAGCAGGGGGCTGACCGCCGATAGATCGCCCGCCGAGAAGAAGGCACAAGTGCCATCGCCGTCCAGATTGTAGCCGTCAGAAAGCATGACCCCGCCGACGCAGTCGTCGCCCACGTTCCCTGCTACGATCGAACGCTTGATCGTCATCCCGCCGTGGATGTCCCAGAGACCATTCGGCTGATTCGAGGTGACCGTGCTGTCACTCATCACCAGTGTGCCGTAAACCATGGGATCCGAGGGCGAACCCAGACGAATAATTCCGCCTCCATTGCCGGCCTGATTGCCGCTGATGGTCACATTGAACAATTGGAGATTTCCGCCCTGACTCTCTATACCACCACCGGTGAAGGTGGCGATGTTGTTGCTAATCGTGCTGCGTTGGATGGTGGCGACGCCAGCGACGATCATGCCGGCTCCGTTCCCGCCTGTGTTTTCGGTGATCGTGGTGTCGGTGACCGTTAAAACACCCGTTGGACCACTGACCAGACCGCTAACCTGATTCCCGCTAATGAGACTCAAATCGATTATCATCTCGCCGCCGTTCTCGATGCCGGGATGAAGCGAAGCGCTGGATATGTTGTCGCGTAAGGTCGAAGTCGTCATGCTCACGATGCCCAAATTGAGTATGCCGCCACCGTCGTTCTCTGCAATAAGACAGTCTTGCATGTTGATCGCGGCATCCCCAAGGACAGGGTCAGACGGCGAGATGTTGTAAATGCCGCCGCCACCGGGAATCCCATCGGAGATATTCTCGAGGATTTCGACTTCCCGTAAGGCAAGAGTGCCGGCGTTATAGATTCCACCTCCACTGACAGCGGCTGTGTTGGCTTGGATCGTCACATCATGCAGATCGGCCATACTGGCCGCGTTGACCCACAACCCTCCAGCGTTTTGATTGGCAGTATTGTGACTGATGATCCCCCCATTCATAACCAGATTGGCGGTCGCAAAATTATGAATCCCACCTCCGTGGTCGGCCACATTCGAAAACACCTGTGTGTTGTCAAGGATCAGGGTACCGGCTTCGTTGAAAATACCACCTCCGGCCGAGGTCCCTACGCCTCCCGGAGGAACGATGGCTTCATTGTGATGTATAGACAAGCCAATCAGGGTCAACTCGCTGTGGTTGTAGATTCCCGCTCCAAGCTGTTCCACTCCATCGATCACGATGATGTGATCTATCACTGCCACCGCCGGACTGAAGATCTCAAATACCCGATCTGAGTGCAAGCCGTGGACAGAAGGAACCCCGGTGCCGATAATGGTCACGTCGTCGGTGATGTCCAGATCGCCGGTGGCTGCCGCGTCTTCACCATCGCCAACCAGAGTCAGGGTGTAGCCATCTGCGGGGAGGTGAATGGTTTGATGTCCCGCGCAGGCATTGGCGTTAATTACCGCTTCACGCAAGGAGCAATCGGCGTCGCAGACTCCATCGTTGGTGTCATCGGACTTGGTGACGATATAATCCGTCACGCCACACACAGGTGGAGGGGAGCAGCCCTGCAGCGCGAGTGCCACGAATAAAATCCCAAAGAGCACAATGAATGGAAAAAACGATTTAGATTTCATGATTTTCCTTCCTTAAACCTTTATATCGAACCAATAATTCGATCGTGCAACCGATCGTGATCATAGAACTCCGAATATCGGTTTCTGGCAACTGTAACGATGCAGGTGTTCCTTTTGTGACAAGATACCATTATCCCGTCATGGGCGCTACAAGTGTTAGGAAGGATTTGTTCTTGCTTTGCTCTCGAGACATGAAAGTTGGGATGGATAAGCCATCTGGCGTTGAATCTGGGCTTGATAGTAAAAGACCGGTGCACCCTGCCGCGGATACACCGGTCGTCGCCCCCTCAGATCTGTTTGTCTTTGAATTTGATTCTGGGTTTTTGTTTCCTTCGCGCAGGAAGTTTCGCCGAGGACGCCCGGGAAATCAGGCGTCCGACGACTACTGGCACGAACAGCATTGCCAGCAGAACCGCAAGGGCGGTCAGAAAGACACTCCAACTGGCTGGCTCGCCAACTTCCGGCACCAATCCACCCGGGTTGTATGCCGCAGCTTCCGCTGCACTGCCCGTTTCTGCCAATGAAACGGTAAGTTGTCGGGTTATACCGTCACGTAGTTCTCCGGGTGAGGTGTAGGTGATGACGTACTCACTTTGCATCACACGTGCATAGCGTTGGTACAAGCTGGTCAATCCTGCCGCATCATTGGCGTAGGCATATTCACCCCCCGCTCGATTGGCAAGCTCAATCAGTGCCGGCTCATCGATGCCGGCCAGGCTGGCATTCTGGTCTTCCGGATTCCCCAAACCGACGGTGGATATCGAAAGGCCGGATGGGCCGATGCGCGCGATCACGTTTCCGAGATCATTTTGGCTCACGTTATCCATGCCGTCCGTCAAGACGATTATCGCTTT
>CAYYVY010000013.1:0-61145 GCA_964475265.1 uncultured Anaerolineaceae bacterium | reverse complement strand
ACCAAACTCAAAGCTATTTCTTGGGCTTCCTATCACTATTCAATTGTTAAGGTGCCGTCGATAGAGCAGAACGGTATGCTACCATCCGCCCACGCGAGTGTCAAGGGCGCAAGGAACAATCCGCCGATGTCAATCGTTCGCAACATCGGCTAGGATGACAGACCTGACGGGACTTCGGCCTTCGTCCGAATCTCCCCGGTCTCTGGCGCCCCTGATCGTATTGATTTGTATGGGTCTTCCCGCAACCGGGCGAGACCTTTGCTACAGTGTACAAGTATTATACTTTGCACGATGCGATTCCGTCAAGATCGATCGCATCGCAATAAAGAATTTTCTCGGCCGACATCCATCCATTCGCCAGCCGAGCATGGGAAGCGGAATTTCCGATCCGGCTTCCGTCCCCATTCCCGGCACAATCGCTTTACAGGCGATATGCGAATTATGGACAGGTGACGGTGCCGTATCCCGTGCCGGAGACGGCGTTGGGATAACTCACCGTTACCATGAACCAGTGTTCGCCAACGCTGCCCACGCGCATGTAATCCGAGAAGGTCTTCGTTCCCGCCTTCTTAAATGTAACTGACTCCGCCGGCGCTGTATCTCCGTTGCTCTTGCTGCGCTGGAACGTCACCGTCACCGGCCCGGTCGCCTGAATTGTGAACTCCACATTGAACGTATATGGGAATACGCATGGCGAAAGTTTTTTCTTGCCCGGCTGGATGTTCACGATCACGGCTGTCACCAGGCTGACCGGAGCCTCGACGATCGGCGCCGACTGGATGTCGCCTTCGGTGATCACCTTTTCGACCGGCACCCAGCACATGCGGTTCTTTCCCGGGATGCGCGGGTTTTCGATCTGCAGCCACAGGGACAATGCGTCGCGTCCCAACACGGGCACCCTCTCGCCCAGCAGCAAACCGCCGTCCACGGCATAATCCATACTCGGGCCGAAGTAGCACGAGATGTCGCTTCCGTCCGGCGACACAAACGGATCGGCGGGCGTCGGCGTCAGAGTCAGCGTGGGGGTCAACGTCGGAGTCGGCGTGTCCTCTAAAGTCGCTGTTGCCGTGGGAGAGGCTTGCGTCTGCTGCGGTGTGTCGGAGGCCTGGACCGCATCCGGAGCGCTGCTCGTGGGTGCGCCGCATCCGGCGACGAGTGTAAGCAGGATTCCAAGTGTGATGATTTTGCTTCGAGTTCTCATGCATGTTCCTTTCAATAACTTCGATTCACAGTCCGCTTAATAATAACTCACAATTCCGATCTTCCCTGAAACGCTTGTGACAAGGTCGTCGCATCGGCATACTCCAGATCACCGCCGGAGGGCAGGCCGCGCGCCAAGCGGGTCAGTCTCACAGGTCGGCCGGCCAGCCGTCGTTTAAGATACATCGCCGTCGCTTCGCCTTCCAGGTTTGGATTGGTCGCTACGATGACTTCTTCTACCGCCTCGCCTTCGATGCGCGCCATCAACTCGTCGATGCGCAGATCCTCCGGCCCGACTCCCTCGATGGGATTGATGGCGCCGTGCAGTACGTGATAGCGGCCGTTGAATTGCTGTGTGCGCTCGATCGCAACGATGTCCAACGGCTCTTCGACCACGCACATCAACTTTGGCTCTCGCCGGTCGTCCTGGCAGATCAGGCACGGATCGTCGACGGTGATATTGAAACAGGTCGAACAGAAGCGGGTTTCCGTGCGCATCGTCAGCAATGCCTGCGCCAGTTCCTCGCTTTCCTCCTGCGGAACCCGCAGCAGGTAGTACGTCAGGCGCGAGGCCGTTTTCGTACCGATTCCCGGCAGGCGGGCGAAGGCTTCGACGAGTCGTTCGACCGGCCTGGGAACGCTGGAGCTCATTCGCCCATCCCCGGAATGCCCAGACCGCCCGTCAAGGGACTCAGCTTGTTGGACGCCAAAACCTGTGAATCCTTAACAGCCTGGTTTACGGCCAGCATCACGAGCTCCTGCAGCATTTCGACGTCGGCTTCCTCGAAAAGCGCTGGGGCGATGTGTACGGCGCGGCACTGCTGCGTTCCGCTCATCACGATGCGAACGGCACCACCGCCGGCACTCGCCTCGACCGTCTCGTCGGCCAGCTCGGCTTGTGCTTGTGACAGGCGTTCCTGCAGTTGCTTGAAACCGGATAACATCCCTTTGCCGAAACCCAGCGGCAGTTTCTGCTTGCTCATTCTCAATACTCCCCGAGGTGCGTTATCGACCGATCGAACGGACGCGATTAACGAATTCCGGCAATCTATACCCACAAGCGATGATGGCGACATCCCCGAGCACCGATCGCACGAACATTGTCCGGCTGTTTTCGTTCAGATGGATCGGTTCGCAATTTTCTACGCGTTATGAACCACTGTCCGGGGGTAAATTTTCCACGTCGACAACGTGCGCGCCCAAATCTCTCAAGGCGGTCGAAACCATGCCGCCGCTTTCCATCGGCGGTGGTTGGCGATCACCCACTGCCTGAGGCGCCCAGGTCTCCGTTAATATACACCGGATCCCGATGGGCTGGTTGAACACTTCCTGCAGCGCTTGAGAGGCGAGCGCCACGTTGTGACCTTTTTCCATTTTCTCGCACAACAAATCGCTTCGAAATCCGATTACCAGCGTGCCCGTTTGGAAACCCAACGGACGACAGGAATTCAGCAAAGCCTGGATGCGCGGGTCGAAGCGCCGTGCTGCAGCCAACACCTCCGCCCAACGGTCGTTTACATGCTGGAAGGAAATCTCGCCCTCCGGCAGTGGATCGCTTCGATGCACGATCGGCGCGCTGGCGGCATCTTTCACGAGGCCTGGATTTACAGGCTTGACCTCTTCTACTGCTTCGTCGGTTTGCGAGGACGTCGGATTGCTGGATTCGCTGACGGCGTTGGATTGCGTGCTGACGGTTTCTACGAAGGCGATCTCCAGCGGCAATCCGGCTTGCCAGCTCGTCGCTCGATCGGCTGCTGCTGTCCCAAATGCCTGAATGGCTGCCAGCAGCAGCGCCGTGGGAAGAGCTTCGGCCTGTTTCGCCATCGTGCGTCGATCGTCTGCAGACACCTCAACCAGATCGGCGTTGCCCATACGCACCAGCAGCAGCCCGCGCAGGTACGCCACGATCTGCCGCGCAAACTGCCTCGGATCGGCGCCGCCATCCAGGGCTTGATTGATCAGGTTCAATCCTGTGGCTGCTTCACGGTCCACGATCGCCTGTGCGACCAGGCGCACCGCCTCGCTGGCCACCGTGCCGAGCACGGACTGGGCCATATCCAGGGTGACTCGCTCCCCGGTGGAGGTTAACTGATCGAGCAGCGAAATGGCGTCGCGCAGACTCCCCGTGGCCTGCCTGGCGATGGTTTCAATCGCCTCGTCGTCCACTTGCATTTTCCCGTCCGCGATTTGCTGACTCAGGTAATCGACGATCGTCTTAACCGGCAGGCGACGGAATTCATGACGTTGGCAGCGGGAGAGAACGGTGGCTGGAATCTTGTGAACTTCGGTCGTTGCTAAAATAAAGATCGCATGCGCAGGGGGTTCTTCGAGCGTCTTCAACAGTGCGTTGAACGCCGCTGTCGAAAGCATGTGGACTTCGTCGATGATGTAGACCTTGAAGCGGCCTTCGTTGGGTGAGAAGTTAATCTTCTCACGCAGATCTCGAACGTCGTCCACACTCGTATTGGAAGCTGCGTCGATCTCGATTAAATCCAAAAAGCGACCTTCATTGATCGCTTTACAGATAGAGCATTGGTTGCAGGGACGTTTGGCCGGGGATTCGTTAAGGCAATTCACCGCTTTCGCCAGTAAACGCGCCGTCGTCGTCTTTCCTGTGCCGCGCGGTCCGGCGAAGAGATAAGCATGCGCTACTCGTTCCCCTTTAACTGCGTTGCGCAGCGTTTGGATGACGTGGTCCTGCCCGACAACTTCATCCCAGGTCTGAGGTCGCCATACTCGATACAGCGCTTGTTCCATCCGTCTCCGCCTCGCCCCTCAGCCTCTCTCACCAGCGTGCCCACACACGCTGTCGAATCGGCCTATCGACTCTCAACCCCGCTGCCGAGTAACTTTCACAAGTAGCGAGTGTATCAGACGCTTAACAAGCACGCAAGAGTAACAAGGTCCCGATAGCCTGCATCAGTGCGAATTACTCGTTCTCATTAACGTGACAATCCAGAAGGAAACATCCTGCCAATCTCAAGATTGTCTCGAATTTATCCCCAGCGAAATATTCCCATCAGTTCATTTTTAGCCGAGAATATTTCGCTCAACGGATGCACGCCGGATACGTCTCGGGTACAAGCTCTAAATCCTCCCGATACGTTAGGTCGGGTAGGAGTCCGTAATCGGATCCGAAGTAGCTGTCGAAAATCAAACGGAAGGTATTCACCGGTGTAATGTGTTCGTATAGAGCGGAATTGTCTTCACTCATTAAATAATATGCATTGAGAATGGTATACAACGTTCGGTCGGACCCACCTGTGTCGCCTTGAATAATAATGATCGGTTTTGGGTCGGACTGTTCGATAATACTCTCAACGATTTCTAAAATCCGGTTGTTGATGAACTGAACTTCATTAACGTATCCCTTGATTTCATAATCGCCATTAATAGGCATCCCACCCCTGAGGCTGAAATATCCCGGATCGTCCACGACGCCACCGTCAGGAGTGAAAATTCTCGGTGGATGCGGGATTAAAATGTGTGCAAAAACCCACTTAGGCCCCGGTATTGTCGCCAAACGATCCAGATTGTCGATGATGTACAACTGCCTTTTTATGTAATCTTGGAATGGCAAATGATATTGGTTCACTGGATCGAACAACGATTTCTTATAGGCGCGGAAAAGGAGCTTCTGAATATCAGCGAATACCAATCCCACAGAATTCTCCATGATGATCTGTTCGAAAGGATTAATGAGTTGAAGCAGAATTGGATCTCGATCGATCGAAAGGAAAATATCCGCGTCGTCAAGCGTACTCCATACAAACCAAGTTTCAAAAGCAACCGTTTTGTAGCCGATTTGTTCCAGCTGGTATCTCACGAGGCTGTTCTTGAGAAGCGAGGAGGCATTTTCCTTCTCATTTTCCGTCAGGAGTTTCTCTTTGAGCTGCGGTAAGTAATCCAAGTTCAAACTACTGGAAAGCGATTCGATTGTTGAACAATGATTGCAGCGGCTGCAATCCGCTACAAAGAACCCGATATCACGCAGTGCACCGAGGAATTGCGCATTATCAAAATGATAAAAATCCTGCATCGAATCAGCACGAGTGTATGTGTCGAGAATAATGTAATAGATATCGGGCATGTCTTCAATATCGCGACTCACCAAGGGATCTTCAAGCGCAAAAAAAGCAAAACCCGAATCCTCAAGCTTTGAAGTCTTATAGCTATGCTCAGCGACTTGTATGATGGGGAAAACAAGCAGTCCGATACTTATGAGATTAAGAACTTGTGTTACCGATTTGAGATCTTTAGATGTCTTTCGAATCAATATCAATCCCAAAATTAAAAGTGCGATGTAAATTGCGAGTAAATAACGGTGATGGCCAATTGCCTGGCCGACAACTGGAATCTCTTTGACCGTGTGGTAGAGATGGCCGTAAGAGAAAACCCAAAGCAATGCGAGACTTGTCGCCAATCCCGCCCGAGCGGCATTGCGAAAAAAGATATACATAAATAAAAACATCAGCAGTGTCAGCGCGATCGAAAATATAAGTGGCCGTTTCGCGACGATGGGTGCCACTTCCTCGATATTATGACTGAGCAAAACAAGTGTTGGAAAAACCGAGAATAGAAATGGATGGAAGACGACTTTCCTTAATATCGACACCTTAGGTACTCGATCCTTTCAAAAAGAGTTTTACATATGACACAAGAGATCGATTTCACATGTGGCCAGAAAATCTAACTTCTGATGATAAATAAGCCCGCCACTAAGGATATCGTCGAATTTATTAAGTTACACCCTGAATACAGAATTGACAATATTCTTCCAATGGGGACAAGAAAATAACCGCAAGCCCCGATTCATTCTACGCAATGGGGAAATCTCTCTTGAATGATGAGGGGAGAGTCGAGCCTCTCATACGTCTCATCTTCGAGTAGCCCGTAGTTACCTCCCAAATATTTATCGAATATCAATCGAAAAGTATTTACCGGACTAATAGATGGATAAAGGTATTCATCCTTGCCATCTGGGAAATAATACGCGTTCAGAATGTTGAGATGGCTGTCTCCTTTACCGCCATGATCTCCCTGTATGACGATGATCACAGGCCGTGACGATTTATCGATTAATGTTTGAACAATTTCGAGCATGCGATTATTGACGAATCTAACCTCATTCACATAACCCTTTACTTCATATTCCTCATTGATCGGACCATCACCCGGACCACTGTAGAAACCAGGATCGTCGACGATGTCTCCATCAGGCAGGAATATGCGTGGGACGTGAGGAGTTAGAAGATGCACGAATACCCATTTGGGTC
Source organism: uncultured Anaerolineaceae bacterium (assembly GCA_964475265.1). Lineage (GTDB taxonomy): Bacteria > Chloroflexota > Anaerolineae > Anaerolineales > E44-bin32 > WVZH01. The sequence continues at coordinate 54,669 of CAYYVY010000013.1, read as the reverse complement.
CCGGAATATATGGCAACTGCGGTATTGTATCCAAAATATACAATTGTGTTTTTGCGAATAATTCGAATCCATAGATAGCAAAATTTACCGGGCGATACATTTCCCTCTTTCTAGCCAAGATAGATAATTCATAATAATCCTTCAAAATCAGACCAGCCGTGCTTTTAATCAACAGCGCTTCGAATGGATTTATCACTTGGGTTAATACATTCTCCTCATATGCGCCAAGGTAGAAATCTGCATCACGCAGCCGTGTCCATTCAGTTCCCGTGTCAAATGCAATTGTTTTATAGCCAAGAGCCTCCAATGTCGTTCGAACCTGGCTGTTTTTAATGAGTAACCAGAACTCATCATCCACCCAGACATCTTTCAAGTCTTCCTTTAATTGCGGTAGGTATGCCATATTAAGAGAAGAGACCAAGGAAGTATTTGTAGAACAATAATTGCAACGACTACAATCCGCCACATAAAAGCCTAACGAGCGTAGAGAATCTAAGAAAGCTGAGTTATCGAAAGAATAATCTTCCTCCAAGGAGTCCGCACGGGTGTAAGAATCCAAAATAATGTAATAGATATCGGGCAATGCCTGATATCCAGGTGGGTTCAAGGACGATACCTGACTTGGATGTGATACTTCAGCCAACGCGCCATGACTCTCAACCCACACATATTTCACAATCTGACTCAATGGATAGATCAGCAACAATATTCCGACAAAGTTAAGATATCTTCGCTGATCGATACTTTCTTGACTTCGTTTAAGAATCCACCACATTGCGGCAAAAGACACGATCAGATAAAAGGATATCAAATAACGATGTCGTGCTAACTCATAACCGAGTTTGGATGTATCACGCAGTATGTGGTACACATGCCCGTACGAAAAGAAAAGAATAAGCGCTACGCTTACAATCAATGCGGATCTATTCCAATCACGGATGAACACGAATGTTAATCCCCATATAAGGATTGTTAGAATCCACGAGATCACAAGAGGCCTAATAGCAACACTAAAGGCGACTTCTCTTACGTTATGACCCAGCAAAGCCAATATGGGCAGCGCCGCGAAACAAAAGGGATAAAAAATTATTCGATTGAGCAACCTCATTATTTAACCTATATCGTCTTCCGATTTTCGTTGTGCGAAAAATGCGATCTACGAATGCAGGAAGCAACCGGTTCGTTGTGCAGGCAGATTGCCTACAAATGAGACCATTATATCCTCATGTTTACTGAATAAAGTGCTTGCGGTAGATACGCTTGCGAAGGTTGACAGTTCACGCAGCCGATATTACCGTGACTCACCCCGCATCAGGAATCTGAAAAGTGGAGCGAACGATCCCCTCTGCATCACGCAGATAAATGATCGTGCCGGGTGTCCATACGGCTTGATCCAGTCCCCAGTACAGATCGATGGCCGTATCCGCGGGGCCTACGCGCGTATGCACCTCAACAGCACCCGGGGCATAGAACGTGAGGGCGGGGAAAACATAAACGTTGTCACCGCCATCATCGAGCGTCCATCCCGCCATCGAGACTTCACCGCCAGAGTTTTGCAGGCGTACGGTCTCGCTTTCCAGATCCCCGGCGCCTTCGACGCCAGAAATGGTGATGCTGGGCGTTCCCGCTGCCGGAGAGGGTGTATTCGTGGATTGAAACGCTGAGGCATCTTCCATCGGGGATGATTCTGCTTCCGCTGGAGCCGCCTCGACGGGAATGATCAACGTCGTGCCCGCTTCAAGCGCATCCGGATTGCTGAGGTCATTGGCCTCCATCAACTTCTCAATGGGCACTTCGTACAAAAGGGCGATGTCCGTGAGTGTGTCCCCGGCGCGGACCATGTAGGTCACGGGGGTCGGAGTAGGCGCTGTCGTTGCCGTAATTGTCGGCACCTCACTCGCCAGCCGCGCCATGACGTCTACCGTTGGGGTTGGTGTGGAATCGGGTTGACGCTGGCGTCCATCCCAGATGTTTAGAATCAGCAAAACCACGAACGCCGAAACGGCCGCATTGAGCAGCAGATAGATCAGGTACTGTCTCCAGGTGCTTCTGCGCACGCTACCCATCGCCGCGAAGCATAGCACAGGTTCATCAAAATGGGAAACCGATCCCGGCGGCCGCATATCAACCCATACAGTAATAATTCGTTGGACCGTGTATCCATCTGCACGAATGCGTGTGCGATATACCCTTGGCTGCTGTGCGCCGCATTTCATGCGCAGATGCGTGGCAGCCCCTTACCAAGTATTAATATTATTCATACCCATATTGTGATAATATTTATGTGGATAAGCTCTCCTTTTTCTTTGTGTTGGTAAACAGGCTTATCCTGGGGGACCCTACACTACCGTTCATGTGCCCCTCGCACTTGCGGTAGAATCCCCCGTCAATAGAAGAACCGCCGGATGCTCCCCCCCACATCCGGCGGTTCATCATTTTAAATGATTGGACTCACGGAGTAGCAATCTACACTACGTTGGCCACGGGATTGGAATCTGGTCGCTCGAAAAGCGCTACATTGAACTTTTCGAAGGGAATTGAATTAGGACCGCGGTGATATTGTCGGAGCCACCGGCCGCTGTCGCTGCATCGACGAGTGCGTTGCAGGCGGCTTGGGGATGTTCAAAGTTGAGTACGATGCGGTGGATCTCTTTTTCCTCGACTTCACCCCACAAACCATCCGAGCAAAGCAGAAGATAACTGTCGTTCATGACGGAATGCGAGCAGACTTCCACCTGCAAATTCTCCGTTCGTCCGATTGCGTTCCAGAGTACATTACGGTGAGGGCTTTCAGCCGCTTCGTCTTCCGTGATGGTGCCCGTCTCGACCAATTTTTGAACCAGCGACTGATCACGAGTCAGAGCTTCGATCTTGCCCATATTGATCGAGTATGCGCGCGTGTCGCCAACGTGTCCGATCATCATGTACTCACCGAGTAAGAGGGCAATCGTCAGCGTCGTCGCACCGCCGTCCGCTTGATCGCCGACCAGTTCGTTGGCCTCGTGGAATGCAGATCGCACCATCGATTCCAGGTCATCTTCCTCGTCTTCGCTCGGTTCACTTTCCAACAAACGCAGAAACACTTCCCGGGTCAGTCGATGCGCGACGGTACGAACCGAAATGGCGCTGGCCAGTTTTCCGTTTTCATATCCCCCCAGACCATCAGCGACACAATACAATCCAAAATCCACCATGCCTTCATGACCATCCGCGCTGCCCGATATGATCAGCAAAGCATCGTCATCTGATTTTCGCTCGAGACCGGAGGAATGCGCGGCACCGACGACGACATGCCGGCGGCGCTCAAATCCCGGCGTGATTTGAGGATCGAGTGGCGCAGTTGCTGCGCGATCGGGAGGCGTACCCAGACGCTTTTGAAAGATCCGTGCGAGAAATCCCATTCAGCCTACTATCCTTTTCCATATTATAGGGCGTAATTGCGTTCAAACCCTAACGATTCTACATTTCCCACCGCACAAGATCAAGCATCCGCTCATCCTATACATCTTGCTTCAAGGAATCTGATCCACCGCTCGAAATGAATGCGAAATCGATTGCCAAAGTTATGCTGCCATCTGCAGAATCATGGGCAAAATCAAGCCCGCAGGCGTTGATCCGTGAAGCAGAAGCATTCCTCCGGGATGGTTTTCACAATCCTGTAGAAAATCAAACGCATCCGAACTCCAACACAGGCATCGGCGCAGATGGGGTTGCAGTGGGCCCGGCAGGATTCGAACCTGCGACCAACCGGTTATGAGCCGGCCGCTCTGACCGCTGAGCTACGGGCCCTCGCGCTTCCATTTTAACAGAGCATGGGGGTCAAGCAAAGGTCGAAAGCGATTTTGGTAAAAAAAAAACGAAACGCAAACAGAAAGTTGACTGTAAGGTTCAACGAGAAATCATTTTTATACAATGGCAATACTCGACCGGGAGGAAAAAATCGGCGATCACTCGCCGATTTTCTATCAGGCACAATGACAAAGCAGCAAGCCATATGGCTCAATCGATGCATGGTTATCGTCATATTGTTTGTATCCAACCTCGGCGCAACAAAGACGGATGCACAACAACTGCCTCCCAGCGCAAATCACGGCCGACCATCAAGCCCCATATTCGACGTTTCGACCATTGTTTCACAGGATCCTATCCAGTACAGGAACGACTCATATTCCTACAACATCTCCGCCCCGCAGATAAGTCCCAGCCCGATCGGCATTCTCGACGTGCAATTCTCCCCGCAGGAGACAGATGTACCCACCCGCGACTCGTCCGATCCCGAGTTGTATACTCCAGCGCTGTCTTCCTTGCTGGAAATCGAGCACTGCCCCACGCCGATGACTCTCATGCTGCATTCATCATTCGGCGTCTTGCGCATGCAGGAACTCGCAAATCAAATCGAGCGATTCAACCTCGTTCCCATGACGTATCGCGGCATACTCGAATATTTGCTGGCCGGAAACTGTCCGCCCAACAACGCCATCATCGTCACGATCGACGATCTCGGGTCGCATTGGCTGCGGAACGACTTTATAGAAATGATCCGCGTCTTCACCGACCGGGATTTCGTGCTGGTGGTCGGCTTGATCGTCCACGGGCCCCAAGATCCTGAAATATGGGACTACTTACGGGAACTGGATCGGATCGGCGTTGAAGTGGCCAGTCACACGATCGATCACTACAACCTGCCACAACTCAATCGCCAGGCAATCCAGAGACAGATCGTAGGCTCGTACGAAACGATATGCGAACACCTCGGGAAATGCCCGGTTACTTTGATCCTTCCCTTTGGAAATATCGATGCTGAGGGTACGATCCTAGAAATCGCATCCGATTACACCTTCGTCGTCGGCATCCAGGGCGGGCGTACATTTTCCGGGAAACCTCCCTGGTACCTGGGAAGAAGTCCTCCCCACGACACCAACCAGCGCGAGACACTCTACCTGTTGGAAAAATATTTCCACCCCGAACCGCTGTCCTATTGAGTTTCACATCCCCCTTCGTTCATAGCGCACACCAGCCGCCTGGTGCTATTTGTCATGGCGAAGAAAAAAGCCCTCTGTGAGGGCAAGAGCGGGCGATGGGATTCGAACCCACGAATGTCAGCTTGGAAGGCTGATGCCTTACCACTTGGCGACGCCCGCATACGTAGGCATTCTACCCTCTTTTGGAAATCCGGGTCAAGTCAGCGAACTTCGCCACACGGGGTCTTCGACGCCTCGCTGTAGATTGGCGCATTCAAGGAACCAGGACGTTTAATGGCGTTCCGTTGCAAAGAAATTGACTCATCGGTGGCGAGGAGTATCTGTCCGCTCATATTCCGCTTTCAACCAAAGTTACCAAAGAGTTACCAGAAGCGTAACTTACCGGTAACTCACAAGAGAACCTGTTGTCACCTATGTTCAATATCATCATGCTAGACAAACCACATGACGAGTAGACGGCGGGTCGGCAAACGCCGCGCGTCGATCCAGCCCTCGTCCGAGGCTGAAGACTCTCAAGTGATACAAATCGTAGACCACCCGAATGAGCGGAGGTTGTGGCAAGTCGAAGTGAACGAGTATAATCGGAACGTGCAGTCAAAAGTGCTCATTGCCGACGATAATCCCAATATTATCTCGTTCATCCAACCTGCCCTCGAGCGCGAGGGCTATTTGGTGGTTACGGCAAACGACGGCCATGAAGCCCTCTACCTGTGGGAGAGCGAACACCCAGACGTCATCATCCTCGACATCGAGATGCCGGAACCCAATGGTTTGTCGGTTTGCCGTGAGATTCGCGATCGGGGGGACCAAGTTCCGATCATCTTCCTGACCGTGCGCGACAGCATCAGCGATTTGGAAATCGGCTTTGTTCTGGGCGCAAGCGATTACATGACCAAACCGTTCGACATCCGCGAGCTGCTTGCGCGAGTCAAAGCACGTCTTCCGCCTCCGATTCAAATATTCGATGACTACCTGCGAATCGACACGCACCGCCGCATGGTCTCCCTTCACGTAGGTGACTCCTGGAAACCGGTGGATTTGACCCCACGCGAATTCGATTTGCTGCTTCATCTCAGCAACAACGCCGGACGGCCGATCGGAAAGACTTCGCTGCTCGAAGCCGTCTTTGACATCCCGGGAGATCGCGACATCGAAACCAAAACCCTCGAGAAACACATTTGGTCCCTGCGCCAGAAAATTGAGATCGATCCGAAGTCTCCCAGATATTTGTTGAACGTACGTGGCGTGGGCTATAAATTCGAGATCGCTTGATCGGAGAACGGCTTCCCGGTCGAAGATGTGAATCAAGCAACAAACTTAAAACCGATGCCTGACATCATTGTTTATTTTGGTCCCCTGGAATTTTTCGTCATCATCGTCGGCCTCATCGCTGTTACTGTCTTGATCGTCGCCGTCATTCAAGAAAAACGACGTTCAGCGGAACGCCAGCACCTGCTCGATGGATTCCCATATCCGGCAATTCTGTTTCGTAAGTTCCGCAAGCCGCGCTCGAATGGAACGGCCGGCAGATGGATCGACAGCATGGAAATCAAGGCGCTCGTAAACGATGCCCAGACTCGAAAGCAAAATATCATACGCACCATCCCCGATGTCGAAGGACAATCCTATCAAGTACGCCTAATCTGGTTGTCTAAGGGCAACACCCTCGTTCTTTTAGAAGACATGGGAGCAGCGCAGCGCCAACAAGCGTTTTACCGCAATTTCATCAACAACGTCAGCCATGAATTAAAAACCCCTCTGACCATCATCCAGGGACATGCGGCGAACATGGGGGAGACTCCACAAGACAAAGAAGGATGGCGCACGTCATTGCGCATCATACGCGATGAAGCGAAACGCCTAACGCAGCTCGTCGACAATCTGCTTACGCTTGCCAGGCTTGAATCGCCCTCCTTCACACTCGAAAGAAAACCTACGAGCTACACCGCATTGCTGGAGGAATCGATCCTGCAAGTTTCCGATCTGGCCGAGGAACGTCAATTGGCGATCAGCCTGACTTTACCGCCCGGGATGCCGAATATCAACGCCGACCGGCCGCGTCTCAAACAAGTCTTGCTCAACCTGCTCGACAACGCCATTAAATACACAGACCCCGGTGGAGAAATTTCCCTCGACCTGCACCTGGATGAGAAGAACCAGGAATTCGTCTGCGTCGTCCAGGATACTGGCGAAGGTATCCCCGAGGAGGATTTGCCCTATATATTCGATAAACTCTACAGAGCCCAGCGCTCGAAGGGTCGTCCTGTTGAAGGGTCGGGGCTCGGACTGTCGATCGCCAAGCAGATCATTCAAGCCCATGGCGGTGAAATCGATGTGCAATCCAAACTCGGCAGAGGCTCAATTTTCACTTTCTCCCTGCCGTATGGAAATGCCCCCGAGCCATCGGAAGATGCGTAATCTTGAGTGAAACGATGTGATGAAAAGCAGAAGAATCCATTCCAAGCCCTTACAAATCCTGCTACTATCGTTTATTGCCATGCTCACCAGCTTCGCTTGTACGATGGGCATCGCCTCGCGAGACATCCTTGCTTTGCAGCCTACGCTAACGCAGGACTCACAAATTAAAACGGCCACGCCGGCATTCACGCACCTCTCCACCACACCCACGCTGGAGCGAACGTCTTCGCCGACACCCGCAGAAACCCCCACGCCCACGGCGGTCGGTGGTGGTTGGGGCGAAATCGTCTACCATTCGGGCGACATCGGCGAGGAAGAACTGTATCGCCAGTTTCTCGACGGTTCCGACCCGATTGCAATCACGGAAAATGATGCGACGGATTTCAACCCGCGCTGGTCTCCGGATGGAACCCAGCTCGTTTTCGTTTCCGATCGAGATGGCGATCGCGACATCTATTGGATGGAATTGGACGGAGATGCCGTAAACCTGACGCGGAATATTTTCAACGACGATGCACCCGCCTGGAGTCCAGACGGCGAGACGCTAGTCTTTTCATCGGATCGGGACGGCAACCGTGAAATCTACACTATGGATCTGGATGGCACGAGTGTGCGGCGCATCACAAACCACCTGGCATACGACGTATACCCATCATTTTCCCCCGACGGTTCACAGATCGCATTCGCTTCCAATCGAACCAGTGATGCGGAGATTTATACCGTCGACACGCAAGGTCAATCCATCCAGCAGCTCACTGACGGCTACGGTGAAGCAAAGTATCCCACCTGGCATCCGAATGGCGATCAAATTATCTTCGCCTCGGATACCACCGGAAACTACGAACTGTACCGGATCACACTCAGCACGGCGGTCATCGAAAACCTCACAAACAATCTGGCGCATGACGCTTCACCGATGGTGTCGCCCGATGGACGACTCATACTATTCGTTTCCAACCGCCTGGGTAATTACGACATCTATTACCTGGAACTGGCCGACCTCTCCGTTACTCGAGTCACGTTCAACGATGTTTTCGACGGCGACCCGGACTGGAGATGACTTTTCCAGAATCGCATGCATCTAGAAAGTAACAAAGCACCAAACCGCATTACGGTTTGGTGCCTTGTTATTATCGGGTGATTCCACGCTTGAATTTACACCACCCACATATGATCGAGGCAGCTTGGCTGGATTTACGTGAGAACAAGATCCTCACTAGAACAACGGCAAACCCAAGTCTTCCTTACCTTTTTCTGAACTTGTATCACAACTTAAGATACCGCCTCCCCCGTTTCCCCGATATTGAATCCGTCCGTACACCTCAAAATCCCCGTCGATCGCCGTGGGATGACCGCATGCAATCTGTTTTTTCGATTTCACCATTTCGACAAGCTGCTGGCGATCGAAAAGAAGGACGTCGCTCCACACAAATCCCCTGCGTTGGTAACCACGCGCACATTGCAATCGATGCTTTCCTTCCCCGTATCGCACGGCATCTAAAAGGACGTCGAGTTTACGGATTTTCTTGGAAACTCGTATGCCGCGCACCGAAACCTCCTCGCAATATGGTGTTATAACAAACAAGTCGGGGTGGGCGGACTTGAACCGCCGACCCCCGCGTCCCAAACGCGGTGCGCTACCGTGCTGCGCTACACCCCGGCTCGAAAAAAGTATACTGGTCGATTTCGTCAAGGTCAAGGAGTGAAAGTATTATGCGTCCGATTTTATTCGACGAACCACAAGAAGGCATTGCCGTTCTCACGATCAACCGCCCAGAAGTCCGTAATGCACTCAACTGGGAAGCGATGGAAGCTTTCGCAGAAGCCGTTGAAATGGCCCACAAGAAAGAGGATCTTCGCACCCTCATCGTTACGGGTAAGGACATCGCCTTCTGTGCAGGGGGTGACCTTTACGAGCTGCACGGTTATCCCAGCCGGCACGATGGCCTGCGTCTGGCCGACGCGATGGGCGTTACACTCGAACGACTCGGCGAACTGCCGTGTCCCACGATTGCAGCCGTCGAGGGTGCCGCGTTGGGCGGAGGTGGTGAAGTTGCGATTGCCTGCGATTTGCGCGTCATGGCGGAGAGTGCTTTTCTCGGCCTGATGCACATCCGTTTGGCCATCTGCCCAGCATGGGGCGGCGGCCAGCGTTTGCTGCGCCTCGTCGGCTACGCGCGCGCTTTTGAATGGCTCACGGGTGGAAAAATCCTCACCGCCACTGAAGCCTATCAAACGGGCGTGGCCAACCGCATCGCACCGGATGGCGAGGCTCTCCAAGTTGCTTTAGAACTGACGCATGACATCATCAAACACGACGCGAATGCCGTACGTAAAATCAAACAATTCCTTCGCGCCGGTATCACCTGCCCCGGGGATGAAGCGGCCCGATTGGAACGGGAGAACTTCGCCGATCTATGGGCCGCTCCGGCCCATCTCGAAGCTTCCACCCGCTTCGTGGCCAAAAAGAAGGGCAACCGCCAGCCGAAGCAGGCATAAAGGCTTGAAATACGGGGATGAGATAACTGCTTTGGTCAGATCATTCCCCGATAAAAACCTGAGCAATAGAAAATAATAAGTGGCTCGGTTCCCGGTAGATATAGTTCGGGGAATCCGGCCACTTTGTGTTTGTATCAAGAAGACGATGCGGCCGTTTAGTTCAGCTGCCGGACAACCAGTACGACCTTTCCCTGGATCTCGAGTGTCTCCGGGTTATCGATGAAGATTGGGTCCATCGTGGGGTTTGCGGGCTGCAAGCGCACGCGGCTGCCGTCCCGATAGATATGCTTCAAGGTAGTCTCTTCTCGATCCTTCAGCCAGACCGCCACCATATCTCCGTCGTGCCAATCCGATTCCTGCTTCATCACCACCACATCGCCGTCCCCAACCATGGCATCGATCATCGAATCGCCGCGCACTTCCAGTGCGAAGAGATCCTCCGTAGAACTGAGCAAATCGTGCGTGATTTCAATGGCCTCATCCGCACCGAACATCGCTGAATCCGTTCCGGGGAGCGGAACGGGTTCACTGGCAAAAATACGGCCCACCATGGGGATCCGTACGGTTTCAACGATGTTGCCCACGACGTTCGAGACTTTGTCCAGCAAACGAATGCCCCGAGATACATTCTGGTCGCGATACAAATATCCGCCCTCGACCAAGCGATTGAGATTGTAATTCACGACGGACGTCGAGGTGATGTCCACCGCTTCGCCGATTTCACGAATGGAGGGCGGGTAACCATTCTCGAGCATAAACGCGTTGATGAATTCCAACATCCGGCGTTGACGGTCTGAAAGCTTTCCTTTCACCATCGATGCCTCCTTTGGCTATCGATAAGACCGATTTCATCGACCTTATAATCGCACACTTGTTCGTATTGTATCGGAACATACGTTCTATGTCAAGCGCTCGTTTGGCTGTAATCGTGAAGTGATACGAGCAGTATAAAGGATCAATTGAGTGATTTTTCGCGGAAAGCCTGCGGTGACATCCCCGATACCTTGCTGAATACACGGCTAAAATAGGCCTGGTCTTTAAAACCCACTTTACGAGCGATACCGCCGATCGACTCATCGGTACTCACGAGCATATCTTTTGATCGAAGCACGCGGTAGCGATTGAGATAGTCCCAGGGAGATATGTTCAAGTCCCGGTTGAAGATTCGGCTGATGTAATCCTCGCTCACGCCGACGGCTTCTGCGATCTCACGGCGCGAGATCGGACGCGCATAATTTTGATGCAGGTAGGCCATGGCCTGCTTGACGAGTCCGCTGGTGTGCGCCGGAAGGGTATCTTCCCCGAATATGGCGCGATTCATTGCGGTGGCCGTCTCGGCATCCGACCAGATGCCTTTGGTCTGCAAGGTCACGTTGGCGTGACTTTTAATTCGGTTGACGTCATCCAGCGTCATCATCTTGTTGCTCAAGACAATGACGGGCACCTGACGCAAGTGAGAATCCGCACGCATTTGATCGAGCACATCCGTGCCGCTCAATTTTGGCATGACGAGATCCAGCAAGACCAACGCAGGGACTTCCTCTTTCATCAAGCGCAACGCTTGCTCACCGTCCTCAGCAATCCGTATGGGGAAGCCGGGCAACCCGTCCTCCACCAAGGCTTGATGGGCTTCTTGTACATGTGGATCATCATCGACGATCAAGACCGGCCCGCTCCCTTCGGTTGGACTCAATGTCAGGATCGCATCGAGCAGCGTCTCTGTGTTCGATGACTTGACTACAAATCCCGTGAGGCCCACCTGATCTTCGGCAAGCTGTCCGTAGAGAATAAAGGGCGTTCGGCTCAGATTCGGATAATTGCGCAAACGGCAAACGAGTCCCCAGTCATTGGGCTGTGCGTTGGACAGGTCCCATGCAAGCGCTACGGGTCTCGTCGTGCTTACCGCCGTTTGTAGATCTTCGCCATCACGTAGCTGGAAGATTTCCAAATTCTGCCGCCGGCACATCTCGCTAATTTCGGGGATCGCTTCATCGGCCGTCGAAATAAGCAGCAGCACAGATGAAAGCCCGTCTTGTCGAGCCGGTTTCAGTTCATCGAGAGCGGGAAGCGGCAGAAAAACGTGGAAAGTGGAACCATGTTGGGGACGGCTGTCTACTTGCATCGTTCCACCGTGAAGTGCTACGAGATGACGCGTGATGGAGAGACCCAATCCGATCCCACCGGTAATGCGGCGGTTCTCCTCGATCGTCACGAAAGGATCGAAGATGCGTTCCTGTTGTTCGGGGTCGATGCCCAGGCCTGTATCCGACACCCAGAAATGGATCTGCGGCGGCTCAACGGCAGCGCCCATGGTAATCTCACCGCTGTCGGTGAATTTTCTTGCGTTGCTCAACAGATTCAACAACACCTGGCGCAAGCGGACGGCATCCGCCCGGATTTGAGGCAGGCGTTCGGGTATGTCGGCCTTCCATTGAACGTCGATCGACGTGGATTGATCGGCGTAACTATGAAACGCATCCAGCAGCAGCTGGCGCGGGTCCAGCAGTTCGAGCGACAGGTCGAGTTCGTTGATTTCGGCGCGCGACAGGTCGAGTAAATCGTTAATCACCCGCAGCTGATGTTCGGCGTTGCTGTGGATTTGATACACATCGCTTAATAATGAAGCGGGAAGTTCAACCTCGTGTTTGTTCGGCGTTTGCAGTGCGTCCTGTGTGTAACCCAGGATGATGTTTAACGGCGTGCGCATTTCGTGACTGACGTTTGCCAGCAATCGGGTTTTGATGCGATCCGCTTTCTCCGCATCCTGACGAGCCTGCTCGATCTCCTGAAACAACATAGCACCCTGCAGCGCGCTCCCCAGATTATTACGTAGAAGTTCGTAAATGTTGCCCTTGCGCGGGCCAATCTCGAAGACGACGTAGCCCAAGGATTTATCCTGGAAATAAAGCGGCTCGACGACCAGACTGTACCGACGGTCTTTGGGTAGAAAGGACTGCGGTACGATGTGCTCGCTTAAGAAACGCAGACCGCCCTGCTCGATCTCCGCTCGCTGCTGGTCCGTGTACGCCAACATCAGCCGTGCGTATTCGGGCACTTCGGCGTCCGTCGGCTGCTCATAAGTCACAAGGTAAACGCTGGGAATCCCGAGCGCGGGCAAGCGTTCGACCAGCACGTCGGTCAATAGATCGATATCGAAGGTGGTCAGCAGCATGCGGTTGATCTCACGCAGGTTCTCCGCTTCACGTTCCGCCTGCCACTGTGCGTATGCCTGGGCGCGCTGTTCAGCTTCTTCGATGACGACGCGTGCCTGCGAAATGAGCGCCTCCACATGCACTCGTTCTGACTTTGGAAGGCATTGCAAAACCCAATACTTCAAAATTGAGATCGCATTTTGCCAATGCGCGATCTCGAATCCCGATTGCACCGCACGCTCGAGCACATCGTTCAGGAGCGTAAGGAATTTCTGCGACGAGTCACGCTCCTCGCTCTCGGATATTGTCGCTGTGACTTTGGCGAACTCATCGAAAATCGACTTTAGCCAGCTTTTTGATTTTTCTAGATCGATACCGATAACCGCTTCGATCTCGGACAAGAAACCCGCCCGGGCATCTTTGAGGCGAATCTCGCCATCGACCTTTCCCGATCCATCTGCGGCAGGTGGGCTTGATGCGAGCGCGACGGCTTTCGAAGGACAGCCGCAGGATTGGCGCGTGACCAACTTCGAGGGCAGCGTGATCAACGCAGGGATCGACTCACCCTGGAGCTGCTGCATTAGCACTTCGAGGGCTTTTACGCCTTGTTCGTAAAAAGGAAGATCGACCGTCGTCAGGGGAGTCGTGGCAAGCCGCACCTCGATCGAGTTGTTGAACCCCGTTACGGCGACATCCCCGGGGACTTCGAAGCCGCGCGCCTGTAGAATCTTCATCGCCCAGATTGCCATCATGTCACTCACCGCGATGACGACTTCAAAATCCTTACCCGGTTTGAGTTTACGCTCATCGAGAAGGATTCCGATCGCTTTGGCGCCGGATTCCCAGGGCAAAGGTCGGGTTATGAGCTGCGGTTTTTCAGGCAGGTTATACGCTTGCAGTGAATCGAGATAAGCGCGGAGTCGCTCTTGGGCATAGTAATGCTCCTCGGGTCCGCGGATGAACGCCAGTTTCCGGTATCCATGGTCTTCGATCAGATGAGTGAGCAAGGCACGCATGCCATAATAGGAATCCAGAGAAACCGTGGGCATGCCTTCCATGAACTGTGCCAGGCTGACCATGGGAAGCGGATGGTAGCGCTGATGGAAGGCTCTAATCTCAGCCGGCCCCAAGACGCCACCCAGAGAGGACGACCAGGTGATGAGCCCGTCGAGGCATTTCCGGCTGGCCAGGTCATAAATCGCATTGCGTTGGATTTCGAAGGAGTCCGCCGCCTGAAGGCGCCCGCCAGGGAAACAGAGCAGATTCACGTCATGCTGTTCGGCGGCGTTCAGCAGGCTGGGCCAAATCACACGACTCGCGCCTGTATGCAGACTGGCGAACATAAATCCGATGGTGGTTCGGTCTGAAGCGGGGGACTTCACCATGATAGCAATCTATCTCTTGCTAAAATAAGTTTACTATGGATTAACACGCACGGATAGTACCGTCGAGAAGGACGCTTTTGTCCAAATGTGCAGCGTCAAAATCCAACCCCATCCTGCTACCATGGCATTAGTGACGCATCGCATGATCGTTTCAGGTGAAAATGGATTTTGGCGTTTAATGTCCCAAAATCCATTTCATCGGAGAAGGTAATGACAGTAAAAACAATTCCCGCAGTCACTTCCTCCGCCGAAAGGTCGGCGATTAAAAAATTGGCGCAGGCCATATGGCGCACTCGCTGGATGTACCTGCTGATGGCGCCGACCCTAATCTATTTTCTCATCTTCAAATACGGACCGCTTTGGAATGCCCAGATTGCCTTCAAGGACTTCAAACCGCTATTAGGTGTAATGGGCAGCCCGTGGGTGGGCTTCAAGCATTTCGAATCCTTCATCCATTCATACTATTTCGGTGAACTGCTAACTAACACGATCTTTTTCAGCCTGGCAAAGCTGCTGCTGGGTATGCCTATTGCGGTCATCTGCGCCATCGCACTGCACGAGACCTGGCTGGTGCGTTTCCGCACATTCGTACAGACGACGATTTACCTGCCCCACTTCCTCTCCTGGGTCGTCATGTTTGGTGTGCTGCTGGTTCTGCTCTCCCCAGGAAATGGCTTGCTGAATGAAATTATCGAGAAGCTCGGCGGTAAACCCATTCCATTTATGACCTCCCCCAAGTATTTTCGCTGGGTCGTCGTGCTTTCGGATATCTGGAAAGAGACCGGCTGGAGCACGATTCTCTACCTCGCCGCCCTGTTGGGAATCAATCCCGACCTGTACGAAGCTGCCGCCGTGGATGGCGCTTCACCGCTGCAGCGCATCCGCTACATATCTCTGCCCGGCATCGTCCCCGTAATCGTCCTTGTAACATTGCTGCGCATGGGACACATCCTCGAAGCCGGTTTCAATCAGATCTTTGTGCTCTATTCTGTGCCGGTTTACAGCGTGGGTGACATCCTCGATACGTGGGTTTACCGCCAGGGCCTTTTGCATTTCGAATTCAGCCTCGCAACTGCAGTGGGTTTTTTCAAAGGCGCAATCGGCTTGGTCTTGATCCTCGTCGCAAATCGCATTGCCAGACGAGTAGCCGAGCGAAGTCTTTGGTAGGAGCAGCGTCATGTTGAGAATGAGAACTCGAGGCGGTTTGGCCTTCCAAATCGGGATTGCGGCTTTCCTCCTGGTCGCCCTGCTCATCGTCTTGATTCCATTCTGGCGCGTGATCGTGACCGCTTTCGTCCCGCTCGACGTCTATACTCATGAAGGCGTGCCCTTCTTCCTTTCACCAGCGAAATGGTCGATAGAAGCATTTAAACAATTGATGACTCATTCCCAATTTCCACGCGCGTTGTGGAACAGCATCGTCATCACCATCATGGGTGTCGCAATAAGCATGACCCTGACTATTCCCCTTGCCTATGGACTTTCTACACGTGACTTGCCGGGTCGGAAACTAATTATGGGACTAATCCTCTTTACATATTTGTTCAGCCCCGGTTTGATCCCCGTTTACCTCTTAATCACCGGCATGAAGTTGACCAATAATTATCTGGCCATCATCCTGCCGCCGGCGGTAAGTGTTTACAACACACTCGTCATGACGAGTTTCTTTGAGGAGCTGCCGGTCGAACTCAAGGAAGCGGCACGCTTGGACGGGGCGAACGAGCTGCAAGTTTTGTGGCACGTCATCATTCCACTCTCCAAACCGATTTTGTTGACCATTGGGTTGTTCTATGCAGTTTATTTTTGGAACCAATTTTTCACGCCGATCCTGTATCTGAACAAGAACGAGTTACTACCTCTGCCGGTTCTATTACGCAACATTCTGATTTCATCCAGCTTGAACGAATACGTCGAATACAACGCTTTCAGCACCTCTGCTGTCGAATCGTTGAAAGCAGCTGGTGTTCTCATCACCATGATTCCCATGCTCTTGGTGTACCCATGGATTCAACGATATTTCACAAAGGGCACATTGGTAGGAGGTGTCAAGGAATAACGAAACAATATTTCTATCCACACCCGCTGGACCAGGCGAAAAGGGAACGAAGGTTTCTCTTTGCCAACAATTTCAAAGGAGCAGAAGATGAAAAAATGGAAATTGCTTATCGTGACGATTCTGGTGACCAGTCTGATCTTGAGCGCATGTGCAACTGCGACCGAGACGATGGAGGCAGAACAGCCCGGAGAGCCAGAAGCCGTTGCGCCGGAACCTGAAGAGGAAGAAATGCCGGCGGAGCCGGTTACCATAACGCTCTGGGCACAGGCCACCGTCACGGAATCCGGTCCACCACCGAACGACTGGATCGCCTACGACATCATCCATGACGAGCTGGGCATCGATCTCGAGTACACCATCATTCCGCCGGCAGGAGACGGTGAAACAAAACTGAATGCCGCAGCCGCTGCGAACGATCTGCCCGATCTGTTCCAGATCACCAGCACGACCAACGGGCGCGACAACCTGTACACCTATTACGAGTTGGGGCTGATCACCCCTGTGGACGACATGTTCGCCATGATGCCGGTCCGCACGGAAAATCACTACAACAATCAGCTCCTCTTGGATCTGGTGTCCTTCGATGGCTCGGTCTACGGCCTGCCCGAACCGCCCATCATTCCCAAACGTGAAGGCTTCGTCATCCGCCAGGATTGGCTGGATGCCCTCGATCTGGAAGCGCCCACCACGCCGGAAGAGCTCCTCGACGTCGCTGTTGCCTTCACCACGCAAGATCCGGATGGCAACGGACAGGATGACACCTACGGCATCGGCGCCTTCATCGAAGGCCCAGGCCTTGGCCGGCGCTTCAACTATGTCTTTGGCGCCTACGGCGTTCTGGACCTCTGGAACTTCATCGATGCGGATAACTTCGCTCTCAACGTACGTGACCCACAATATTACGAAGCAATGCAGACCATGATCGACCTCGTTGACGCTGGAGTGATCGATCCGGACTGGCCCACGTTGAGCAAGGACGAATTCCGAGCTCGCTGGAAACAAGGCCGCTTTGGAATCATGTGGGAAGACTTCGCCGCGCTGACGAATAAATCCAACTACGCCCCCTTCGACGAGAACTTCCCCGAAGGTTCCTGGACGCCGGTGCCGGCGCTGACCGGACCGGAAGGAGAGGCCTACTACGGCCTCTACGAAGGGAACTTCCAGATCTTCGCCGTCTCACAACGTGCGGCTGACGAAGGCAAGATAGAGGCCATCGCCCGCTTGTTGGAATGGATCGCCACCGACGGCTATTACCTGCTCGGCTTTGGCGAAGAAGGCGCTAACTTCAACCTGGACGAAAATGGCTTCCTCACGCTCGATGGCATCGATCCCGAACAAGCTTACAACGCTCCCGAGCGCCAGCCATTCACCCAGCTGCGTAACCAGTTGGTGTTCTACAACACCCTGGCAGAAATCAGCGCACGCTATCCCAACTACACCACAGAAGTCAGCGGGAAATTAATGACCCCGATCGACACTTTCCTTTCCTTCTTCCAGGCCCAAGATTGGGTTGAAGGTTTTGCGAAGAAACTGATCCAGCCGCCGGAGACTGGTGCCGACTTCGAGCGCTTCTACAACGAAGGTCTGCTCCAGTTCGTCCTCGGCCAGAAAGAACTCACCCCCGAAACCTGGGCAGAGTATCTCGCAGGCCTCGACAACCTCGGTGCAAAGGAATACGAAGAAGCTGCCACGGCAGTTCTCAAGGACGCAGGAATGCTGCCCTAATCGGCGGCGCAAGCGATGTGGCGGGCGGTTTATCACCGCCCGCCACACACGGATACCCGAATCCGCGCTGAGTACATCCGCATGATTGGATTGAAGCGCAGGCAAAGCGTACGGGGATAAGCTTATTTCTTCCAATGATCACACTCACCTCTCTCAAGATTGCTTACATCGGCGGTGGAAGCCGCGACTGGGCGCGCAAGTTGATGATCGATCTTGCGCTGTGCCCCGATCTCTGGGGTGAGGCCACGCTTTACGACATCGACAGCGACTCGGAAAATCTCAATAAAAGATTGGGAAAATGGCTCCAAGATCAACCCGGCGCCGTCTCAAAATGGCATTGTGCAACCATCGCCACGTTAAAAGAGACGCTGCAGCGGGCGGATTTCGCCAGCTTTTCCAGCCAAGCCGGTTCCCTGGCATTAATGGCGGAGGAAACCGCCCCACAGAAAACCCTCGATCTGTTAGCAGGCGTCACGCAACTCACACTAGAGCCGTCAGGCGAAACAAGTATAGACATCAGCAAGGCTTTACTCGGTCTTGACGATCTGCTGACGAACGTCAACACGGAAAACATCGGACAGATATCCAACATGCCGCTCCACAACGGGATCGAAACCAACGTGTGTTTCAACTGCGACGAAGTCCAACCGTTATCTGCAGGTGCATTGCCGGACGGCACCGCACCGATCGTCAACCAACACGGCGCAAATCAGGAACTCGTTGTCGAAGCCGCATTGACCGAGAACAATGATCTTGCCTTTCAAGCGTTCTTCAACGATCTCGGCCACCATCTCTGCCTGGATGCGGCTTGGGAGTTTTTCAAGAAATTATTGCAGCTTAATGCTGCCCATCTTCCCGCTACGGCGGTGACATAACAGTGGATGCCATCATGAAACCCTTATCGACGCAAAAAATCGACACATGGTCCGTCCGCATGGTCGAATCGACACTTGAACGTTATACCCCGAAGGACTACCAGTGGCACTACGAACACGGATTGCTCGTCATGGCGATTCAAAAAGTAGGTGAAGCGACGGGCGATAAACGCTATCTCCAATTCGTTTCGGATTGGATCGATCACTTCGTACAACCCGACGGAAACATCCGCACCTACTCGATTGAAGAATTCAACGTCGACCAGATCAACGCCGGAAAATTGCTCTTCCACGCTTACGAACGAACGGGTGCGGCACGCTACCGTAAAGCCATCGAGCTTTTACGCCAGCAAATGCGCACGCAGCCACGCAACCACGCAAATGGGTTCTGGCACAAACAGATTTACCCCTATCAAATGTGGCTCGATGGTATCTACATGGCGGGGCCCTTTCTCACGGAATATGCATACCGCTTCGATGAACCGGACACGTTCGATGATGTCGTGTATCAAATCACGCTGATCGAAAAACACACGCGCGATGAAAAGACGGGGTTGCTCTATCACGCATGGGACGAGAGTAAACAGCAGCGCTGGTGCGACCCGCAGACGGGCTTATCGAAATACTTCTGGGGACGCGCCGTGGGCTGGTACGTGATGGCCATCGTCGATGTGTTGGATTGTCTCCCGCGCCACCATGCTCGCAGATCGGTCTTGGTCGACATCCTTGAGCAGACGTGCACCGCCGTGGTTAATGTCCAGGATGAGGCTACAGGCTTGTGGTATCAGATCCTGGATCGCTCGGAATGTGAAGGCAATTATCTCGAAGCCTCGGCATCCTGCATGTTCGTATATGCATTGGCGAAAGGCGTCCGTGAGGGGCATCTGGCGCATGAACATCTAGCCGCGGCACGGCGCGGCTATCACGGCTTGCTGCAAAACCTGATCAAGGTCGACTCGCAGGGTTTGGTCACCCTCGAAAAAATATGCGCCGGTGCGGGCCTCGGCGGGACGCCGTATCGTGACGGCTCCTATGAATATTACGTCAACGAAAAAATCATACCCAACGATCCCAAAGGTGTGGGACCGTTCATGCTTGCTGCGCTTGAAATGGAACGCGCCGGTGTGAATGAGGAGATCACATGACGCTTCAAATTGCCTCGCCCATTAACGTGCGTGAATTCGGCGCGCAGGGCGACGGGCAGACGCTGGACACGGCTGCGATTCAATCGGCCATTAACGCATGTGCCGAGCTGGGCGGTGGAACCGTCTACCTGCCCGCAGGCCAATACCTATCGGGCAGTCTGTTCCTGCGCGACAACATCTGCTTACATTTGGATGCGGGCGCGGTGATTCTCGGCAGCGAAGATTCCGACGACTATCCCATCATCCACAGCCGCTGGGAGGGCAAGCATCAAGATACCTACGCACCGCTGATCACCGGTCAAAATTTAAACAACATATCCGTAACCGGGCGCGGCACCATCGACGGCCGGGGTTCCATCTGGTGGAAGGCAAAAGAGGAGAACACCCTCGCGCACCCACGCCCGCGTCTCATCAGTTTCTCCGACTGCACGAATGTACTCATCGAGGGGATCACGGCCATCAATTCACCCAGCTGGACGATCAATCCCATCCACTGCCAGAACGTCACCATCCAAGCCATTACGATCATCAACCCGGCCGACTCACCAAACACCGACGGCATCAACCCCGATTCGTGCCGGCTCGTGCGCATCTCCAACTGCTACGTCAGCGTCGGTGACGATTGCATCACCATCAAATCGGGCACGGAGCACGAGCAGCCCGATAAATACGCACCCTGTCACGATATCACTATCACGAACTGCACGCTCGAACGCGGTCATGGCGGTGTGGTCATCGGCAGCGAAATGAGCGGCGGCGTGAAGAACGTGGTAATTTCGAACTGTGTTTTCATCGGCACCGACCGCGGTATCCGCATTAAATCCCGGCGTGGGCGCGGCGGCGTGATCGAAGACATCCGCGTGTGCAATCTCGTTATGGATAATGTGTTGTGTCCCTTCACGATGAATCTGTACTATCACATTGGCGTGCGCGGCAATACCGACATCTCCGATAAAAGACCGCGCTCGGTCGACAACACCACGCCGCGCATTCGCCGCATTCACTTCAGCCACATCACAGCCCGCGATGTTAAACACGCCGCAGGATTTCTCTACGGACTGGCCGAGATGCCGCTCGAAAACATTTCCTTCTCCGACGTGTCCATCTCTATATCGGAAGAAGCCGATTCGGGCTACCCTGAGATGGCCGACGACATCCCCAGCATGTCGCAGGCCGGATTTTTCATCCGCAACGTGCATAACTTGCGCCTCGAACACGTCGAAGTCATCGGCCAATCCGGCGAGGCGTTCGATATCGAGGACTGCGAGGACATGGTGATTATCGAGTGATGGGGATTTCCAACTCGG
The DNA here is from genome assembly GCA_964475265.1 of uncultured Anaerolineaceae bacterium. GTDB lineage: Bacteria > Chloroflexota > Anaerolineae > Anaerolineales > E44-bin32 > WVZH01. The sequence goes on along the minus strand of CAYYVY010000013.1, from coordinate 33,125 downwards.
TACGCATAGATGTGCAGAGTGTATCATTGGATTGGAGAGTGCGATGAAAATCGTGACCTTCGGTGAAATCATGCTTCGACTTGCGCCGCCGGGTTTTCAACGCTTTACCCAGGCGCAATCGTTCGAGGCGCTTTACGGCGGTGGTGAGGCGAACGTTGCCGTATCGCTGGCCAATTTCGGCGAAGAAGTCGAGTACGTCACGCGCCTACCCATCAACGATCTGGGCGATGCCTGCCTGATGCGCCTGCGCAGCTTCGGAATCCACACGGAGAACATCGCCCGCGGCGGTGAGCGCATCGGAATTTACTTCCTCGAGAAAGGCGCCGCACAGCGGGGCAGCAAGGTCATCTACGATCGCGCGCATTCGAGTCTCTCGAGCATCGAAACGGGAACGATCGACTGGAGAATGGTATTTACTGGCGCGGATTGGTTCCACTGGACGGGTATCACGCCGGCAGTCTCACAAGGCGCGGCGCAGGTTTGTCGCGAAGCCATCCAGGCCGCACGTGAAATGGGCATTACGATTTCCACGGATTTAAACTATCGCGCCAAATTGTGGAAATGGGGCAAGCAGCCTGGCGAAGTGATGACCGATCTGGTCAGCATGTGCGACGTTGCGCTCGGCAACGAAGAGGACGCCGACAAAGTATTTGGGATCAAAGCGCCCCAGACCGATGTCACGGCCGGCAAGGTGGAGGCCGAACATTATCGCTACGTGTGCGAAGAATTGGCCAAGAAATTTCCTTCGCTCAAGATCATCTGCATCACGCTGCGTGGTTCGCTGTCCGCCAGCCACAACACCTGGTCGGGTGTGCTCTGGAAAGAAGGTGACTTTTATACAGCCCCCACGTACGACATCCTGCCCATCGTCGACCGCGTCGGCGGCGGCGACTCGTTCATGGCCGGGTTAATCTACGGACTGCGAAATTATACGGGCGACCCGCAGAAGGCGTTGAATTTTGCAGCTGCAGCGGCCTGTCTCAAACACAGCATCATCGGCGACTTCAATGCCGTAAGTGTTCGCGAAGTGGAAACACTGATGAGTGGAGATGCCTCGGGACGCGTCTCGCGCTGATATGCGACTAGTCACGTTTCGCCACAACAACCTTGAACGCATTGGTGTACAGCTCGAGTCTTATATTTTGGACTTAAGCCGAGTCTCCACTGATATTCCGGTGGAAATGAAAGCCTTTCTCACACTTGGAGAATCCGCTTTCACTCAGACTCACAAAGCACTTGCGTCCGTTAATCAATCCTGGTTGCTCGACGAAAGTGATGTGATCCTGCTAGCGCCGATTCCACGCCCCGATAAAATTTTATGCATCGGTCACAATTACAAAGGTCACATCGGCATCGGCAGAACAGAATTGCCTGAATATCCGAACTTGTTCAGCAAGACGGTCAATACGATCACGGGACACAACCAGCCAATTATAATTCCACCTGCCACTGCGCAAGCGGATTTTGAAGCCGAGCTAGCAGTAATTGTTGGCAAACGTGCATATCAAGTTACAGAAACAGAAGCGCAATCCTGTATCGCAGGCTATACCATCTTCAATGATGTCAGCGCTCGTGATTACCAAAAACGGACAAGTCAGTGGATGTTGGGTAAATCATTTAACACTTTTGGACCAATGGGACAATCGCTCGTCACCACGGACGAAGTCCCAGACCCGTACACTCTCGACATTGACTTGACTGTGAACGGCGTTCCGCAACAACACGTCAATACACGTGACATGCTCTTTTCTATACCGTACCTGATCTCATACATCAGTCAGGTAATGACGTTGGAAGTCGGAGATGTGATCGCCACAGGCACACCTTCCAAACTACCCGAAGCTGCGAAACAGAAACGTTTCTTGCAGGCAGGTGATGTGGTTGAAATTGCGATCGACAGATTGGGTATGTTGAGAAATCCTGTTGTTGCCCAATGACAGCGAACGAGAAAGGATAAACCCATGGCACGTTTCATGCGCTTGGATGTGGTCAACAAACTGCTTGACGTCGGGCTCCTGCCACTGTTTTACAATGCGGATGTGGAGACGGCCACCGAACTGGCATCCGCCTGTTCGTATGGCGGCGGCAAGATCATCGAGTTCACCAATCGGGGGGAATTGGCCTATCCCGTTTTCACGGCGTTGGTCAGGCATTTTTCCGAAGCCGACCCGAGCATCATCCTCGGGGTGGGCTCCGTAATCGACGCGCCAACCGCCGCACTCTACATTGCCGGCGGGGCCAATTTCATCGTCGGCCCGAGTTTCAACCCTGAGATCGCCAAATTGTGCAACCGGCGAAAAATTTTATACATGCCGGGCTGCGCTACAGAAACGGAGATTTCCACCGCCGAAGAATACGGCGCTGAAATCTGTAAGATTTTCCCGGGGAAAACGGTGGGAGGTCCGGCATTCATTAAAAGCGTCATGGCGCCTTGCCCGTGGCATCGTCTCATGCCCACCGGTGGAGTCGATGCGACCGAAGCCAACGTGACGGAATGGATCCAGGCCGGCGCAGCAGCGCTGGGAATGGGTAGCAAGCTCGTGTCTGCACAGGCAGTCAAAGATAAAGATTACGATGGCATCGCAACGAAAGTGTCCGATTGTGTCGGTTGGATAAGAAAAGCCCGCAATAGATAAGAGGAGAATAATGATGAAATATCATGCACTCGTACCCATAAAGAATGGATTGAACCGCCCGGATATTAATCCATGCAAATTGCTAGAATTTGGTTTCCTGAAACTCGAAGCCGGTAAAAGCTACAGCGCCGAAAGTGGAGATCGGGAGACTTTGGCCGTTCTGCTCGGCGGAGTGGCCAGCTTCGAAATCGATGACAAGAAATTTAATAAGGTTGGTGGGCGCCCCAATGTGTTTGCCGGTAAGCCGCACTCGGTCTACATCCCGGCGAACGCCAAGTATAAAATCAGTGCCGATAGCGCTGTGGAAATCGCCCTACCGAGTGCGCCCAGCGACATGCAGATCGAGCCGTATGTGATTGACCCTTCCAAAGTGGCAAATGGGATTTGGGGGGCGGCGAATTTCAAACGCTACTTTCATCAGATCCTCACTACCGCCGCCCAACCCGAACTTCCCGCCCGGCGCTTGATCGTCGGCGAGACGTTCACCCCCAGCGGGAACTGGAGCACCTATCCACCCCACAAACATCAGGTGGACGACCTGCCGCGCGAGGCCTATCACGAAGAGATGTATTTCTTCAAGGTCAACCCCAGCGATGGATTCGGGATATGCCATTACTATAATGAAGAGGGGGAGGAAGAGAATTTCACCATTCGCGACAACAGCATCCACATGATGCCCAACGGTTATCACACGGTCGTCAGCGCGCCCGGGTATACGACGTACTACCTTTGGTTCCTGGGCGGCAACCAGCGCATGCAGGCGACGGTGAACGATCCGCAATTGGGCTGGGTCAGCCGTACGGTGGGGATGCTGAAGGAACTTGGGCACTGAGGAATGAAACCTTGCGTGGATAAGGCTCACATAGTCACTTGAGTCTTCCTGTTGGAATTCTCTACACACTTCGCTTGAGAGAGTAGGTGGTTTGATGATCCTAGACTCGTTTAAACTGGATGGAAAAGTCGCCCTGGTGACCGGTGCAGCCCAGGGATTGGGCCAGGGCATGGCGATCGCCCTGGCGGAAGCGGGCGCCGATATCGCCGGCCTCGATCGCAGAGGCTGTGAGGAAACGTGCGCATCCGTTCAGGCGTTGGAAAGGAAGTATCACGAAACCGTCATCGATCTGCTCCAGGCAAGCCCGGATGACTTGAACAAAGCCGTCGCCGGCATCGTCAATGCGTTGGGGCGTCTCGATATACTGGTCAACAACGCCGGTACAATCCGTCGCACACCCGCGGTTGATTTTTCGGAAAAAGATTGGGATGACGTGCTGCAGATCAATCTAAAGGCAGCGTTTTTCCTCTCGCAGTCCGCGGCACGGGTGATGCTGTCGCAGGGCGGCGGCAAGATCATCAACATCGCCTCCATGCTCTCGTTTCAGGGCGGCATCACCGTGCCCTCCTACACCGCCTCCAAAAGTGCTCTGGCCGGCGTGACCCGTGCGCTTGCCAACGAATGGGCACAGCACAGGATCAACGTCAACGCCATCGCGCCCGGCTACATGGCGACCGACAACACCGCCGCCTTGCGAGCTGATCCGGATCGGTCGAAATCCATTCTCGCACGCATCCCGGCCGGTCGTTGGGGCACGCCCGACGATCTCCAGGGCACGGTGGTCTTCCTGGCCTCATCCGCCTCCGATTACATGCACGGAACGATCATCCCGGTGGATGGCGGTTGGCTGGCGCGCTGAAATCAACGGATAGAATTCTATAAGCGACAACACGAATAAAATAGGTCGCGTTTATAGAAAGGATCACTGCCATGGAATATCGAAGATTGGGGCATTCCGGGGTGCTCGTCTCCCCCCTGTGCCTGGGAACAATGAACTTCGGTGGAACGACCGATGAGAAAGAGTCGTTTGCCATCATGCGCAAAGCGGTCGATGGTGGAATCAACTTTTTCGACACGGCAAACGTATACAATCAAGGTGAGAGTGAGCGCATCACCGGAAAATTCCTGAAGAAGAACCATTTGCGCCAGCAGGTGGTTCTGGCTACGAAGGTGTATGGGCGCATGGGAGATTTGCCCAACGAAGGTGGTTCGACCCGCTACCACATCATCCAGGCTTGTGAAGATTCGCTGCAGCGCCTGCAGACGGACCACATCGATCTTTACCAGCTTCATCGTCCTCCCATGACGCATCCGCAGGATGAAACGCTGCGTGCCTTCGACGATCTCATTCAGAACGGCAAGGTCCGCTACATCGGTTGCTCCACCCATCCAGCCTGGATGGTGATGGAAGCCCTGTGCCTCAGCGAACGCTACGGGTTGAACCGTTACATCAGCGAACAACCACCGTATAATCTATTGGACCGCCGCATCGAAAATGAACTCGTCCCGCTGTGCCAGAAATACGACCTGGCGATCATTCCCTGGTCACCGTTGGCCATGGGCGTGTTGGCCGGTCGTTACACGCGGGCAGGTGAATACCCCGAAGGCTCACGTGCCCGGCGCTGGGATGAAGAAATGAGTGCTGCGCGTATCACGCCGCGCGGCATCGAGGTGGGCACTGCGCTGGCCGAAATGGCGCGAGAGCGCGGGCTGACAGCATCTCAATTGGCATTGCTCTGGACGAAAGATCAGCCCGGCATCACCGCGCCGATCATCGGTCCGCGCACGCTGGGCCATCTGGAAGATGCCCTCGGCATCCTCGACAAGACGCTCGACGACGCCGATCGCCCGCTGTTTGACGAACTCGTACATCCGGGCACCGCTGTGGCAGATTTCCACAATTCGAACGATTGGATGAAGGCACGCCTGATTTGATGACGAAAATAACGCTCGATCCGGATCGATATTTCTCTCCTCACTCCGCAACGCGCGACGCCGCACGCGAGCTGTATCGCGCTGCGGCGCACACGCCCATCGTTTCCCCGCACGGGCACGTCGACCCGCGTCTCTTCGCCGAGCCCGGTGCAAGCTTCGGTTCACCGGCCGAGCTTTTCATCATTCCCGATCATTACGTCACGCGCATGTTGTACTCCCAGGGTATTCCATTGGAGACTCTGCTCGAAGGCGATCATCGCCAGATCTGGAATATCTTCTGTGAAAATTTTCATCTCTTCCGCGGGACTCCCAGCGGGATTTGGTTGACAGAGGAACTCTGCTCCGTTTTTGGCGTGGAGGAAAAACCAAATGCATCGAACGCCGACCGATTGTTTGATGCACTCTCTGAGAAACTGGCCTCAACTGAATATTCTCCACGCCGTTTATATGAACGCTTCAACATTGAAGTCCTTTGCACTACCGACGCAGCGACAGACACGCTCGCGCAACATCAAGCCATTCGCCAGAGCGGCTGGGACGGTCGCATTCTGCCGACGTTCCGTCCGGACGCCGTCGTCAATCTCGACACACCGGACTGGAAGGAGAACATCGATAGACTCAGCGAAGTCAGTGACGTGAATGTGGTCGATTACGTCTCCTTTATCCGCGCCCTGGAACAGCGGCGTACGTACTTCAAATCCATGGGCGCCGCTGCAACAGACCACGCCGCGCTGACTCCCTTCACAGCGGAACTGACCTCCGAAGCCGCGAACGCAATCTTCCAGCGCGCACTTAAGGAGGATGCGAATCCTGATGACGCCGTACGTTTCACCGGCCATATGCTGATGGAAATGGCGCGTATGAGCGTCGAAGACGGCCTGGTCATGCAGCTTCACCCGGGCGCGCTGCGCAACTATAACGAAGTCATCTTCCGGAAGTTCGGTGCGGACAAAGGCGCTGACATTCCGCTGCAGACCGAATACACCCGCAATCTGCTGCCGCTGCTAAACAAATACGGCAACGATACCCGCCTCACCCTGATTTTGTTCACGCTGGATGAAACGACGTACGCCCGCGAGCTTGCCCCGCTTGCGGGACATTATCCGGCGCTGAAATTGGGACCGCCCTGGTGGTTCTTCGACAGCCTGAACGGCATGGCGCGCTATTTCGACAGGGTCATGGAAACGGCCGGCGTTTACAACACCGCGGGCTTCAACGACGACACACGCGCCTTCTGCTCTATCCCGGCGCGGCACGATCTCTGGCGGCGCGCATCTGCCAATTGGCTGGCAGGTTTAGTCGTGCGTCATATCATCGACATGGATGAAGCCAGTGAATTAATGGCGGAAATGGCGATCGGTTTGGCCAAACGGGCGTATCGGTTATAAGCACCGCCGGGTTATAATCCAGCCCCATACAAAGGGAAAAAATGATGCTTTCTGCGCTTGATCTCGATCCATCTTTCGGTTTCGGCGACCGCCTCGGACTCGCCACTCCGGGTCACATCGCCGCGGTGCGCGGGACGAAGTTCGCACCGATCTTCGCACAGCAGTCTGTACGCGAAAACGACCGCACAGGACGTACCCCCCAGCAAGTCATGGACGACGCCAGACGCGCCGTGAATGCTGCAGGGTGGGATGCGCCCTGGGGCGCCGACGCCGATCATCTAAAAACCATCGACGACATTCCAGCCTTCGTTGAAGCGGGGTACACCTTCTTCACCGTCGATCCGGGAGAGTACGTGGACAACGCCGCCGACAGCGATAGCGTCGGCTCTCTCGAACAAAAGGTCGCCAACTTCGACTGGGACGAGTTGTGCGCCGTGTACCTGAACGGACCTGGGGAACAAGTTTGGGGTCGATTCGAATCACAGTCGTTGCTGCGTGCTGCGGCCAAATACGGCAAAGCCATCCAGCATGCGGCTGCGATGTACAGGCATCTATGCGAGATGAAAGACACCTTCGATTTCGAAGTCTCTGTCGATGAAACGGATTCACCCACGACGCCGTTGGAACACTTCTTTATCGCCAACGAACTGACTCGCCGAGGCGTGAAGTTTTGCTCGCTCGCGCCGCGTTTCATCGGACGATTCGAAAAAGGTGTGGATTACATCGGCGATTTGAAGGCGTTGGACGCCGAACTCGCCAAGCACGCCGCAGTCACGGCGCACTTCGGGACGTATAAGCTGAGCCTGCATTCGGGTTCAGATAAATTCAGCGTCTATCCGTTGATCGCCAAGCATTGGGGAGATCGCATCCACGTGAAGACCGCCGGCACGAGTTATCTCGAAGCGCTGCGCGTCCTGGCGAAACACGAACCCGATCTGTTTGAGCGGATTTATACATTAGGGCGCGAACGCTATGAAGTTGACAGGAGAACGTATCACGTATCGGCGCAGCTGGATCGCCTGCCGACTACGGACGATCTTCCGCTGCTGTTGGACGATTTCCACGCCCGGGAAGTGCTGCACGTGACCTACGGCTCGGCGCTGGCGAAGTATGGAAAGGAAATTAAGGCCGCGCTCGTCAAACACGACGACGCCTACTACGATGGTTTAAAGACGCATTTCGACAAACATCTCGGCCTGCTCGAGGGAGAAAAATGAACCAGGAAGAACTCACTACGCTTTACGATTTCTCCGGCCGCACGGTATTGGTCACAGGCGGTGCGGGGGTGCTGGGCAGTGAAATCGCCGGCGCCCTGCTGGGATGCAACGCCAATGTATTCCTGCTCGACCTGGACCAGGAACTGGCTCGCAAGGCAATCGATCGTTTTCCGGAAGCGAACAGGGAACGTGCGGCGCACGTTTTCGGCAACGTCCTCGAAGTCGAGACGCTGCATGAGGCGGATGAAAACATCCGGGCTCGATTCGGTCCGGTCGATATTCTCGTCAATGCAGCCGGCGGCAACCACCCTTCGGCCACAACCGCACCCGACCTGTCCTTCTTCGACCTGCCGCTCGAGGCGCTGCGCCACGTCGCAGACTTGAATCTACTGGGCACGATCCTGCCCTGCCAGGTATTCGGCCGCGGCATGGCGGAACGCGGCGAAGGCGTGATTCTCAACATCTCTTCGATGAACGCTTTTCGTCCGCTCACCCGCATCCCGGCGTACTCGGCGGCAAAAGCGGCAATCAACAATTTCACACAATGGCTGGCCGTCCACATGGCGCAGAATTATTCAACGCACATCCGCGTCAACGCCATTGCGCCCGGTTTCTTTCTCACCGAACAGAATCGCTTCCTGCTCACGGATGAGAAAACCGGCGATCCGACCCCGCGCGGTCAGGCGATCCTGGCTCATACCCCAATGAACCGCTACGGTGTGCCTGCAGATTTACTCGGTGCGACGCTGTGGCTGCTCTCGCCTGCATCCGCCTTCGTAACCGGTGCGGTGATTCCCATCGACGGCGGATTCTCGGCTTACAGCGGAGTCTGATAAAGTAAATTAAGAGGTTTAACGGCTACCGGATGAATACCAAGGTCATCACCCCGGCCGGTCAACGGCTCTCGGATATAGAGATACGCAGCACGCTTGCGAATGCGCTCGAAGGCCGATTCGCTGGTCAACGTGTGCTCGTTCTGATTCCTGACCACACTCGCTCCTCGCCGCTGCCATTTCTATTTCGCGCTCTCGTAGACGTGCTGCACGACGTAAAACAACTCGACTTCATGGTGGCGTTGGGAACACATCCGCCGCTGCCGGAAGCGAGTCTCCAGCGCCTGGTGGGCATCGACGCCGATGAACGCCAGACGACCTTCAAGCACATCGGATTGCTGAATCATGCCTGGGATGACCCTGCAGCATTGACCTCCCTCGGCGTGATGGAGCAGGATGAGATCAAGCAGATCGCAGGCGCACACTGGCATGCTTCCCTTCCCAACAGAGTCGAGATCCGCATCAACAAGGCGGTCCTGGCGTACGATCACATTCTCATCCTGGGACCGACGTTTCCGCATGAGGTGGTTGGCTTTTCGGGCGGAGAAAAGTATCTCTTTCCCGGCATCTCCGGCGCCGAGATGATCAACGCCACGCACTGGCTCGGTGCCCTGGCGGGCGTAGTGGGGACGATCGGGATCAAGGAAACGCCCGTGCGCACGATGATCCACGCCGCTGCGAGCCGTCTGCAAACGCCTCGCTCCCTCGTGGCACTGGTGGTGGAAGGTGAGGGACTGGGCGGGCTGTTCGTCGGCGATCCGACAACAACCTGGAATGAAGCAGCAGATCTCTCGGCCGAGCGCCACATCCACCGCTACGAGAAACCGTTTCGCAAAGTCCTCTCCTGTGCGCCGCCCATGTACGACGAGCTGTGGACGGCCGCGAAGGCGATGTATAAACTCGAGCCGGTCGTGGCACAGGGCGGAGAGGTGATCATATACGCACCGGATTTGGAAGTGGTCAGTCACGTGCATGGCAAGTACATATACGAAATTGGCTATCACATCCTGCCCTACTTCCTAAACGATTGGGAACGTTTCAAGGACATCCCCCTCGGTGTGCTGGCGCACAGCACGCATCTGCGCGGTTCGGGTGTGATGGAAAACGGCGTAGAAAAGCCTAACGTCCACATTAAACTGGCGAGTAAAATCCCTGCCCAGGATTGTGCGCGGCTCAATCTGGATTACCTCGACCCCGCAGAGGTCGATCCAGGTGAATGGAAGGACCGCGAAGGCGAAGGCATACTCTACGTACCAAAGGCGGGCGAAATTTTATACCGGTTGAAGACGTCATAGAAAAGTTGCGCTCATTTTTCGCCATGCAGGGCAAGGGTTTGGCCCTGATATTTACCATGTTGGTCGGGGTGTTCGTCCCCCAAGCACACACCCTTTCCTTTCTCATTCGCTATTTCCTCATGGCCATGCTGTTCTTTGCCTTTCTTGACATCGATTTCAAACTCAAGACGTTCCCCACAAACGTGATTTGGATATTGCTCCTGAATGTCGCCATTGCTTTTGGGGGGTATGCCGTCCTGGCGGCCGGCAGCAAGAACCTCGCTCTGGCCGCATTCATGACCGCCGTTGCCCCGACGGCAATCGCCGCGCCCGTCATCACCGGCTTCGTCCAGCGTAAAGTGGAGTACGTCATCGCCTCCGTCATTTTGACCAACCTGGCCAGCGCGATCATCATTCCAATCGCTTTGCCTTCCCTGCTCGGCTCAGGCGTTCGAATTTCTATTTATGAGGTACTGCGGCCGGTGTTGATCGTGATGCTCGTGCCGTTGATTCTAGCGCGGCTCAGCTCGCGGCTGACTACGGGGGTACAGAAGCGCATGCGCGCGGGAAAAGCAATCTCGTTTCTGTTGTGGATCGTCAATCTCTTCATCATCAGCGCCAATGCATCCCATTATCTGCGCGGCAATTCCACAGATTCCGCATCCACACTGGCCGCCATCGCCCTGGTTTCACTCGTGATCTGCGCGATCAATTTCAGCGCAGGATTTATGCTCGGGGGTCATCATTACTGGCAAGAGGCCGGTCAGTCCCTGGGACACAAGAACCTGTCGTTCGTTATCTGGATCGCATTGGCATTCATTAACCCACTGGTCGCCATGGGGCCGATGTTCTACCTCGTGTATCACCATTTGTATAATGCATGGCTCATACAGCATTTCGAACACGCACGCATGAATGAACTTGTCTGAGATTGCGCACGCTGCGAATTCGATCGCTGTAGATTGAACCAAACTCATGCCGAAATCATGAGCAACGGCACCAAATTCCTCGAATCGTTTTACCCGCGCCGTCGCTCGTTGTACAATGGATCATCCTCATTCATTTCACGCGCAAGGAAGTGCAGATGGAATTACTCAAAAAGCGAATCCTGGCTGATGGAAAGAATCTCGGTAACGGGATCCTCAAAGTAGACAGTTTCATCAACCATCAGGTCGATCCCGTATTGATGGACGCTTGCGGGAAGGAGCTGGCAAAACGGTTCACCGGGGTTCAAGCCACGAAAGTGCTCACCGCCGAGATTTCAGGCATCGCGCCGGCCGTCATGACCGCGCTGCACATGAATCTCCCCGTGGTGTATGCGCGCAAATCCAAACCGGTGACCATGCCCGATCAAATCTTCCTGACACTCACCGCATCCCACACCAAAGGCCACATAGTAGAGTTGATCGTCTCGCCAGAATATCTCAGTGCGAAGGAAAAGATTCTGATCATCGATGATTTCCTGGCGACCGGGCAAACGATCATGGGCCTCGTCCGGCTGACTCAGGCCGCGGGAGCATCGGTTGTGGGCATCGGGGCTGTGATTGAGAAACGCTTCGAAGGTGGTCGCGACGTGTTTGCCAGCCTCGGCATCCCCATCGAAGCGCTCGCTGTGGTAACCGAAATGCACGACGACAAAATCATCTTCGAAGATTGACCCCTATGGATTCCATCGCCATTCTCGATTTCGGATCCCAATACTCGCAGCTGATCGCACGTCGAGTTCGCGAGATTAACGTCTACTGCGAATTGTTCCCCTACAACACGCCTCCCGCAGAAGTGTGCGATACCCAACCCAGAGGTTTCATTCTATCCGGCGGACCGGCATCGATATACGAAAAAGGCGCGCCGCAAATTCCCGACTACGTCCTCGAAAGCGGCCTTCCCATCCTCGGTATCTGCTACGGCATGCATGCGCTGACGCATACCCTGGGCGGCCGCGTTGCCGCATCGAGCGAGCGCGAATACGGGCACGCCACGATCGACGTCGTCACCCCCAATCCGTTGCTGGGATCAGATTCACAGCGAGTCTGGATGTCGCACGGGGATCGCACCGAATCGCCGCCACCCGGCTTCGAAATCTTGGCGAGTTCGGATAACTCCCCCGTCGCGGCGATCGGCGATCCAAAAGCAAAGCGCTACGGATTGCAGTTCCATCCGGAGGTTCGTCATACGCCGAAGGGCCTGGAAATTATCCGTTCCTTCGTGATCGACATCTGCGGCTGTGAACCGCAATGGACTCCGGCTTCCATCATCGAAAGCGCCATCGAAGACATCCGTTCACGGATTGGAAATGCGAGAGCCATCGCCGGCGTCAGTGGCGGCGTCGATTCCTCCGTAGCCGCCGCGCTCGTCCATCGTGCCATTGGGGACCAACTCACCTGCATTTTTGTGAACAACGGTCTGATGCGCCTCGGCGAATCGGAAACTGTGGTAGATACCTTCGAGGAGCAGCTCGGCGCCCGACTGATCGCCATCGACGCCACCGAGGTTTTTTTGGATGCGTTGGCCGGAGTAACCGAGCCCGAAGAAAAACGACGCATCATCGGCGAGAAGTTCATCCGCGTGTTCGAAGAACAAGCTGAAAAGGTCGATGGGGACGTCCGCTTCTTGGTTCAAGGCACGATCTACCCCGACGTGGTTGAATCCAGCGCGCCGGATCGTCGCGTCGCCGCCCGCATCAAAACCCACCACAACGTCGGTGGTTTGCCGCCCGATCTGGATTTCGAACTCATCGAACCCCTGCGCTACTTGTTCAAAGACGAAGTGCGCGCCGTTGGTCTGGAGTTGGGTCTCCCCGAATCAATCATCTGGCGCCAACCCTTCCCCGGCCCCGGCCTGGGGGTTCGCTGCCTCGGCCCATTGACCATGGAGCGTCTGAACAAACTGCGCGCTGCGGACCAAATCGTCACCCAGGAATTACAGCAGGCGGGTATGCTGCGCGACGAAACCGCACAGGCATTCGCCGTGTTACTGCCGATTCGATCCGTCGGGGTGATGGGCGATCAACGCACGTACGCCGAGACCATCGTCATGCGCGCCGTCACGACGGACGATTTCATGACGGCGGATTGGGCACGCCTTCCGCACGAGCTGCTAGCGCGCATCAGCAACCGCATCGTCAACGAAGTCGCCGGCGTGAATCGTGTGGTCTACGACATCTCCTCCAAACCCCCCGCCACGATCGAGTGGGAATAAATCCACGCTCTGGAATCCCGCATTTCCAAGCGCCGCGCCTACACGCGCAGTGTCGATTCCCGGCACACAATTATCGCTCACAAATACTGAAACAGTTTCCGTCGTTAAAATGACCTTCCCGCTTATGGGGGGTAAGCGGGAAGGTCTGCCAGAGGGAGGCTCTAAACACTACCAACGAGGTACTACCAACACACACTCACAAGCTTCAGAAACAACACATCGACGAAACGATATACCAATAAGCCCATCTTTACAGAAACAATTCGACAGCCCGGACCAGAAGCCAGACCTCTAGGACCAAGACCGCCAGAAAACCACTTACGAAGACGAAACGGATCATTCGCTCATTCGTGTTCATGATGGCTCTCTCCACAATCCTGGTCACACCCTCGAAAAACATCCGGTCCTGATCAATTTCTCGAGTTTTCGATTGCTTCCTTCAACAGCATCATACAACTTGAACGTGCCCTTGCGCGTGGTTTGTAAGCCGATTGCAAACTGCCTATTCCTGACCCAAAGTGACATGCTACAATGGGCACATGTCCAGGCCAGTCACGACACGAAGGCTGTGCATTCCGCTTCTCCTTCTTCTTTTCATGCTGCCGTTTTCCCTAACGTATGCGCAGCAGAATCTAAGCGTGCGCGTCTCACGGCCGATCACGGATGACTTCCCCCAGATAACGCTCTACCTCTCTGTCACCGATGGCGCTGGAGAGCATATTGCGGGGTTATCGGCTTTGAACTTCAGTGTCTTTGAAGATGATGCGCTCCAGCTGGATCACACCGTAACCGAAGAGCAGGTGGGAACGCGGCAGGTTTTCGTAATCAACACAACGGCCGATATGAAAGTGCGTGATTCTCTCGGTCGTTCCCGTTTTGACCTGGTCAGGCAAGCGCTGTTTTCTTGGTGGCGGACGCCGGCTGCGAGCTTGATCGATGTCGACGATTTACGCCTGGTTGCAGCGGAGGGAATACTGGTGTCCCACACGCGGTCGACGGCCGATCTAGCGGCCACGCTCGACGAATTCACACCGGCTTACCCTGATGACCTGAGTGGTTATGACATCTTGCTGCGGGCACTCGATGTTGCCCTCGAAGCGCCGTCCCATCCGGGAATGCCGACGCATGTCATCTTCCTGACACCGCTGATGCGCATTCCGCAGGACGTCTCGATTTCCAACATTATCACCCGCGCTCGCATGTCGGGCATCGTTATCCATCCCGTCCTGTTCGGACAAGCGGCGAGCATCGAACAGCCCGAAGCCGAACCGCTGCGTCAATTGGCGGAGGCAACCGGCGGCCAATTCCTGCTGTTCGATCCGAATCTGGGACTCTCCGACCTCGAAGAAAAAATCCTGGCACAGCGCTCGGAATACAAACTAAGCTACCCTTCCAACGTCATAGCCTCCGGAAGCCATCTGCTTCAGATTCGCCTTAACGACGTCGACCTCGAAGTCTATTCCGAGATTCAGACGTTTGAAATCACGGTAATGCCTCCGGACGTGGCTTTCATCCAACCCCCGGATCAAATCACCCGAGAGACAGATAAAGCCAGCATGACGTTGGAAGATATGCCACCGACGTCCCGAGGCTTACAACTGCTGATCACTTTCCCGGACGGGCATCCCAGGGCGGTGAGGCAAAGCCAGCTGGTCGTCGATGGAGAAATCGCAGCAGTGCGCGAGCAGGAACCCTTCGACAGCCTCGAATGGGACCTGCGCGGCTATCTTCAATCCCAGTCGCACACGATTCAAGCGGTCGTCGAGGACAGCTTGGGACTACAAGGCGTGTCCATCGAGCTTCCGGTTTCCATCGAAGTGAAAACACCACCGCGCGGCTTGAGTTCACTGCGCAGCGCCATCGGACCCGTGGTAGGCGCTGTCGTCATCCTCATTTTAGGCATTGCCATCTCCACCGTTATCCTCAGTGGAGCACGGCCGCAGACGGCAGCCACCGCAGAAACCAGGCAAAACGCATCCGCACTCAGACAGCACCTGAAACGCGCCGGCTTCCGCAAGCGGACAACCCCGCAAGAGGCGGAAGCTCGACTCGTGCTGCTCGATAACGATGACACAGAACTGGACGCCATCCCGCTCACAGGCGTTGATATCATTTTGGGACGAGACCCCAGCATGACTCCCGCACCGTTGCTAGATCCTTCCGTTTCCAATTTGCATGCACGCCTTATCCGCCAAGCTGGTGGGAATTATCTGCTGAAAGATCAAGGCTCTGAAGCGGGCACCTGGGTGAATTACGACGAGATCTCCGCAGAAGGGCGAATTCTCTCCCACGGTGATTTGATCCACATCGGTCGTGTGAAAATGCGCTTCCTACAATCCGCGCTTTCAACACCAACGACGGTCCGTAT
Organism: uncultured Anaerolineaceae bacterium; assembly: GCA_964475265.1. Taxonomy (GTDB): domain Bacteria; phylum Chloroflexota; class Anaerolineae; order Anaerolineales; family E44-bin32; genus WVZH01. The sequence goes on along the minus strand of CAYYVY010000013.1, from coordinate 17,444 downwards.
TTATCCGAGCGCCATCGATTCACCCGCGTCCATACAGAGTAAGGGGAGGCACAAGTGATACCAACTGATAAACCTCACCTCAACGTTGCCGTGCACAGCCATACCGGCGAGACCCGCACGAACAACGAGGATCGCTACTCCGTTACGGCTTACCGCTTGGAACGTTCGTCCGTGCCCGCGCTGCTGGCTATCGTCGCCGACGGGATTGGCGGCCACAACGCAGGCGAGGTTGCTTCAGATTTAACCGTAGAGACCATCGTCAATCGCTTGACGGCGTCGCAAATTACCCAGCCCACGTTTAATCTGCAACAGGCGATCCTGGAAGCCAACGAGGTCGTGGCGCAAGCTGCTCGAACGAACGACGCGCAGCAAGGCATGGGATCGACCGTCGTCACTGTCTGGATCATCGGCTCGAGACTCTATACGGCTACCGTCGGGGACAGCCGCATTTACATGCTTCGCGATGGGTTGCTGCGCCAAATCAGCATCGACCACACCTGGGTGCAGGAAGCCATCGATCATGACATCATCCAACCCGAGCAGGCGCGCGATCATCCGCAAGCTCACGTTTTAAGACGATACATCGGTGCCCAATATCAGACCGAACCCGATATCCGCCTGCGCATGAATGACAACGAAAGCGATAAACAATCCGAATCCAACCAGGGCATGACGCTCCAAACCGGTGACATGCTGTTGTTATGCACGGACGGCTTGACGGACCTGGTTGAAGACCATGAGATTCAGCAGGTGCTCAATGAAGACAATCCCTTGCAAGCCGTCGAGCGCCTCACGGATATGGCCTTAGAACGAGGGGGACACGACAACATTACCATCGTCGTCCTCGAAGTGCCCCAGGACTCACGCAAAGATTTCTCCGCGCGCAGCCGAACCACACAACTGCTGTTGTGGGTCGTCACACTGCTGGCACTCGGCTTTCTGTTGGGTTTGGGACTGGCGTTTATCTGGAGTCTGGGAATCTGGCCGTGGTCTTGAGCAAACGGTCGCGCTGATTCCTGCGCCTGACTCCGCTATCTGGTGTTTCATAAAAAGGTAATCCTGGAACGCATTCGCAGCGTATCGCGCGTTACTCGCCAATCGAAGCTGCCGAACGCCGTAGGGCCGGATTGCGGTTGACCAGCCAGACCCCCAGGAGTATTGCCGCGCCGCCGAGGATGGTGGCCGTGCTGATCGTCTCCCCCAGGATTATCCAAGCCAGAACGACGGTCACGATCGGCTCCAGGTAAAGAAAAGCACCCACCTGCGTGGCATCGATCTGTTCCAGGCCGTTAAACCAGAGAAAGTACGCTATGCCAGAACAACCCACACCGAGGAAAGCAAGCGCCAACCAGCCCTGCATACTCACACGCTCCAGCTCACCCAATCCACCATCGGCGATCGCCCAAGGGATCAAGAAGAGCCAGCCGATAGTCATGATGACGAACATCTGCCCCACTGCGGATCCCGCTTCCGATGCTTTATTCTTCTTGAAAACGTGTTTATTGAGAACGATGAAAACCGCCCAATTTACGGCGCTGATGGCAATCAAGCGATCTCCGGGAGTACCAAATCCTCCCCGGATCAGGGATGTGAAGTCACCCTTTCCGACGACGACGAGTACGCCGCAGGCGGAAAGCAGAATCCCCAGCACCCGGGATCCCGACATCGTTTCACCGAGGAAGGCCCATCCCAGCAAAGCGACGAACACCGGAATCGTTGCCACAATCCACGAGGTGGCTGTTGCCGACGCGGTTTGCAGGCCGTTGGCTTGAAGTAGCTGATGAACGGTGATCCCCAATATTCCCAACACGCTCAGCGATGGCAATTCACGCAGTTTGAATCGTTTCAGCTCGGCGCGTTTGACGAGGATCAGAAGAAGCACAACCACACCCATGGCGAAACGCAAGAAGGCGGTTGCCGCAGGGGTGATCTCCTGTAAAGCGATTTTTGTCGCCACAAAAGACGCGCCCCAAAAAACAACCGTCAAGGTCAAGCCAAGATACGCAGCGTTCATCATCGGGCATCCGGAGGAGGGTCAGCTTCGCTCGATCGTCATACGCACGATCGAACGGTCCTGACCGCCGAGACGATATTTGTAGTTTTCATCACCGCGCAGGAAATCAACCGCATCCCTGCTGTTCTCTGCAGCCCAGCGGATGATGTAACCCAATAAAACCCACCCGGGTGAAGTATTGCGAAAAGCCAGGTCGATGCCGGAATTGTAAATCCAGATGCGGTTTGCATAATCGAAATTCAGATACCCGGCGGCGAATTGGTCGCCGACTTTTAAGAATGACAGATGCAGCCAACCCGCTTCCTGTGCGCGGCGTATCTGCTGATGGAATTGTGCCTGCATCGCCCCGGATAGGAAATGCGCTTTTTGAGGGTCCTTCGCCATGAGCGTTATAAACTCGTCCGCCGCTCGCTCGATATCGTCTCCAGGTGTCACCACTTCCCAGGTGACGCTGGGGACATACTGCGTGGCCCGGCGCATCTTGCGCCGCAGTTCGTGCCGCTGTTTCGAGTCCAAGCGGGAAAGATATTCTTCCCAGCCACCATCCAACGCTACCCACGGGCAGGGGGCGAGGATCTCACGTCTGACCTGCCAATTGCGTTCCCCCGCGATCGTCTCCAGCGCTGCCAGGCTGGGCGAGTCTGCGGGAATGTTGTACAGATCCAGGATTTCCCAACCTTCGGGTCCATCTACCGCCAGAGCCTGGCAGACTGCTTCAAGAAAAGATGCGCAGGCTTCAGCGGGCGTAATAAAATCCAAATAATCCGCAATCTCATACGATCCGATGAACATCAACGTCCGCCGCCCCTCGACCGAGGAAACGAAGAGCGGTGCGATTCCGACTAAATCGTCTCCGATATCCCTGCCTTCTCCGATCCACAAATCTCCGGATTCCCATTCGCTGCCACCCATGTTGGACCACCATGCATGCAGAAATTCGTGGCGCAAGAACGGAACGTCCGTGATGGACTGCGAGAGCAGTTGGTTCCAGAGCTTGGAGCGGGAGGCGAAGGTTTCCTCGTCACGCACAAAAGAGACTCGCATCTTGTTTCCTTTCGCAGTATCGTTGTGCAATTTTACGATCCTTTTCCCTGCTCACATTACTCCAAACACAATGCGTGGAGTCAGAATGGCGCCTGCAGGAAGGAAGATCATTCGTCGAACGCAGCCGTTCCACTATCGAGGATTGCGCTGCTCATCGTATCATTCTACCAGTCCAGGCAAGCTTCTTGCACCATCGAAGAACAGGAGTTGCTCATTATCAGCTATTCTGTAAAATACTGAAGAGAGTGTAACCTTGGAAGCAGATGTCGCTTTACTTCATATCGCAGGCGGCGGGGTCAGAATCACACCACCACCCGGCACGGCTGCCCAAACCGCCCCGCGGCGGGCTGCGCGCGGCCGCAAGGAAGACATGCTCTTTGTCACCTTGCGATTTTCCGACGGCAGTAACGCACCAGCCGGGTTTATCGATCACCTCACGCGTCTCGCTACGGAGGCTTACTTCGGCACTCCGGGTTCGGTGACATCCGCATTGCGCGAAGCCGTGGAGACGATCAACGATCACCTCACCGACTTGAATCAAGACGAGCGGGCCAGCGAACCCATCCGATGTCATTTCCTGGCCGGCGCGCTCCACCACGAAGATTTATATGTCGCACAATCGGGGACCGGGCAGGCGGTTCTCGTTCGACCCGGACGAGTGCTGCGACTGACATCCGAGGAGGCAGCCAGACGCCCATTGGGCGTTTCTATCTCACCCTACGTCCGCTACCATCACCTGGAAGTCCAGCCGAACGATCTTTTCATTCTGACCACGGCCGCGCCTCCGATTTGGTCGGACACGACGTTGTCCGGACTCTCGTCCATCGATCCCGTACAAGCGATCGATCGTTTGGTGGCGGCCAGCAGCGACGATCTGACCGGCGTGCTTGCACGCCTGGTCGTGCGCGGTGAAAGGAAGATCGCCCACGAAGAACCGGCCCCAGGCGCAAGGAGCGAGCTACAAGGCGAATATGCACAACCTCGTCCCGGGCCACACACCCCGGCACGGACGCGCCCCGCAAGACCGGCGCGAAGCCCGCTCGTGAAATCTCTCGATGAACTACGCGAGCAAATTTCCGATGGGCTGTTTTCGCTGCGCCATCGGCTTGCCAATTTGCTCGCCGGCATGATGCCGGGTCTCGTGGAACCACCCTCCAGCGGCGATCTTTCCACCCGTTTTCTCATCGGCACAGCCGTGGGCGTGCCGCTGGTTGTGGTGGCCATCGCGGCCGTCGCTTATTTCGGACGCGGCCGCTCGCAGCAGTTCGAAGAATATCTGTTCCAGGCCGAGGCGGCGGTTCAGGTTGCAGAGATGAAACCGAGTGCAGAAGAAGCGCGAGGCGATTGGGAGGCCGCACGTCATTTTTTGGAATTGGCAAAGGATTACGATTGGAATAAAGAAGCCGATACGTTGTGGCAGAAGACCCAGGAGGCCTTGGACACGCTCGATTTGATCCTTCGTCTCGATTTCAAACCCATGGTTAGTGGCGGATTCGGCAGCGACACAACCATCACCGCCCTGGCGGCTTCCGAATCCGATATCTACGTCCTGGATTCGAAGCATGAGATCATGTGGCATGCCTGGGGCACGCCGGAACGGGGTTATAAGATCGACCCCACCTTTGAGTGCCTCAATTCGAGCAATTCATACAGCGACCTCGACGCGATCGTGGACATCGTCGTTCAACCCGAGCCGGGCGCACTGGGCGCAGAAGGAGTCGTGGCCATCGATATGGACGGCACGCTGTTGTACTGCGCGCCGGAGCGTCAGCCTGCCATCGCACAGCTCTCAGTGCCCGACATCGGTTGGGGGCGGATTCGAGCCATCGACGTTCTCGAAGACACCCTGTACGTGCTCGATCCGATCAAAAATTCCGTGTGGATCTACAATGCCACTGGCGGCCTGTTCAGCGGCACACCGGAATTGTTCTTCGTGGAAGACGTGCGTGATCTTGGAGGATCGATCGACATGGCCATGGCAGGAGACGAACTGTTCATCCTCTACGCCGACGGCCGCATCGACCGCTGCCGGCGTTTCGAAGAGACGAATCGCATCCGCGTTGAATGCGAGGAAAATCCCAAGTTTCAAGACGATCGCCCGGGTCACGAGGCGGCGCCGCAAATCCCCGGCGCCATTGCGGCAAAGATCAACTATTCGCCGCCCCCGGAACCTTCCCTGTATTTCCTCGACATTTTCAGCAACAGCGTGCTGCACTTCAGCATGCGACTGGTGTATCAGGGTAAATACCTGACCACAACGCCCTTTGAAGCCGAAATATCCGCCTTTGCGCTCGGTCCGCCGAACGATATTTACCTTGCCATCGGAAGTCAGGTTTACCACACATCGCCGAATCGATGATCCTGCCTTTGACATCCAATTCACGCAAGGTTAGAATGAAGCACGTGAAAGTATCGAAGGAGTTCCACCTTTGAGTCGCTGGCCCGGAAAATACGTCATCGGCCTTACCGGCAACATAGCCACCGGCAAAAGCGTTGTCCGCAAAATGCTCGAACACCTCGGTGCATACGGCATCGATGCCGACGCGCTTGCACATCGGGCGATTGCGAAAGGCGCACCGGGTCATGACTTGGTTCTGAAGTCTTTCGGGGAGTGGGTCCTGGATGGCGAGAGGCAAATCGACCGAGGCAAACTGGCGAAAGTCGTTTTCTCCGACCCGAATGCCCTGGAACGTCTGGAAGCCATCGTCCAACCCCTGGTCACCCACGCCATCGATATTCTCATCCGCCGCTCGATACACAGCGTCGTAGTGATCGAAGCCATTAAATTGCTCGAATCGGACATGGCGGCGGGCTGCGATACCATCTGGGTCGTGGACACCACGGAAGAACTGCAGACAACCAGGCTGATCCAGAAACGCAACATGAGCGAGTCGATTGCGAAACAGCGGATTGCTTCGCAATCCCCGCAGGCTTTGAAACTACAGTCCGCCAAGGTCGTAATCACCAATGACGGCTCCTTCGAAGACACATGGGAACAAGTGCAGGATGCCTGGGCGAAGCTGCCCCGGCCCAAAGAGCCGCTGCTTCCGGAGCCCGAAGTATCCCGGCCGGGCGAGTTCATCGTACGCCGCGGCCGGCCTAAAGACGCCGATGAAATCGGGCGCTTCATCACGCACGCCACGCATGGAAAACGGCGTATGTCGCGCGCGGAAGTCATGGCGGCTTTTGGTGAGAAGGCTTATTTGTTGATCGAACAGGACGGCCGCCTTGCGGGTGTGACCGGCTGGCAGGTTGAAAACCTGGTCACCCGCATCGACGAGCTCTACTTCGAACAAGGATTGGCGATCGAAGAAGTGATCCCTGCCTTGATGCAAGCGGTCGAAGAGGCCTCGATCGAATTACAGAGCGAAGCTTCACTCTTGTTCCTTCCGCCCTATCTGGCGCAGCACGTCGGCGCCTGGCGGGCCGTGGGGTATAAACCCCAGACCATTCAAGGCCTCGGCGTACGCGCCTGGCAGGAAGCCGCCATCGAGACCATGCCTCGCGGTGCCTCGCTGTGGTTCAAACGCCTGCGCGAAGACCGCATCCTGCGACCGCTATAACTCCCGTCCGTATTCTGAAATACGAGCTTCCATTCTGGGCGCACCGCGCCGAAATTTAACCCAATGGCAGGCCGATACCATCAATACAATTTCTATTGATATTGTTTAATATTATGCAATATATGTTGTGATACATAAACCGGTGTGGAGACGTTTAATCCATCTCACCATGACGGATGCGTAAATAGGAGTCGTAGCGCTCCGTGCTGATTTTCCTCGCTTCCACAGCGGCGATGACCGCGCAGCCGGGTTCGTGCTCGTGGGTGCAGTCGCTGAAATCACATTGCGCCACAAGGTGGCGTATCTCCGGGAAGTAGGCATCCACCTCCTCGGGCTCGATGTCCCACAAGGCGAAGGCCTTGAGACCCGGCGTGTCGGCGATGTAGCCCCCGCGCTGCAGCGGGATCAGCATCGGTACCACGGTCGAATGCTGCCCCTTGCCCGTTGCCTCGCTGATTTCCTTGGTCGCCAAATCCAATCCGGGCTGCACGGCGTTCAACAAGCTGGTTTTTCCTGCGCCGGAAGGACCTGCAAGCACCGAAATCTTGTTGCGCAGGATCTTCCGCAAACCTCGAATGCCCTTGCCATAGAGCGCTGAAGTGTAGATCACGCCATAGCCCAGATGCCCGTATTCCCCGAATTCCGCCTTGGCGCTGCGCCGCGTGACCAGATCGATTTTGTTGGCGCAGACGATGGCCGGGATTCGTTCGCGCTCGGCGACCACGAGAAGCCGGTCCAGCATGCGGAAATTGGGATCCGGTTCGGCGCAGGCGAAGACGAAGATCATCTGATCCGGGTTGGCCACGATCACCTGCTCCACTTCGCTCCTGCCGGGGGATCGCCGCGATAGCACACGCTGGCGTTCCTCGACCGCTTCGATCGTCGCCGTGCCGTCCGCATGCACTTGCACGCAGACCCGATCGCCCAACGCAGCCGCATCTGTCTCCATGCGCGCTTTCGTCAAGCGGCCGCGTAATTCTGCTACAACGATGCCTTCTTCGGTTTCGACGTGAAAGAATCCGGATTGCGCGCGTACGATCAGGCCGGGCAGTTTGCGTTCGTCAGTCACGGGTTCGCCTTTGGTTTAGGGCTCGGGCGTGGCCGTCGCTTCCCCATCTTCCGGTACCGGCGTTTCCGTCTTGGGCACGCCGATACGCGCCTCCCAGGGATAAAGCGACTGCGCCTGGCCGCGGAAATAGGTTTCCACGATTCTGCGGAAGACCGGCGCCGCCCAATCCGAGCCCTCGCCCTTGTAATCGAGCACGACGGCGATGGCGATGTCGGGAAGATCATCCCGCCCTTCGAACGTATATCCGACGAACCAGGCGTGCGGGTTATCACCTTCGCCCGCCGTGGTCGCCGTACCGGTTTTGCCGGCGATGTCGACGCTCAAGCCGAGGAATTTGCGATAGGCGGTGGCCGTGGTCACGCGCACGACGTTGGTCATGGCTTGCTGGATAACCGCCAGATTTTCCGGACTCACCGGCAGTTCACCCTGCACCTCGGACGCGAATTCGTAACGCACCTCCCCGTCGGCGTTCTCGACACGCAGCACCAAACTCGGGCGATAGAGGGTGCCCCCGTTTCCGACCGCGGCCACCAAGCGCGCCATTTGCAGCGGCGTGACCAGCATCGCCCCCTGGCCGATGGCGAGCTGCACTGGATCCTGCGGACCCCAGCCCTCGCCGGTTTCGGCCAGCTTCCAATCCGGGTCGGGAACCAGCCCTGCCGCTTCGCCGATCTCGATACCTGTGGGTTGCCCCAGGCCGAATGCCGCGGCCATGTCCGGGATCGCTGTCTGCATGCCCTTTTGGTACAGATCGAGGCCGATGTGCCAGAAGTACGGGTTGCAGGAGTATTCCAAGCCCTGTACCAAATTAATTTCACCAGCGGGCGCCCAATCTCTCTCATAGCGCCAATCGTAAAGGATGATCCCCGGAAGCTCCGTGAATTCCAACTGGCAGTCGTACATCGTATTGGCGGTGTACTCTCCGGATTCGAGCGCCGCCGCCAGGGTGATGATCTTGAAAGTCGAGCCCGGCGGGTAGGTCCCGTTCGTAGCGCGATTGGTATAGGGCTCCAACGGACTTTCATTTAATAGCGGAAATGCGTTGCCGAATTGAGCGTTCGGATTTTCATAATCGAAGAGATTGGTGTCGAAACCCGGCGAGGAAGCCATCGCCAGCACGGCACCTGTGTCGCGTTCGAGCACCACGATGGCGCCGGCAAACTCACCGAATGCTTCCTGTGCCGCCATCTGTAAATCTCGATCCAGGGTGGTGTATACCGCATAGGGCAGCTGCACCTCGCGCGAGGCGATGGGCTCTGTGATGTTACCCTCCGGGTCGGTGAGATACAGCGTGCCGCCCGGGATACCGCGCAGTTCGTCCTCATAGACCGCTTCGATACCGGTGCGCCCGACGAACTCATCTCCCGCGTAGCCGAGCGCCCGAAGTTCTTCCAACTCATTTTCCTGGATCTGGCTTACGTATCCGATGGCATGCGGCGCAGCCGCGCCCGCAAAAGGCGTGAGCCCTTCCCCAAAGTAGTAGCGGGCGCCGTACAAGCGCACCATGACCGCATCCAGATTGTCGATCGACCCGCCGTAATTTTTGTACGTGCTGTAGGGCACCGTCCCCAGCATGGTGAAGTAATTCGTGTAACGTATGGGCGCATAGCGCTTAACGATCGGATCGCTGTCCGGCAGCCCGAACATGCGCCGCAGCGCCGAGAGCATGGCGGCTTCCGAATCCTCGTCGCCGATGAGATCAGGCTGCAGCCATAAGGCGGCCACGTTGGGCTCGTCGGCCGTCGCTTCGGAAGCCAGCGCCTGTCCGTTGCGGTCGTAGATATTCGCCCGCTTCGAAGTCAGCGTGGTCATTCGCAAGCGGTTGCCGCCCTCCAGTTCGGGCAGGATCATCCCGTCCGTCCAGGCCACGCGCCAGTCTTCGCCCTCACGTTTCAGATCCATGCGCGTTTCGCGCACGATGTCCCCGACGACGCCACTGGTCAGCGTCAGGCGGTAGCGCACCTCCGCGGCCTGGGGACTGATCACCAGGCTCGACACGATTTGATAATCGACGCTGATGATATTAGCCGTGGTACGCACGTATTCATAGCGCTCGATAAAATCGTCTTGGGACAACCCATCCTGCGTTAAAGGACTCAAGAGTGCATACATGGCGGCGTAGTCCCTGTCCTGCCACGCATCCAGAAAACGCTGCGCTACTTCATCCGGGTTCGGCGCCGCCAGCGAGGTCACCTGCGGATCGGGCAAACCATCTCCCTCGTTCGGATTCGGCGCTCCGGTCGAACCCGTACAAGCGGAGAGAACGAGCGCGAAAAGGAAGACAATCGACAATCGTCTCACGATGCGTCCCTCAAAATCTCGGCATACACTGGGCAAGTGTAACCGGTATAGGCCTGACATGCCACCGGAACGTCCTTCGGCGGCTCGACCCCCATACGACGTGTGGCGCGCACGAGATGACACAAAGGCAAACCCATCACGTTGGCATAGCAGCCGGCCAATCGATCCAGATCAACCGGATGAAAACTCTCGTCCTGGATTCCGTATCCACCGGCTTTATCGAAGGCACATCCTGAGGCGACATAGGTGCGCAGTTCCTCCGTCGAGTATTCCCGCATCGGAACACTCGTCTCACAAGCTTCGATTTCCACCGTTTCAGCACCGGACGCGGCAATCGCCAGCGCCGTTACGACAATATGATTTCGCCCTCGCAGCGCTGTGAGCATGCGCAGCGCATCCCGCTCGTCACCTGGTTTGCCGAGCAGCCGGCCCTCGTGTTCCACAACGGTGTCCGCGGCGATCAGAATGCCATCAGGACATGAATCTTCCAGCGCACGTCTGGCTTTCGTCTCCGCCAAACGGCAGGCCAATGCGCGCGCGTCTTCGCCGGATTTCGAGCGTTCGTTTACCTCGGTGGAAACGAGGCGCACGTCCCAACCGGTTATACCCATCAGATCTCGTCTTCGCGGAGAAGCCGAGGCCAGCGTGAACGTCTGCTTTGCCGTTCTCTGCCCGGTCACTGTGATCATGCTCCCAACTGCGCGCATGAGAGACTCTTCGCTCGACGCGCGCAGGGCAAGTGTTTTTCGAGGGGACATTCTAACATAGCCTGCTTTCCTCGGTGCTCACCTCCTTTGCGATTAAAACGCACGCCGAAGAGTCCGACTGCGTTGATTGTAGATCAGTCGACGGGAAATACAGCAGGATAAGTAGTGCCCCAACTTACTCGAAAATGTCTCAGGCAGCCTGACTCATTGGTACAATATCGATAATCAGCATGGACCTCTTCGATCACGCCTTGAGCGAACGCTTGATGCAGGAAGCGCCCTTAGCGGCGCGCATCCGGCCGCGCAACCTGGACGAATTCGTCGGCCAGGAAGAGATCGTCGGCGAGGAGTGTTTGCTGCGCCGCGCCATACAAGCCGATCGACTCTTCGCTTCGATCATATTGTGGGGTCCGCCGGGGACCGGGAAAACGACCCTGGCGATGATCATCGCCAACACGACGCAATCCCATTTCGAGACCATTTCTGCCGTGCTGGCCGGCAAGCCGGAACTTCGTCGCGTGATCCAAGCAGCGCAGGAACGCCGCAAGCTGTACAACAAACGCACGATTCTCTTCGTCGACGAAGTCCATCGTTGGAACAAAGCACAGCAGGACGCCCTGCTGCCCCACGTCGAGAACGGCACCATCACCCTGATTGGAGCGACGACGGAAAACCCGTACTTCGAAGTCATCGGCGCGCTGGTCTCGCGCTCGCGCATTTTCCAATTGCGGCCGCTCGAAGACGAGGATTTACGGCGGGTGATCGAAAATGCGCTTCACGATAAAAAGCGCGGTTACGGCGACAGATCGGTGACCCTCGATAAAGATGCGCTGGCCCATCTCATCCAGGTCGCCGGCGGCGACGCACGCAACGCGCTCAATGCGCTCGAACTTGCCGTCGAAACCACCCCACCCGATAAAAACGGCACGATTCACATCGACCTCGACGTGGCGCAGGAATCGATCCAACGCAGAGCCATCCTCTACGACAAGGACGGAGATGCGCATTACGACACGATCTCCGCCTTCATTAAATCCGTACGCGGCTCGGATCCCGACGCCGCGCTTTACTGGCTGGCGAAGATGCTTTACGCCGGCGAGGATCCGCGCTTCATCCTGCGCAGATTGCTGATCCTGGCCTCCGAGGACATCGGATTGGCCGATCCCATGGGATTGGTCGTCGCCGCGGCGGCGCTGCAATCCTTTGAATTCGTCGGCTTGCCCGAAGGGGTTTACCCCATCGTCGAAGCCACCCTCTACCTCGCCACAGCGCCCAAGTCAAACAGCGCGGTCTCCTACTTCAAGGCCTACAAATTGGTCGAGGAACGAGGCGTCGTGGACGTGCCCAAGCATCTACAAGACGCCAATCGGGACGCAAAGGCATTGGGACACGGCGAGGACTATCAGTATCCGCACGAATTTTCCGCACATCACATCGGCCAGCAATATTTACCCGACGATCTCCTGGGTACGGTGTTCTACGAACCCACCGACCAGGGATACGAAACCGAAGTTGAAAGCAGGCTGGCTCGCTGGCGCCAGGCACAGCGAAAAGCGTTGGGCATCGAGCGGGTTGAGTCTCTTCCTGAGCCGCAAGAAAGTGAAATTAAAACCATCAAGCGAGACCTCACCCGTCGTGGTGATCAGAACCGCTGAGCGACGAGCATGACCACGATTCTTCTCATCCGGCACGCTGAAAATGACTTTGTAAAAACAGGGAAACTCGCCGGCCGGCTGCCGAACGTGCACCTGAACGCGCGCGGAAAACTGCAAGCGGATGCGCTGGTACAGGTATTAAAACCCGTCAAACTGCGGGCGATCTTCTCCAGTCCACTCGAACGGGCGATGGAAACCGCCGCACCGCTCGCTGCATCGAAGAACAAAGAAGTCATCGTGCGAGCGGATTTGGGGGAGATCCAATACGGCAAATGGCAGGGTGCTTCCCTGAAAGGTTTATACAAACGAAAGCTGTGGCGGGTCATTCAAAACACGCCCTCGCTGGCGCGTTTCCCCGAGGGGGAATCCTTCCCGGAAGCCCAAGCCCGCATCGTCTCCGAACTGGAGACGCTGCGCGCCGAGTACGGGACTCCCAAGGCGATCATCGCCTGCATTTTCCACTCCGACCCGATCAAGCTCGCCATCGCCCATTACCTCGGCCTGCCGCTCGACCTTTTTCAACGTCTTACGATCTCACCGGCATCCATCAGCGTTCTCCAGATTGGCGACGGACACGTCCGTCTCATCGGTTTGAATGACCGACGGGCCACCATCGCGGCCGAGCGGGGATGATATACTTCCTGTAGAGTTGGGGAATAACGATAAATCTCGAAGAAGACATCGTTCGCGGAGTTCGGATGACACCCAAGGAGTACGATCTGAAGCCTGTAGCTCGCATCACGGCCGGTGCCATTGGCCCGCTCGGCCAACGCGTCTTCTATATCCAGGCACGCAAGAGCGAGGAACTAATTACTTTGATCGTTGAAAAACAGCAGGTGCAGTCCTTGGCCATCGGCCTGGAACAATTCCTCGCCGATCTCGACGAACGCTTCCCGGATCTGGCGAACGCCGAAGCGGTTTACGACGAAGACGAAATGGAGCTCGAAAAGCCGATAGATCCCGTCTTTCGCGTCGGACACATGGGCCTGGGATACGATGAAGAGAACGATTTGCTGGTGCTCGTGGCGCGCGAGATTCAAGACGAAGACGACGATCCTGAAACAGCCGGTGTCGCACGATTCTGGTGCACGCGATCGCAGCTACGCAGCATGTGCGCCTGGGGACTGGAAGTCGCCAGCCGCGGACGCCCGATATGCGGTAATTGTGGTCAACCCATCGATTCCGCTGGCCACTTCTGCCCGAAACGCAACGGGCACAAACATTAACGCCCTCACGATCCCATCTCGATTCCAGCAGTCAGTCTATGATGTCCATGATGACGAATTGGATGAAAATGATTCCCACCGATACGGAGCTCCAGAAAGTGCTGCACGATCTCACGTACGGCAAGATCGAAGTCGTGGGTCAGTTCACCTGGAGTTCGAATTTCACCTTCCTCGCCCAGGTAACCTGCGATCAAGAATCGCTCCCGGCCGTGTACAAGCCGTCCCAGGGGGAACGGCCGTTGTGGGATTTTCCGCGCGGGTCTCTCGCCGCACGCGAAGTCGCCGCATTTATCACCAGTAATGCACTGGGATGGGATCTCGTTCCCCCGACGGTGCTGCGCCAGGATGGTCCCGCCGGATCGGGATCCCTGCAGCTTTTCATCGACGCCGATCCGGAACGGCACTATTTCAGCTTCAGCGACGCCGAGAAACAACGACTGCGCCCCGTCGTTGCCTTCGACTTTCTGATCAACAACGCCGACCGTAAAGGCGGCCATGTCCTCCTGACTCCCGAGGGTCACATCCACCTGATCGATCACGGCGTATGCTTCCATCAGGACTACAAGCTGCGCACCGTCGTGTGGGATTTCGTCGACGAAGCCATCCCGGAGGGGATCCTCGCCAACGTGGAAGCGTTTCTCCAACACCTGGAAGAGGACGACGAGTTACACGCTGCGTACATGGAGCTGCTCTCCGAAAACGAAATTCAAGCGCTTAAGGACCGCGCCAGGAAATTGCTCGCGGCGCGGCGTTTCCCCAAGCCAGGTCCAGGGCGGCCCTATCCTTACCCGCTGGTATAATCCTTCGCAATTAACGCAGCAATTGATTGAGGAAACATGCAGGACGTAAAAATCGCCTTTCTCGGATTCGGCAACGTCGGCCAGGCATTGGCGCGTCTTTTTCTCGATAAGCAAGGGACGCTTCGCGATCAACACGGCATCACCTGGCGTACCGTGGGCATCGCCACGGGGCGGCACGGAATGGCGTTGTCCCCGCAATGCCTCGATCTCGAGAAAGCACTTGACCTCGCCGGCCAAGGAAAATCGCTTGCCCGGCTCTCGGAGGCTGAGACGCCGGAGCACGGCGTCGGCTTCGTTCGTTTGTGCGGGGCGGATGTTCTATTTGAGAATACGCCCGTCAATTACCAGACCGGCCAACCGGCAATCGATCACATCCGCACTGCGCTGGAAAATGGGATGCATGCCATTACGGCCAACAAAGGTCCCGTGGTGCACGCCTACGATCGATTGAGCGCACTGGCAAAGGAACGCGGCAAACATTTCCTGTTCGAATCCACGGTGATGGACGGCGCCCCGGTATTCGCGACTTGGCGCGAGACACTTCCGGCAGCCGAAGTCCATGCTTTTGAAGGCATATTAAATTCGACCACCAACCTGATTCTGTCCCTCATGGAGGACGGCAAGTCTTTCGAAGAATCAGTTGCAGTCGCCGAATCTATCGGTATCGCTGAAAGCGATCCCCAGGGTGATACACAGGGATGGGACGCCGCCATCAAAGTGGCGGCCCTCGTCACCGTGCTCATGGGATCAGCGCTCACGCCAGATCAAGTCGAACGAGAGGGCATCGAAAACATCAAGCCGGAAGACGTCACTTCGGCTGCAGCGGAGAGAACGCGCTGGAAATTGCTCTGCCGTGCGGAAAAACACGCCGGAGGAATACGTGCCAGCGTACGGCCGACGCTGGTGGGACCCGAAAACCTGCTTTTCAACGTCCGAGGCACATCCTGTGCCATCACCTTCAAAAGCGACGTGCTCGGCGATCTCACACTCGTCGAATCCGACCCGAGTCCGCGGACCACGGCATACGGACTCTTTGCGGACTTCATCTACGCGCTCAAAAGCCCCTTGCTGCCGTAAGAACAATGTCTTCGTTGCACGAGGTCCGGGAAAAATAAAATTGGAACACAACCCTTTTTCTGCGCTCTTACTGATCACGGTCCTGGCTGTGGTCGTTCCCGTTCTCACGAGCCGCATCAAACGCATAAGCCTCCCCATCGTCGTCGGAGAGATTTTCGCCGGCGTAATCATCGGTCACAGCGGTCTTAACCTGGTCGAAAGGTCAGCCACGCTTCAATTTCTGGCCGAATTCGGGTTTGCTTACCTGATGTTTCTTTCGGGACTGGAAGTGGATTTCAACCTGCTGCTTCCCGCGCGCGGCAAGACCGCAAAGCATGCCTGGTGGAAACAGCCGCTGCCCACCGCGTTTATCCTCCTAGCGGGCACCATCGGGCTTGCATTGCTGGGAGCATTCGCCTTATCGCGGCTTGACGGCATCCAAAATCCTCTACTGATGGCGCTGATACTCAGCACCACCTCGCTCGGTGTCGTAGTGCCGGTCCTCAAGGAAAGAGCAATTCTGGACTCACGCTACGGCCAGTTTTTACTGGTGGCATCGTCCATCGCCGATTTCGTCACCCTGCTGTTGCTAACCATCGTCATCGCCATAAACAGCCAGGGGTTGACGCTCGATCTGCTGCTCATTCCAGTGTTGTTGTCACTGTTCGTATTGGCGGCAAGGATCGGGCAACGTGTCACCGGAGTGCCTTTTCTGCGTCGGATTCTCGAGGATTTATCGAGCGCGACGGCCCAAATTCGGGTACGCGGCGCTTTCGCCCTCATGGTTTCCTGGGTGGTGCTTGCCGAGGCGTTGGGTGTAGAGCTGATTCTTGGGGCGTTCTTGGCTGGTGCAATTGCCAGCCTGATTGCCGGATCAACGGACGTCGATTCTCGCGAGAAACTCGACGCTATCGGATACGGCTTTTTCATTCCCATTTTCTTCATCATGGTTGGAGTGGAGTTCGATCTACGTACTCTCATCGAGTCACCTTCCGCCCTGCTGCTCATACCGTTTCTCATTGTCTTGGCGGCCCTGGTCAAGATCATACCGGCGTTAGTCTTCCGCTTCCAGTTCTCGTGGCGCGCATCCTTCGCCGCAGGTTTCTTGCTTTCCGCGCGTCTCTCGTTGATCATCGCCGCCGCCTCGATTGCCCGTAATCTGGGCGCAATCAGCGAGGCGTTGAATGCTGCCATCATTCTGCTCGCTATCATTTCGTGCACGTTCGCGCCGCTTCTCTTCAACCGCCTTTACCCCAAAAGCGAAGAGATGACCCGCCAGGGCGTGATCATCCTGGGACAAGATCAAATGGCCGAATTCCTGGCCGAACGCCTGCTGCCAGGCGGTGAGCGGGTTGCGATCATTTGCCCGGATGAAAGCCGTATCCAAGCCTTCGAAGAACTTAACGCAACGATCTACTGCAATTGTTCGGATTTCCGTACCGCACTGCGCGAAGCGAATGCCGCCACCGCCCGTATCCTGATCGACCTCACCAGCAGTTCCACTGAAACCTTGGAAGTATGCACACTTGCCCGGCAGGATTTCGACATCCCCCTGGTGATATCACGCATCAGCGACGTCGAATTAATCCCCAAGCTTCAAGATTTAGGAGTGAAGATCGTTCAACCAGCGCTGGCGATCGCCATAGCTCTCGAAGGTGCCATTCGCTATCCGCTGGCGTTCGATATCCTGCTGGCCGACACGGCCAATGTCGAAGTGGGCGAGGTGCGCTTCAACAATCCCACTCTCGCCGGGGTTCCCATGCGCAAGATTCGCTTACCCGGCAATGCACTCATCCTGAGCATCCAGCGGGACGAAAGTGTTTCCGTACCCACCAGCGAAACGATCTTGCAGCTTGGAGACCGCATCGGCCTGATTGGCAGCCCCGAATCCGTCGAGCAGGCAATTTCCATGCTGCATATGCCGTGAGACGCACGGCAAGCATTTTGGGAATCAGGCTGTTATAGGTCAATGAAAAGGTCAGTGTAATAGTTCAATAAAAATGTCAGGG